>JASJBU010000024.1 GCA_030066355.1 Gammaproteobacteria bacterium | reverse complement strand
AAGATGGTCTCGATCAACAACAGATCGGCGCCGCCTTCGATCAGGCCGCGGATTGCCTCGCAGTAGGTTTCAACCAGTTGTTCGAAGCTGATGTTGCGTGCACCCGGATCGTTTACATTCGGGGAGATTGACGCGGTGCGGTTGGTTGGTCCGAGTACCCCCGCCACGTAACGGGGTTTGCTTGGGGTAGTGAACTTGTCTGCCACTTCACGGGCCAGTCGAGCGCCTGCCACATTCATTTCGTAGACCAGTTCTTGCATGCCATAGTCGGCCATGGAAATCTGGTTTGCACCAAAGGTGTTGGTCTCCAGGATGTCCGCGCCTGCCTCCAGGTAAGCCAGGTGAATGTCACGGATGAGGGCGGGTTGACTCAGCACCAACAGGTCGTTGTTGCCCGTTAATTCCATGGGCCATTCCTTAAAGCGTTCACCCCGGTAGTCCTGCTCGGTGAGTTTGTGGCGCTGGATCATGGTGCCCATGGCACCATCGAGTACCAGAATCCGCTCGCGTAGCATGGTTTCGAGTTCCGGGGTAAGATTTTGCGGGTTGCGGCCAGACATGAAAACACTCAGGAAAATAGAAAAATGGTCGCTGATTATATGACATGGAGCGATTCTCGCGAATTGCCATTGCTTTGATTGATCGAACGCTCAAGAAAAAATCGCCAAATTGGAGACTCAGACGTGGCTAAACATGCTTTCCTAGTCGATGATTCGAAATCAGCCCGTATCGTATTAGGTCGATTGCTGAAGAAGAATGGCTTTGACGAAGTGGATATGGCTGAATCGGGAGAGCAGGCTCTGGAACAGCTGAAGTCCAAGACTCCGGACGCCATCTTCGTGGACTTTTTAATGGATGGCATGGATGGGCTGGAGACCATCTCCGAGATCAAAAAGGATGAGCGGTTCACGCACACACCGGTGGTGATGTGTACCGCCAATGAAGGCGAACGTTACATGGAGGCCGCGGTGGATCATGGCGCGCTGGGGATCCTCGCCAAGCCTCCGACCGATGACAGTCTCAAAGAGATCATTCAGCTGATCGACAACAAGAAAGAGGAATCGGGACCTGCCGGGGAGGCCGCCATAGAGACCGCGACTCCGCTTGCGGCTGGGATATCCGAGGACAGGCTCCGTGAATTGGCCATCGAAGCGGCCAGATCGACAACGGAATCCGTGGCGGCGGGCATCGCTCAAGAAAAGGCCGATGCCATCGCCAGAGAGGTTGCGCAAGATACGCTCAATGAAATGCTCGAGCCCATGGTCAAGTCGTTGGTTGAGAAGCGACTGGGCGAGATCAAGCCACCTGAAGTGGATCTCGATTCCCTGCGCGGGGAGGTGGTCTCTCAGGTCAACAGCGAGATGGAAGAGTTCGTACGGCAGGTCAATGAGCGCACTGTGGAGGGATTGATCGAGGCCAGTATCTATGAACAGGTACACGAGCTGGCCAACGACTTCACCAAGCGGATGCAGATGCTCAAAGACGAGATCCTCGCCCAGGTTCCGGACAAGCACGAGATGTTGGAACACATTCGGGTTGTGACCGAGGGTTCAATGGAGGCCGTTGTCAGGGAGACATCTGCCCAAGTCGCCCAGGAGGTATCCAATTCCACTGCGACTGAGACGGTGGAACAGATCCTGGACGAGCATTTGGCCAACCAGGCAGCAATTCAGGTGGCCAATAGAGGAAACCGTTCCGGGCGCTGGATCCTCTGGCTTGGCATCCTGCTGGTCGGCGCCGGTGCCGGGTATGGCATCTATCTGTCGAAGATCTTTCAATAGTAAATAACCACATCCTGTGGGGTAAGCACACAGCCAGATTAGGGTTATAGTCTTAAATAACCATCAATCTGGAGAATCCCATGTTTGGACTGGGTCGTAAAACCACCATGCCGGAACCGGATGAGGCGTTACCCGGGCGGCAGATTCGCATGTCCGTACCGACCGCACATTTCGTCAATCAACATCCGCTCGCCGGGCCATTCCCGGCCCATTTGAAACAGGCGATGTTCGGCATGGGTTGTTTCTGGGGTGCGGAACGTCGGTTTTGGGAGATCAACGGAGTCTATTCCACCGCAGTGGGATATGCAGCGGGCTTCACTCCCAATCCGACCTATGAAGAGGTCTGCACGGGTATGACCGGACACAATGAGGTGGTGAGACTGGTCTTCGATCCGGCAAAGATCGACTATCAGCAGCTGCTCAAGGCGTTCTGGGAGGGCCATAACCCGACTCAGGGAATGCGCCAGGGGAATGATGTGGGTACCCAATACCGTTCAGGAATCTATACCTTCAGCGAGTCTCAACAACAACAGGCCAAACAGTCGCGGGATATCTACCAGCACACCCTGCAGCAGGTGACCTCGGCGCCGATCACCACTGAGATCCTGCCCGCACCACCTTTCTATTTCGCCGAGGAGTATCACCAACAATACCTGGCCAAGAATCCCCATGGATATTGTGGCCTGGGCGGTTGTGGTGTCGGCTATCCCGAAGCGGGATGAAGCCGGTCGCCGTCTATGCTGGCGGGCGTCTGGGGGATTATAATTTTGGCGCCAGCCATCCCTTCGGCCCGGCGCGGCATGAGGCCTTTCTGGATCGATTCAGGCAGCTCGGGTTGGACCGTAAGTGCCACCTGGCACCACCCGGCATGGCACAAAGAGAAGTTATCGAGTCTTTTCATACACACGATTACGTGCAACGGGTGGTGGATCTCTCAAAGACTGGAACAGGCTATCTGGATTACGGTGACACGCCGGCCTTTCCCGGTGTCTTCGAGGCCTCTGCCAGGGTGGTGGGTACCGTACTGCAGGCTGTCGATGATCTGGTGAATGGTAAATTCAGGCGTGCCTTCGTGCCCATCGCCGGGTTGCACCACGCCCGACCGGACTCCGCAGCAGGCTTTTGTGTCTTCAATGATTGCGGTGTCGCCATTCAGGCCTTGCGTCAGCGCCACGCTATCCAACGCCTGGCCTATGTGGATATCGACGCCCATCATGGGGACGGGGTCTTCTATGCCTTCGAGGAGGATGCCGATCTGATCTTCGCTGACATGCACGAGGATGGCCGTTTCCTCTATCCCGGTACGGGAGCGCTGGAAGAGACCGGTAAGGGTACCGCGATAGGTACCAAACTCAATATCCCCATGCCACCAGGCGCTAACGACGAGCTGTTCGTTAAATGCTGGGAACAGGTGGAAAGTTTTGTCGACAAGGCGGCCCCGGAGTTCATCCTGCTGCAGGCCGGTGCCGACAGTATCGCCGGCGACCCGATCACTCACATGGCCTACAGCAGTGCCGCACACCGCCATGCAGCGGAAAGGTTGAGTCTACTGGCAGACCGTCACGCTTCAGGGCGATTGTTGGCTCTGGGAGGTGGTGGCTACAACCTGCAGAACTTGGCGGAGGGTTGGTGTGCCGTGGTGGAGTCAATGGGAGCAACAGTCGAAGGGTCATGAGCCATTACGGCGCTGAAGCAAAGCGTGATGTGCTACCAGCGCTACTTTCATTGTCGATATTATTTACACTTTCACGCTTGAACAGAATGCCTCAAAAAACAGCAGGATAGCTGGGTGTGTCGTATCAGGTTATGCGTCATCGAGAACCCGATCTGGTTTATGTGTCGGGATAATTGACACTTGATATTGATGTCTCATTGCAACCTGCTGAAAATGAATAAAAAAAATAATGGTATGTTGATTGCTTTAATTCCCATCGAGCGGACCAGAGTCCAGTGAATCACAGTCATCAATGCAGGGACAAAGGATACATGCATTCAACCAATACAGTCGTGCTTGCTGCTTTCTGTGCCATCAGCAGCCTGTCGGCTAGTGCGACGCTGGTGAGCATCACCAATTGTACCGGCGCCATCGATTGTGTCATCACCACTACACCCCCCAATCCAGTCCTGCCAAATCCCAACGACGGTATCCTGTTGACTTGGGATGAACGACAGAACGTCACGCTGACGGAAGATCTCCGGGTGGACCGGGTGTTCGATCCCACAGCGGATTTCATCACAGCTCTCGGTAATGGCGATTTTCTGATACAGGCGGGAACGATCGTTTCCAGCCACTACCTGCAGTGGGATCCCGGCAACGGTTCTAGCAGTACTGTTTCTGCGACCATCAATCTCGATTCCCAGGTGTTCGCATTCATCACCGCAGATCAAAACCTGTTCGACAGCGATGATGCACTCGGACTTCCTGGCCTGGACTACAATGATTTCAGACTACGTGGGTTGGAGGGTGGTGATACCACTGTTTTCAATGGTGAGAACACTGATATCAGATGGTCAGCGGGTTCACCAGGTGACTGGACACGCCTGATCACAGCCTATTCACCCACAGCCTCCGTACCCGAACCCGCCAGTTTACTGCTCCCGGGAGTAGGCCTGGCGGGATTGGGATTCGCGACTCGAAGGAAAAAAGCATAGCAAGGGAACTACTCAGCGGAATCATCTGGCCCTGCTCATCGAGCAGGGTTTTTTTTGACTCTCGGGCCAAAAAGCCCTAAGCGACAATTGCGCTTAGATCGCTTACCCAGCATCACCATCTCAATACACCATCGTTGTTCGGCCTGCCAGGTCAATGGTCCAATCTTGTCAGCGAGTCATTCCATGTGATTCAAACCCGATCAGTGGCTGGATCCAGTTCACGGATCGCTTGGGGTGAAGTCCTCAGCCCCTAAAGTCCGTCATTCTCAGGTCGTTAAGGAGTCATCGAAAACAGACAGGGTGTATGATGTGAGCACTTTACTGACCGATTTATATAACAAAAAGACCAGCAGGTTCTTGCTGAGTTCGGCGCTGACCATGTGTCTATTGACCGCCATTCCAGTACTCCATGCGTTCAGCGGCCCTGATATCGCGGCAGAGGCCGGTAACAGAAACGCAGTAAGCAGGGGTGATGTGGATGGTGACAATGATCTCGATCTTATCGTCGGGTACAGGCATCGACCCAACCGACTCTATTTGAATGATGGTTTAGGCAACTATGATGCCGGCAGAGACATCAGCGCAGGGGCCTTCGACACATTGGCTATCGCTCTGGGCGATGTGGACGGCGATGGTGATCTCGATTTGGTGACCGGCAATGCCTCGAACTGCAACAGGCTCTATCGAAACGATGGCATTGGTAATTTCACTGCCGGCGAAGACATCCTAACCGATCATGCCGACACCTATGATATTGAGCTGGGCGATGTGGATGGGGATGGTGACCTGGACCTCGTCGTCGGAAATTTGTCCCAGGCGAGCAGCCTTTATCTCAACGATGGTACGGGAAGTTTCGGTAGCGGTAGCCTGATAGCTGAAAAGACCTCAGGGACTTTGGATATTACCCTGGGTGACGCTGATGGAGATGGTGATCTGGATCTGGTCCTACAAGATCTAGAGGACGGTCTTTTGCATAAGCTCCATCTGAATGATGGAAGCGGTCAATATGGTGCCGCGATACAAGTCCATGCTGTGAGTGTATCGCCAGCTGATTATAATGAGGGGATCAGGACTGCCGCGACAGGCTTTCCGTCGTCGGTCACCATTCTCGTTCCCCTAGCCGGGCCATAAGGAATGCAACTGGCGTATTGTCCAGCCTGGTTGCCACAAGAAAAACCCGTGCTGATCGTCGGTTGTCTATGATCCGCCCAAGTGGAGCTGGAGAAATCTGACAATGGTTTCCCATGCCGCCTTATCGGCTTCGGCGTCATAACGCGGGCTGGTGGGATTGGTGAAGCCATGCGCGGCGTCGTAGCCCACCCCTTGGGTATCCTTGCCGGCAAAGGCCATGGCTACCTCGAAGTCCTCCTGTTTCTGCGGCCAGTTGCGTTCCTGCTGGGCGTAGATCGCCAGCACCGGACCTTGCAGGGTCTTGAGTTTCTCCACGTCGGTTTCCATCCGGCAGTAGGCAAGAATGGTGGCGGCGACCTTATCCGGGGCCAGCAGGGTGGCCTGCATCGATTCCTTGCCGCCAAAGGAACAGCCGTAGGTGACGATGGTACGGCCGGGTGTTTCTAGATAGTCCAGGGCGGCCTTGAGTTTTTCGTCCGCCAGCGTCTGATCGATCTCTCGCATCCAACCGCTCGCCACCTCCATTTCATCGGTGACCCGACCGTCATACAGGTCCACGACGATGGCCCGGTAACCCAGGTCGGCCAGCCGGTCTGCCCAGTCCCGGTTGTGCGGCATCACACCCCACCATTCGTGCAGGATCATCACCGCGCCTGTGGCGTCTTGCGGGCCGGCGGTGTAGACGTCGAATGGCTGACCGTCGGCGGTTTCGAGTTGGATCGTCTGGCCCATCGGCTATTCTCCCTGATGCAGTAGTTCTCCGGCCTCGTTGACCACTTCCACACCGACCGGAATGCCGTCGCGGATGCTCGCGGTGACCACGCAGAAGTCCTCGAACAGGCTCATGCAGCGATCCAGCCTCTTCGACTGCAGCAGCTCATCACCGGCGGTGATTCTGATGTCCAGTCGGCCCACCCGCAGGCGTTTTTTCTCGTTGCGTACCAGAGTGCAGGTGGCCTCGGTCTTGACACTCTCGGCGGGCACTTCCTCCTTGGCCAGGCAGAACATCAGGCTGGCGCTCAGGCAGTTGGCCGCGGCGGCGGCCAGCAGGCGGGAGGCGTTGGGGCCGTTGCGTTCGCCGAGCGGCGGAGGCTCATCCATCAGGATATCGTCCGCCTTCTTGATGTCGAACTTCACCCGGAAGGCATAACCCTCCTCCTGTTCCAGATGGATAGTGAATTTGCCGGCTTCTGACATGGGGCCTCCTTTGAGTGCAAGCAGTAATCGTCTATTCTGCGATATTCGGTGATGCGAGAAAACCATGAAAAGGTCGAAACAACCGCAACCAGGCAGAATTGAAGGTGTGAAAGGCCGGGGTGCACTGAGCAATCCGGAGAATCGCTATGCGCGTTTCAGCCGGGAGGCGTTCGATGACGGTTGGGGCAGCCTCGAGGCGGAGCCTGAAAGGCTCAAGACAACCCTCCAGGTGGACCAGAGCCGCTCGGTGATCACCTACAATCAGTCGCCGGACGTGCCATTCGATCGCTCCCTCAATCCCTATCGCGGTTGTGAACACGGTTGTATCTATTGCTACGCCCGACCCACCCATGCCTGGCTGGGTCACAGCCCGGGACTGGATTTCGAGAGCCGGCTCTATCACAAACCCGACATGGTCGATTGCTTGAGACGTGAACTGGCGGCGGACAACTACCAGTGTGCCCCGCTTGCCGTGGGTGGCATCACCGATGCCTATCAACCGGTGGAGCAGGAGCTGCGCCTGACCCGAAAGCTCCTCGAACTGCTCGAGTCCTGCGCTCATCCGCTGACCCTCATCACCAAGTCGTCCCTGGTGGAACGGGATATCGACCTGTTGGCGGCAATGGCCCGCAAACAACAAGTGCAGGTGATTATTTCTTTCTCGACGCTCAAGCAGGATCTGTCCCGTAAGCTCGAGCCCAGAGCGGCTGCACCGCAAAGGCGCTTGCAAACGATCCACAGGCTGGCCGAGGCGGGTATACCTGTGGGGGTGCTGGTCGCCCCCGTCATACCGGTGCTGACCGACTCGGAGATGGAGCGGATTATGAGTTTGGCCAGGCAGCGTGGTGCGCTAAACGCGCGATATATACTGTTGCGTCTGCCGCTGGAAGTCGCCTCCCTGTTCAGTGAATGGTTGCAGGTCCATGTGCCGGACCAGGCACAAAGGGTGCTGAGGCGAATTCGCGATACGCGCGGTGGGGAACTCTACCAAACGGATTTCAGAACCCGCATGACCGGGCAGGGGGCCTATGCAGAGCTGCTCGCCCAGCGTTTCCAGCTGGCCTGGAAGCGACTTGGTTTTCAGGAGTTCAGACGTCTCGATTGCCGTCGCTTTGTCAAACCCGCGGCAGATCCCAGGCAATTGTCTCTCTGGTAAGTTTCAGTTGCGGCGCACGGCATCCAGGCTCACCACGGCCTGATCGCCCAACACCTCCGCACTGTGCGCCACGCCCTTCGGGACCCACAGGCAGTCTCCCGCCTCGAGGACCAGGGTCTGATCGTGCATGCACATCTGGAAGCGTCCACTCAATACCCCGTCGATCTTGTCCACGCTGTGGGAATGTTCGGGGAAGCAGGTATCCGGTGGATAGACGTAGCAGTTGACCTGGTAGCCCAGGGCTTCCAGTTTTTTCCGCATATTACCCTCATTGAGAGCACCATCGTTTTGCGGATTCCATTTTTCCAGTTTGATGATATGCGTCATGTGGATTCCCTAATGAAGTTGAGGATTGCCTCTGCGGCCGCGTCCAGGTTGTGTTGCAAGTCGATACCCGAGGCCTTGCGCGGCTTGAAGCTGTGATCGCCATCTATCAGCCAGTAAAGCTGGATTTTCTCTGAAAGCGAATAGTGCGCGACCTCTTCCCGTTTGCCAAAGGTATCTCGCTCTCCCTGGCAGATCAAGGTGGGTGTTTGCAGCCCGGCGAGGTGTTTGGTGCGCAGTCGTTCCGGCTTACCGGGTGGGTGAAAGGGGTAGCCCAAACAGATCAGGCCATCGACCTGCAGTTCATCCGCCAATAGGCTGGCCATGCGCCCACCCATGGATTTTCCTCCGATCAAGAGCTTTCCTGAGTGCTGCCGGCGAACCCGATTGACGATTTTGCGCCAGCTGTCGAGTAGTTTTGGCTCCCGGTCGGGGGGACGTCGCTTGCCCGTCAATACCTGAGTCTGCATATAGGGAAAGTTGAAACGAACCACCTGGTGTCGATGTGCGGCCACGCGCTCTGCGATTTGGGCCAAAAAAGGCGAATCCATACCCTGGCCGGCGCCATGTGCCAAGATCAGCTTGGTATCGGCAGCATTCGGCCCGTCGCAGAGGGTTTCAATCGTCATCGAGTAAACCTCGCCAAGCGGGATGTTTGCCGATCAGACTCAGGGCGTCCTGCAGTAATGATTTCCCCGGTTCGGTTCGATGCCAGGTTGAGGCACCGGATGGGTGGGGCAAAGGAATCATGTCGGTAGGTCGGTCATCGACTCTGACTTGGTGTTGCTTGCCGATGATATCCACCAGTCTGTCCACCGGCAGCAGCTGGTGGATCGCCAGTTTGCCCACCGGAATCAGCAGTTGCGGCTGCAGCAGATCGAATTCCGTCTGTATCCATTGTCGGCAGGTGGCGATTTCCTGCTGATTCGGCACCCGGTCTCCCCCCTTGGGATTCTTGCCGGGGAAACAGCGGCATACCGCGGCCATATAGACCCGGCTGCGGAATTGCGATTCATCCAGGCCGATGGCTTCGAACCATTTGAACAGGGTCTTGCCGGCGGTCCAGGCGAAGGGCTTACCCGCCGGTCCTTCCTTGTCCCCGGGTGCTTGCCCAATGAGTATGACCGGTGAGTTTACCGCTTGACCGGTGACCACCGGACCGATCATCTCAGGACAGGCTCGACACTGCCGCAAATGCTGCTGGTGTTGCCGAATGGCTTGCAAGGCGTTCATGGGCGGGACAAACTAGACGTGTCAAAAAACTCGGTCGATAACAACATGGAAACACTATTGGGTTTAGGCGTAGGGGCCTTGCTCCTCACACTCTTTATCTGGTTTCTGCCAATTGTACTGATCCTCAGGTCGAAGAAAACCGGTGGGGCGGAAAAGCTGTTCTGGGTGCTGGCGGTGGTGTTTGTCTCCTGGTTTGCCTGGATCTTTTACGCCCTGTTTGCTCCCCTGGGTGGTGACAGGTCATGAAAGCGGTCCTGATGCCGGAAACCGGCGGCCCGGAGGTGCTGAGCTTGCAAGAGGTGACGGCACCAGAGCTACAAGCCCCGCATCAACTCAAGATCGCCCTGAAGGCGGCGGGGGTGAATCCCGTCGACACCAAGCTGCGCTCTCGAGGGGTGTTCCTGCCGAATGGCCTGCCCGCGGTGCTCGGCTGTGACGGTGCAGGTGTGGTGCTCGAGATCGGTAAAGATGTGCAGCGTTTCAAACCGGGTGACGAGGTCTGGTTTTGCAGCGGCGGCCTCGGCGGTCCCCTGGGCAATTATGCTCAGATCACCTTGGTGGATGAGGCGGCCTGCTGTCTCAAGCCGTCTACTCTGAGCTTCGAGCAAGCGGCGGCCGGACCGTTGGTGCTGATCACTGCCTGGGAGGCCCTGTTCGACCGGGCGCGTCTGAGTGAGGGCCAAACGGTGTTGGTCCATGCCGGGGCTGGGGGTGTGGGGCACGTGGCGATTCAGCTCGCCAAATCGATAGGTGCCAGGGTGTTGACCACGGTCAGTTCTCCGGACAAAGTGCGATTTGTCAAGGCGTTGGGGGTGGATGAGGCGATTCTCTACCCGGAGATTGATTTTGTCACAGCGGTCAACGACTTAACCAAGGGACGCGGGGCCGATGTCGTGTTCGATACCGTGGGTCCGGAGGTCTTCAAGCAGTCGATCCCGGCGGTGGCTCACTACGGGGATCTGGTGACTTTGCTTGATCCCGGTCTCGACGTGAACTGGAAGGAGGCGCGCAATCGCAATCTGCGGATCGCCTTTACCCTGATGCTAACCCCGATGCTACGCGAACTGCCGGAGGCGCGGGCCCATCATGGGGCGATCCTGCAACGCTGTGCTGAGCTGGTGGCTGCGGGTAGATTGAGGATCGAGGTGGCTCGGAGCCTGCCATTGGCGCAGGCCGCTGAGGCACATCGGCTAATCGAGGCTGGGCATACCCTGGGGAAGCTGGTATTAACGCATTGATGGCTATTGTGGTCGGGCAAAGAAGGATCGGTCGATTATCAGTCGTCCCGCATCCTTACTTAAAAGATACGAATGACCTTGAAAGTGCCCGAGATGATCCCGGATTCTCGCGCCAGCAGTAAGCGCATTTTGACGGTTGTGTCGATCTCCTGACCCTTGGACATCAGCAAGGCGCCTGCTTTGCTGCGGATGGACTGATCGAGAATCATGCCTGTTTCAAGTTTTTCCAAAGGCAGTGAAAGGCATTCCACTTTCTGTTTATCGGAATCTCCCAACGCCAAGGTATACACAAGCGCCGGATCATAGCTGGCTGGATCATTCTTCAAGAATTCAATAGCAGTTTGTGGACTTTCTCCGCCTTTGATCTGATTATCATAACCAATCACAACCCGTAAGATCTGCCCGCCGAGCGTAGCCCTCGCATCGGCCGTGAGGGGTTCATTGACCTCAAGATTTTCAATGTCTTCAGTCTGCCGCTCGATCATCTTGGCGGGTGTGCTGAGCAATGGAATGTGTTTCAGCAACTGCCCGCCTACCTTTGGATGATTATGCAGCATTTCTCTTTCCTTGGTGCTGAGCTGCAGGCCTGTGCCGAGCTTTTCTATCAGATCCTTCGGCAGTGTGGCATAGCCAAGCTGAGACATCATGGCAGCCAGTTCATAATCCCAGATATTTTTGAGACTGAGTTTCCGGGCGATTTGGCGAACGTGACCTTTGATGCGAGTGGCTTGGGATGCTGCGGTGGGATTGATCAGGCTCAAGATCTCTGCTAACAGTTCCACAACACCCTTCAGGGTCTTTTTGAGTAGCATTTTTTCTGCAGTGATTAGCCTGTACTGCTGGATCGCATCGATGATGGCTTCCTGAAGTACGTTATTACCTACCGGCTTGATAAGCATGCGGTAGATATTGCACTGATTGACTGCAGTGATGGTGAGATCTGGAGAGATTTGGTCGGCCAGCAGAATACGGACTGTATTAGGGGCGATGATACGCACCTGTGTGAGCAACTCCATGCCGTCCATATTGGGCATTTCTGCGTCTGTGATGACGACGGCGATTGGACCGGCATCGGTGATGGCCTGCAGGGCATCTGCGCTGCTGGTTGCTGTGAGCAGGTTAAAACGCTCACAGAGCTGGTTCTTGTGCGTGTCTAGTAGCTTTCGATTTTCGTCGACTAGCAGAATTTTCTCAACGATTTTTTCCATACACGGCGATTTGTCGGCGAAGTCTAGACAACCTCTTTGTCATGGTTCGTAGCAATCAGCCACTCTAATCCGTTAGTGGTCATATTGGTGATGTTCTTATCGCCGTTAGGCAACTATTTCTTATAGCGTCCCGGTGGTTAGAAGCTTAAGGTATTCAACTGACTGACTGGACAATTAATACAACACCATCGGCACCCGTCACCTTGACCTGAGAACCCGCCGGGCAGTCATCGCCGCGAATCTTCCAAGTGCTGTCGTCCACCTGGATCTTGCCTTCGCCATTGATGATGGGTTCCTGCAGGGTGAATATCCGTCCGGTGTATTGTTCGCCCCGACGGTTGAGATGGGGCTGATCGGTCTTGATCGGTCGGCGTTTCAGAATCAGGCGCGCTGCAAAGATATCGGTCACGCTCAGCACCGCGAAGATCACCAGTTGGAACTGCCAGCTCAGGTCGGGCACAGCCAGCAGGACCAGGCCGACGATACCCGCCGCAAGCCCCATCCAGATGAAGAAAACCCCTGGGGAGAAGACCTCGAGAATGATCAAGAGAATCGCCAGGACGAACCAGTGCCAGTAGTCGAGTTGGCTGAGCAGCTCCATTAATTGTCATCTCCCGAACGCTTGCCGAAGGCGCTCTTCGCCAGCTCTCCGATACCGCCAATGGAGCCGATTAGGCTGGAGGCCTCCAGGGGCATCATGATCAGCTTCTGATTCTCGGCCGTGGCGATGTTCTGCAGGGCTTCGGTGTATTTCTGGGCGACGAAGTAGTTGATGGCCTTCACATCACCCTTGGCGATGGCCTGGGAGACCATCTGGGTTGCCTTGGCTTCGGCCTCCGCCAGACGTTCCCGGGCCTCGGCCTCGCGGAAGGCGGCCTCCTTCTCGCCTTCGGCCTCGAGGATGGCGGCCTGCTTTTCACCCTCCGCCTTGAGGATCTCCGATTGCCGCTCGCCCTCCGCCTCGAGGATCGCTGCGCGTTTTTCTCGCTCTGCTTTCATCTGCCGGGCCATGGCGTCCACCAGGTCGCGGGGCGGGGAAATGTCCTTGATCTCGATGCGAGTGACCTTGACGCCCCAGGGGGTTGTGGCATCGTCCACCACAGTAAGCAGCCGAGCGTTGATCTGGTCGCGCTGGGAGAGCAGTTCGTCCAGGTCCATGGAGCCCATGACGGTACGGATGTTGGTCATGGTCAGGTTGAGAATCGCATATTCCAGGCCGCTCACCTCGTAGGCAGCCTTGGCGGCGTCCAGGACCTGGAAGAAGACCACCCCGTCCACCGTGACCATAGCATTATCTTTGGTGATGATTTCTTGGGAGGGTACGTCCAGCACCTGTTCCATCATGTTCTGTTTGTTGCCGACCGTGTCAATCACCGGCACGATCAGGTTGAGTCCGGGGCGTAGCGTCTTGGTGTAGCGGCCGAAACGTTCGACGGTGTACTCCATGCCTTGGGGCACGCGTTTGGCACCAAGCGAGACGATAATGATGGCGAGGACCAGAAAGGCCAGAACGAAAACATCCATGGTATTTTCCTATCGTGATAAACCAGTTGTAAAAGATGGTGTATGAACGCTGAGAATGCAATGGTGAGATTGGTCACTCATCGGCTTCATGTCACAATTGGCCCATGAAACCAACCGTCAAACCTCCAAAGTCCCTGTTACGCAAGGTCGGCCGTGCGATTGCCGACTACAAGATGATCCGCGATGGCGACCGGATCCTGTTGGGGGTTTCGGGGGGCAAGGACTCACTCTCCCTGCTGCAGATCCTGCGCCACTTGCAGACCTATGCGCCGGTCCACTTCGAGCTGGGGGTGATCACGGTCGATCCGCAGGTGGAGGGTTTCGATCCCAAACCCCTGCAGACCTATTACGATGAATGGGGTCTACCCTGGTTCTACCGGGAGCAGCCGATCATGGATGAGGCCAAGACTCGCCTTGACGGCGACTCCTTCTGCGCCTATTGCGCGCGTATGAAACGGGGCATCATGTACACCACCTGTCGTCAAGAGGGTTATAACGTACTGGCTCTGGCCCAGCATCTCGACGATCTGGCGGAAAGCCTGATGATGTCGATCTTTCATGGTGGGCAGTTGCGCACCATGAAGGCGTGCTATACGAACGACGATGGCGACTTACGAATTATCCGTCCGCTGGTCTACTGCCGGGAAAACCAGACCGGGGCGTTTGCTCAAGCGGCGGGTCTACCGATCATCCCCGACAGTTGTCCTGCCTGTTTTACCGCGCCGACCCAGCGCGCCTACATGAAACAACTCCTAATGACAGAGGAGCGGCAGAACAAACACCTGTATGCCAACATCTTGCACGCGATGCGTCCACTGATGGTCGAGTCTCATGAACAGGAGCTGACACTATGAATCTATCCGATGTGGTGATTCCAACCGGGGTCGTACGGGCCGGCATGACGTTCGAGGATGGCGTGCGGGTATGTGTCGAGAAGGGCGTGCCAGGGATCCCCTACGTGGACCAGAACGGTGATATTATCGGTCGATTTTCGCTGCGACATGCCTTCCGCATGGCTTGTGTATCGAACAGCGCTTTTGTGGGTGGACAACTGCTCGGTGATGACATCGACTATTTCACCAACACCTCAATGGATGTGGCAAGTGTCAAACTCGAACCGGTGGAGGGATATCTGTTGGATGACAGCATCCAGTTGGAAAAGGATGCAGGGATAGAACAGATCCTGCAAAGGATGGAGGACTACAATACCGGTTACCTGTTCCTGGAACAGGATGGCTGCTATCTGGGTGTCATCACGCGCATCGGTGTGGCGCAATTGATCCTTGAAGGCGGTTGCTGAATCCACCTGGACGTTCCTGGACTCGGCGTCATTCACACCAAATCAAGGCCCGCAAAGCCCGTTTGATTCGATTTTGATCCACGCGGATCTCCGCTTCGGTATGCCCCGCTTTGCCTATAATTTAAGTTGCATGGAGTGCAATCTTCGGAAGGAAAAGGATCGATAAAACAGGAAACGAAAAGGAGTCGCCGAAATGAAACAGAAGGAACGCATCAATGAGATTCGTGAACTGAAACAAGCGCTCAGAGACAGCCTGCTAGCTCATCCCGATATCTTGTCACTCGGAATAGGCTACAGGATAAAAGGAGGCAAGATAACTGACGAAATCTGTCTCATCGCAGGAGTTTCACACAAATTGCCAGAAGACAAACTGGATGCCAAACGGCTCATTCCCAAATCACTGACATACTTTTCCCGCTCAAAAGGGAGAGAGATCACGGCTGGTGTCGATGTCCAGGAACGCGCGGTTCCAGAGCCTTACCAGTGCGGGCCATGCACTACGGATCTGGAATCCAGGGTAAGGCCCGTACCTGGCGGTTTCAGCATCAGCGCTGATGGGGGTGGAACACTCGGTGGATGGGTTTGGGACAATATCAGCGATCAAACTGTTTTGCTTTCCAACAATCACGTTCTCGGCGGCACCGTCGGCGAGAACGTACTGCAACCCAGTAGTACCGATGGCGGTGTCCCAGCAGACCACTTCGCTGATGTGCTTCGCAGCGGATCCCTGGATGCGACGATCGCCGCACCAATCGATACCAATGATGTTTCGTACCGCATCGAATGCATTGGTGCAGGTGTCTATGAAACGACAGAGCCCACGCTGGGTATGCAGGTTGAGAAAACCGGCCAAACCACCGGCCACACATGCGGGACCGTGATACAGATCGCGGTAGATGTAGGCCACTACGGATCGATCAATGATTTTGAGGTTTATACGGACACCACGGGTCAGCGTTTTGCGTATTATGGTGATTCAGGCTCGTTAATCGTGGAGCGCACACACCCGGATCCCGATGCAACCTGGCAACGGGTGGTCGGTCTGTTATGGGGTGGAGACCCTTCTGACTACAATGCATACGCCCACACCATCGATGATGTTTTCACCGATCTCAATCTGTCAACCGTCTGTGCCGGAGTCCTGTCGAATTTGACGACCTATGGCGAGTCATCTATACGTCGGAAATCTCGCAAGAAATCGCTTCTGCCGGGTATCCGGGGTGGCTTTGCCCGGAACATGGAGAAACGTTTACTGAAAATGGAAAATGGCAGGACGTTAGTCGATCTGCTGCACAGGGAACGTACTGATATCGTGCGCCTGATAACCCAAGGTGATGGCCAGTTAGCCGTCGAGAAGGCCCTGGTCCCCATTCTGAAAGGTAAGCGAACGACCCTGGATGTTCTCGAGCATCGTCTGACCAAGAAAGACATCAAGAATATTGCCAAAGTGTTGGAAGTTGCCGAGGTGGATCACCCGGGAATGAAGAAGAGCCTGAGGTTCGTCAAACCGTTACTCAAACGTGCTACCAACCGCACTATCAAATCACTGCTGGGGTAAACGGTTAGTCAATGTGACACCGGAATCATCAGATCATCCGGTGTCACGCTTCCTTAGCGTTGAATACTGCCCGACGCGCCTCTGTTGATGACCCTGGATTAAGCTCGCAGCGTTACATGATCAATGCAAAATTACCGTATTTTCTGCATTTGAAATCTGCTCGTTTCTAATCTTGACTAAAATAGTGAGGATTTAGAGACGATGTGTACGATCACAGGAGAAAATCACGATGAATATTCGAACCACTACCGATCCAATCACTCTGCGGGACGTGCCGAACCCGGAACTGCATCCCTGCGTCTATGAAGGTGATGGAGAAAACGGCATTGAAATCTATTTCGAAAGTGAGGCCAACAAACAGGAGTATCTGAGTCTGGAGCTGGAAGACCGCAAGGTGTTGAAGGGCGATGACTCGGCTGATTATGTGGCTGAGGGCTGAGTTGGAGAGTGCATTATGATTCTGCGACGACTATATTTACTGTTACCTGGATTTAAATTTGCGCAGCAGGCCGTCGACGATCTGTTGGCACTTGGTGTGGACAGACAGCACATCCATACGGTGGCCAGGCCTGGTGTGGATACCACAGGCCTGCCCGAGGCCACTGTGCGGCAACGCAGCGACCTGTTGTCCCGCCTGGATCGCTGGATTTGGGACATCAATCTGCTGTTGTTCTTTTTCGCCCTGGGATTATTCGCGGTGTCTATCTGGTCCGCCAGTTGGGCATGGGCAATTGCTTGGCTTTTGGTGATGGGGGTGACTGTTCTGTTTGGCAATCATTATGCGCAACATGTACCGCATGCGCAGATGAACGAATGCCGGACGGCCTTACGTCACGGTGAAATCCTGTTGATGGTCGACGTGCCGCGCTGGCAGATGGCAACGGTGGAAAAGGCCATTCGCAAAAAACACCCCGAGCTGGAAGTGGGCGGGGTCAGCTGGTCACTGGATGCTCTCGGTATATAATCCCGTTGCCGGGTGACGATCCCTGCGTCACCCGGCTCTATAAACTGCTGATGCCGCTGTGTCTGATCAGTGGATCGATCTCCGGCTCACGGCCGCGGAAGTCCACAAACAGCTCCATTGCGTCCTTCGAACCGCCCAGTTCCAATATGTTCTGCAGGAAAGCCCGACCTGCAGCTTGATCGAAGATGCCTTGTTCTTCGAATAAGGAAAAGGCATCTGCGGAAAGCACTTCTGCCCATTTATAACTGTAATAGCCCGCGGCATACCCACCCGCGAAAATATGCGAAAAACCGTGAGCAAAACGGTTCCATGTAGGCGGTCTCAGTACGGCAACCTGATCCCGTACCTGCTCGAGAATCGTGTAGATCCGTCCGGCCTGTTCGGGGTCGTATTCTCGGTGGATGCGGAAGTCGAACAAGGCAAACTCAAGTTGACGCACCATCTGCATCGCCGACTGAAAGTTCTTGGCCTCAAGCATGCGTTGGTAGAGTTCGGCCGGGATCGGCTCGCCACTCTCGACGTGGCCGGAAATCAGATCCAGCGCCGCCTTCTCCCAGCACCAGTTTTCCATGAACTGGCTGGGTAACTCCACGGCATCCCAGGCTACACCGTTGATGCCCGCTACGCCTGGATAGTCGACCTGGGTCAACAGATGGTGCAGGCCATGTCCAAATTCATGGAACAGGGTCTCTACCTCATCGTGAGTGAACAAAGCGGGTTTGTCCCCGACGGGTGGGGAGAAATTGCAGGTCAGATAGGCCACGGGTAGCTGGTCCAAGCTGGAGGTGAAGAAGCGGCTCGCACATTCGTCCATCCAGGCCCCGCCCCGTTTCTTCTGCCGTGCATAAAGGTCCAGATAGAACTGACCGCGTTCGTGCCCCGCGGCATCGCGGATTTCGAAGAAGCGTACATCGGGATGCCAGACATCGACTCCTTCAACCTCAGTGATGCGTATACCGTAGAGCCGCTCCACCACTGCGAACATGCCAGCCACTACCCGGGTTTCGGGGAAGTAAGGCTTCAACTCCTCCTGAGTGATGTTGTGTCGGTGCTGGCGCAGCTTCTCAGAATAGTAGCCGATATCCCAGGCCTCCAGCTCATCCATTCCGTGTTGATCCGCGGCAAAGGTCTTGAGATCATCCAGTTCGGATTGAGCCTGGTTGAGGGAACGCTGTGCGAGGCCGGTCAGGAAATCCATGACCTCGTCGGTGGATCGGGCCATCTTTCGCGCCAAAGATTGCTCGGCATAGTTGGCGAATCCCAGTAATTGAGCCTGTTCGTGACGTAAGGCGAGGATCTCATCCATGATCTCACTGTTGTCCCACTGGCCGGCGTGAGGGCCTTGATCCGAAGCGCGGGTCGCATAGGCCTCATAGATTTCCCGGCGCAGCGCACGGTTGTCGGCATAGGTGATTACCGGTAGATACGACGGGAACTCCAGGGTCAGCAACCAGCCTTGCTGGTCCCGCTGTTTGGCGCTTTGTCTGGCCAGCCCCATCGCCGATTCCGGCAGTCCCGTGAGTTCAGATTCATCGGTGATCAGTTTGCTCCAGGCATTGGTGGCGTCCAGTAGGTTTTCCTCGAACTGGGTGGTTAAACGGGAAAGCTGCTGGCTGATCTGCTTGAAGCGCTGTTTCTTGTCGGGCGGGAGATCCACACCGGAGAGATGGAAATCCCGCAATGCGTTTTCCAGGGTCTTGAGCTGAGCCTGATCGAGTCTATTCTTGTGTTCGGCGACGGTTTTGTAGGCATCGCAGAGTTTGGCGTTTTGCCCCATTTCCGTCGCGTAGTCGCTGAGCTTGGGAATGCAGGCGTTATACGCGGAGCGAAGTTCATCATTGTTGACCACTGAATTCATGTGGCTGACTGGTGACCAGGCCCGGTTCAACCTGTCTTCAAGCAGCTCCAAGGGCTCCACCAGGTTTTCCCAGGTGTAGTCGGATTGCGAATCGAGCAGGCGCTGGGTCTCCTGTCGGTTGCGCTGCAGGAGCTGGTCGATGGCGGATTCCACCTGGTCGGGCGAGATCTTTGAAAACTGGGGAAGTCCTTCCATCTCCAGGAGCGGATTTGTCATCTGATGAGCCCTCTAGTCTTGCAGGTAGGGTGTTGGTTGGGATTTATGGTTGTTGCGCATGGCACGCAATACGTCCCCGGGAGGGTTCGCCTTGCCAGTGTTGGTATTGCAGATGAGATCGTCGTACAGGGTATGCCGATAGTTTTCAGGACCGGATTTTTTGATGTGTCGCCATACATTGCCAGGTATGGCCTTAAAACCCTGTGGACTGCCATAGGCGTATGTCCGGTACTCACGCTTACCGCAACGCATGCCTTCGTAGGAGCTGTTGTCCACGCCGCGGGAGGAACGAATGATCAAGATGAATCGGGAGACGCCGTCTTCCGAGGTCTGCAGACTGCTGCCGTCAATGAAATAGTGGAAATTTCCACTGCTCTCATCGACCTGAAACTCCTGGAGGTCCTGCTCTTCATAACGGGTGGGAAGCATGATTTCGCCCTCCTTCCATACCTTTTCTGTAAAGTCATGGCGAATGGTGTTATCGGGCTCATCGAGGAACGGACGGTCCTCGCCCATACTCAAGGGGCTAAACAGTAACAGGCCGATAAGAATGTGTCTGGCAGACATGGTTGGGTGGATTTCCTTGGATGAGTAATACTCGCTGGGACAGAATCTTGTCTCATCTTCTCATTGCAGACAACAGTGATGAACCGGTAGTTTCCACGTATTGATAAGGGATGCCGTGAGTCGAGTGAAGCCCGTCACTGTGTGAAGCGGCTGACGAGGAGCCAGGTTGTGATACCGCCGAAGATGAAAAAACCGCCGATCGAGCCCATGGCGAAATAGCGGAACCGCTTGACCAGGTCGAACTCGGCATGGGCTGATATCAGAAAAGGGCGTCGCCTCGAATTGGTCTGACTGAGGGTGTGCATGGGCTGCTGATCCTCCTGCAGTTGCTCCTTGGTGACCTCGCGTTTTGCCGTGCGTCTTGCGACTTCCCACTCCACCATGTCGATTTGACCGTTTCCGTCCCGATCGAAGCGTTGCAGCAAGAGTGCATGATCGGCCTTCCACTGGCTGAGACGAGCCTTGATCAGGTCCTCTCGCATGGTGAGACGGTCCGCTTCGCCAAACGAGTTGAACAGGCCGATGGCATACAAGGAACTGCCGGGGTAGATGGTCTCCTCTGTATATCGATAGTTGCCGCCCAGGCCGCCAAAACTGACCCTGAGGCCAAGGGTGCCATGCATCCCGTGCGTGGATGAGTAGGTATCGGTGGGCATAGTAGTAGGAAAAGAACTGCCTCCATACCAGACATTCTTCTCATTGGGTGAGACATCGGCACCTTCGGGATCGATGATGCACTCGCCGGTCCCGTCTCTGAGCAGGAACAGACCATCGCTTTTGCCAGATTTCACTTGCTGCCAGCCTTTGTCGCCCTTGCGTTCGATTTTGTAGCGAAACCAGCAGCAGGGTGTCTTGGTCAGCGGACTCAGGATGGGTTCACCGGGCATTGCGGCGGCCTCGCCGCTCAGTTCCACATAGCCTTGGTGAGCTGATCGGATGCGTGAGGTGGGGGTGTCTTCGATGATCCGAGCCCGTGCCAGGTTGCGAAATGCGAAATAGAAGCCAATGAGGGTAAGCAAACAGACAACGACCGTCCAAAACCAGAACTTCCCATCAGGTAGTGCGGCGACGTCAGGCAACGTCATACTCAGCTGAACAAGGCGCTCACGTTGACGTCACTGATTTCGCTGTCCTCGAACTCGAGTAACTCCGCTGCCTTGAACTTGAACCAGTTGGCCAGTATCACATCAGGAAACTGTTCGATTCGCACGTTATTATTGTTGACGCTTTCGTTATAGAATTCACGCCGGTCCGCAATGCTGTTTTCCAGGCCGGTGATGCGGGTTTGCAAATGTGTGAAGGATTCATTGGCCTTCAGATCTGGATAGTTTTCAGCGACTGCAAACAGATTGCCCAGGCCGATGCGCAGTTCGCTCTCGGCGCTGCCGACGGCGCCCACATCCCCCTTCTGCATGGCACTGGAGACCGCAGAACGTGCCTTCATGACTCGTTCGAGGGTCTCCTGTTCATACTGCATATACCGTTTACAGGTCTCTACCAGCTTGGGCAATTCGTCATGCCGCTGCTTGAGCAATACGTCGATATTCGACCAGGCCTTGGTCACGGCATGCTTGAGACTGACCAGATTGTTGTAGATCATGACACCGTAGAGCAGTACGGCAACGATCATGCCGATGATCACAAAGGTTACGATCTCCATGAGTGAGCTCCTAAAAATCTATGAATAATATCCGCACATTTGAATCAAATACACCTATGATCGCAGACGATGCCTGGGTGGACGATACTGCTGTCGTGATTGGCGATGTTCGAATTGGCTCCCATTCCTCGATTTGGCCCATGAGCGTGATTCGCGGTGATGTCCAAAAAATCCGCATTGGGGTGAAGTCGAATATCCAGGATGGCTGTATTCTGCATGTCTCACACGATAGTCGTTTTCTTCCGGATGGTCGTCCTCTCATTCTCGGTGATAGTGTGACCGTCGGTCATTCAGCAATCCTGCATGGTTGCGAAATCGCCGACGGATGCTTTATCGGCATGGGCTGCACAATACTTGATGGTGCGGTGCTGGAGCCCAAGACCCTGTTGGGTGCGGGTTCGCTAGTGGCATCGGGAAAGACCCTGGGAGGGGGATGTCTGTGGCTGGGTAGGCCGGCCCGGTGCGTCAGGCCACTGACCGACAAAGAGTTGGCGTACATGGACTATTCTGCTGATCATTATCAGCGACTGGCGCAACGGCACTGGGGCAGTCGCTGACTCATCAATTAAGCCGGCGTACCCGGTTGGCTGGCTTTGCTGTTTCAGCTTCGCAACATTCGAATCACCGGACGAGTTTGCGGGAGAATGCCACGCCATAACCTGAATGATTCGGCAGCCTGCTCCACCAGCATACCCAATCCGTCGAGTGAGTATTCTGCCTGCTGTGTGCGGCCCCATTCCTGGAATGCTGTGGCCGCACGGCTGTAAAACATGTCGTAGCACCAGCCGCCCTTGGCCAGGATGCGTTCGGGTACCTCGGGTATACGTCCCTCCAGACTGGCAGCGGTACCGTTGATGATCAGGTCGAAGCTCATGCCCTCAAGCTCATCCAGGCCACAGCCCGCAACCGGACCGAATGCGCCCAGTCCGGCAGCCAGCGCATAAGCCTTGGCGGCAGTTCGGTTGGCAATGATCAGGCGTTTGGGTTGTTCCTCAAGCAAGGGCCGCACCACCCCCCGCACCGCACCGCCGGCACCGAGAATCAATACTCGTTTGCCGCTGATCCGGAAACCATTATTCGAGGTCAGGTCCCTGACCAGTCCGATGCCATCGGTATTGTCGCCCCGCAGCCGATTGTGCTCCAGGCAGATCAGGGTGTTGACCGCACCGGCCGTGTGCGCTCGATCAGTCAGCTCATCCGCCAGCCGCCAAGCCTGTTCCTTGAAGGGTACGGTGACATTCAGGCCCAGCCCGCCTGTTGCGAGAAAACGCTGGACGTCCCCCGCGAAATCGTCAAGCTTGCCCAATAGCCGGGTGTACTCCAGACGCTCGCCCGTCTGTCGGGCGAATTCGGCATGGATCTGCGGTGATTGGCTGTGCTCTATGGGATTGCCGATCACGGCATATCTGTCCATGGTATTTGCCTGATGTCTACGGATTGAGTCTCGGAGCGGAAATGCTTGGGCCTAGGGTGTGTTCACTCGTTCAACCATTGTGCAGCCTGCTTCGAAAAGTAGCTGAGCACTCCATCTGCACCGGCCCGTTTGATGCAGACCAGTGATTCTAGTACTACAGCTTTCTCGTCCAGCCAACCGTTCTGAGCGGCGGCCTTGAGCATGGCGTATTCTCCACTGACCTGATACACAAAGGTGGGCACCTGGAAGCTGTCCTTGACCCGACGCACGATATCCAGATAGGGCATGCCGGGTTTGACCATCACCATATCGGCACCCTCCTGCAGATCGAGTCCGACCTCATGCAGGGCCTCGTCACTGTTCGCAGGGTCCATCTGGTAGCTGTATTTGTTGCCGCCTCCCAGGTTGGCTGCGGAACCCACCGCGTCCCGGAAGGGGCCGTAGAAACTGGAGGCATACTTGGCGGAATAGGCGAGGATGCGGGTGTGGATCTGACCGGCGGACTCCAGAGCATCACGCACGGCGCCGATACGACCATCCATCATATCGGAAGGTGCCACGATATCCGCACCGGCCTTGGCGTGAGACAGGGCCTGTTTGACCAGCACCTCTTTGGTTTCGTCGTTCATGACATAACCGGTCTCGTCAATCAGCCCGTCCTGGCCGTGGGTGGTGAAGGGGTCGAGGGCCACATCGGTCATGATACCGAGCTCGGGTACCGCGTCTTTCAAGGCGCGAACTGCGCGTTGCGCCAGGCCGTCCGGATTGAAGGCCTCTCTGGCGTCCTCCGATTTGGCCGACATGGGGGTGACCGGAAACAGGGCCATGGCGGGAATCCCCAGGTCCTGTACTGCCTTTGCTTCTTCGACCAGCAGGTCGATGCTCATACGCTCGATCCCGGGCATGGAGGTCACTGCCTCCCGTTCACCGGAGCCCTCCAGCACGAAGACCGGGTAGATGAAATCATTCGGAGTGATCTGCGTTTCACGTACCAGTCGTCGTGAGAAATCATCCCGACGCATACGTCGCATGCGGGAAGAGGGGAAGGGCGAGCGGCTGTAGTTCGGCATGAATTGTTCTCTGAATTGGTTGGGTAAACCCGATAAGATAACCTATCATATGCAGTTTTAACCAATTTTCGATGGGGCTTTGAATCCAGGCAAAGATTCGGTGAACCCATGAAACAACGGACCAGGTAGTTGCAGGCATGAAAAAACCCTATCAATCTCCCTACATCTTTGACGTAGAAGAGTCCGATTATGAAGAGAAGGTCATCCGCGCCTCCAAGCTACGGCCGATCATGGTGGATTTCTGGGCAGAATGGTGTTCGCCATGTCTGTCACTGGCACCCCATCTGGAACGGGTGATCGAAGAACTCCAGGGAGCGGTGCATCTTGCCAAAGTCGAGGTCGATGACAATATGAGGCTGGCCGGTCATTATCGGCTGCGTGGGTTTCCTACCGTGATCTTGTTTCAGGATGGCGATGAACTGGGTCGATTTCATGGCTCCAGATCGAGTCATTGGCTCAGAGAATGGATTGCCGAACATCTGCCAGAAACCCAGCTTGAGAATTAAAGTCCTAATCTGTCGCTTGTGTTTTCCTCATCATTTATGAATAATTCAATAAAAACAATTAGTTAATTTTTTTCTAAGCATCCAAGAAAATTATCAAAAAGTTTTAAAGTTTTTTTTACGAGCGCCGTAAAGGTAGGTAAGAGACATTGGCAATGCTTTCGATCCTCCTCCGGCGCTGAATAAGCGCTTTTAAACCCATCACCGAGTGAGATGGGTTTTTTTTTGTTCGGACACCTATGTGCGCAAAACGCGTCCGCTCAGTGCATCACGAATCTGGGTAGGTTGTTGTTGCGGTCCGGTATCTCCATGCAGGATATAGTCCACTTTGTTGTCACAGCGAATTCGCACTTCTAGCGCGGATCGAGCGGGCGGATGCCGACTCAGATTGGCACTGGTGGAGACCAGCGGCATTTCCAATGCCTGGCACAGGGCAGCGGCAACCGGATGGGCCGTGACCCGCACCGCCAGCGAACTGTGCGCCCCGCGCAGCCAGCTGGGTGCCGTTGATGAGGCAGGAATCACCCAGGTGACCGGGCCTGGCCAAGACGCACTGATGACGTTTTGCCGCTCGTTGGAGATTGGCGCAAGCAGCGGTGACAGACGCTGGAAGCGATCCGCGATCAAGATCAACCCTTTGGCCACCGGGCGTTGTTTCAGTTCGAGTAAACGGAGAACTGCATCGGGATCGAAGGGGTCACATCCGAGACCATAGACGGCTTCAGTTGGGTAGGCAATGATACCGCCCTGGCGCACCACGTGTCTGGCGCGCCGTAGTGCCCAGGCTCGAATACCCATACTAGACGACATGGTCTGCCTGGAAGTTTTGCTTAAATGCGATAATGGCCAGGGTATTTAACACCCGTTTGTCATGCATCCATGCAAGCAGACGGGTAGTTGCACTGAACGCTTCACAGTCTTGCTCACATGCGGGTTTCCTGTTTGTGAGTGGCGTCGGAGGAGTAGGGGTATGGGAAAGTGATCTTTGCCTCAACTGGGATCTCCGGACTGGGCGCGCCATGTTGTTCGAACTCCATCACCGGCGGCAGGTCTATTGCTGATCTCATCAGGACTCGTGAAATGCGATCACAAAGTCAGCGGTAAAACCCAGTCGTCGCTGAAAGATTGAACAAAGTACCTTAAACCTGCAATGCATACAAACCGTACATGAGGTTTTGAATCATTTCTCGCACTAACTGGGAGATTGCACTTATCTTTGTGTAAACTGTCATATCGGACAATCAACGATAAACAGGACTAGGCAGATGGGATTTACCTGGCGATTGCTACTCATATCACTCTTATTAGGACAGAGCTCCTGGGGCTTGGCGAGCGTAAGTCCCTCGATGCGGATCAAGCAGACGGTCGATGAGGTGCTGGAGGTCTTGAGGTCTCCCGACCTGGATAGGGACAAACGCCGTGATATGGTGCGTATCATCGTACGACCAAGGTTCGACTACCGGGCCATGTCACAGATCATCCTGGCTCAGAATTGGAGAAAGGCCTCAGCCGAACAGCAGGATCGTTTTATCTATTTGTTTCGTGACCTGCTGGAACACACCTACTTTTCCGCAATGGACAAATACACCGGTGAAACGGTCCGTATGGGGCGGGAAAAATTAAGCGATAAACGGGCAGTGGTGCAGACCTACATCTCGACCTCTTCCAAGGAAGTTCCAGTCAACTACAACCTGAGACTCAAGAACGACGACTGGTATGCCTATGATGTCAGTGTCGATGGGGTCAGTCTCGTGAGTAATTATCGAACCTCATTCCGTAATCTTGTCAGGGAAAAAGGCATGGATGGCCTGTTAGAGGAACTGGAGAGAAAAGTTGAATCGCTGAAAACGGTTACTACCGAGAGCGAGGTGGCCGGAGCCGCTGCAAGCTCGGAGTGACTGGTTTGATGTTTGACAGACTTTGCATAATGACCACTCTGAATTACTTCCGCGGTTGGCAGCCTCAAGCGGTTTCTGTTTAGAACCAGAATGGCAGTACAATCAACGAGATTTCAATAAAGCTGTGCAGGGATGTCTTGACACCGCAAGTTGTGAAGTTCTGGAGCGGTTTGAATGATCACACAATGCACATACTCTGCCTGTACCGTTCTGACGTGACCTCTGGTATTGTCTGTCATGACCTCCCTGAAGTATCAGGTTAGCAATCTTGTACTGGCTATCCATCCCATAGAAAAAGATCATCCGAGGAGATCTTCATGCATATAAAAAAGCTTATCTGTCTGGCATTTGCCACACTCCTGCCATTAGGCAACGTCGTTGCGGAAGAAGCTGCTGTTGACCAGACGGCAGCAGCTGAGGCGGCTCCACCTGAGGTGATTCAGGAGAAGGCTGTCGAGGCTGTTGATGGAGCCCCAGCCGAGCCCACTGATCAGCCTGTCTATACCAGGAGGTCTATGGAAGAACGCTGGAAGGAGCGGGAAAAACGCTATGAAGAGCTGAAGAGCCGAGCGGAAGAGGCGGGTGTCATGCTGCCGGAGCGTCCCCCCTGGCATGATCGTGAAGTCATGACGCAGCCCCATCCGGAGATGCAAAAGCGTATGGAGCATCGGCAGAAGATGCTCTCCATGACCCCCGAAGAGCGTGAAGCCTATCGCATGGAGCGCTATCAAGAGATGCGTGATCGGGCTTCGGAGATCGGTATGGAGATGCCGGAGACTCCCCCCTGGAAAGACCGTCAGGCCCGAAGGGACGAAGAGTGGGCCAAACATCAGGAAGTCATCAAGGGCATGACCGATGAAGAACGTGCCGCCTGCCACGCCATGCAGCGTCGACATATGCGTCAAATGGGAGTCGGGAATAAGATGCGTCAGGGTGGAGGCATGTATCCGCCACCAGTCTTCCAAGGTCAGCTCCCTGGTTACGGCTATGGGCCGGGACCGGGTGCCTATGCCCCCCCGGGGAATTTCTGGGACCCGAATCAGTAAATCAGCAGGTGCGGGCACCCAGACTTGGGTGTCCGCAAGTCAACTGCTACGATCCACTAAGCCTTCCACCTGCTCTTTGCTCAAGTAACGCCAAGGACTTGGTATGAAACCTGGTACCAGTTGCCGGTATCTTCGATATCTCTCTCCGTGGTAGATGAGGAGCTTCTTTTCTTCCAGGTATGATCCCACAATAAAATACAGTGAGATCGCCAAGGCGCTGACCAGGCGTGCCGGATCCATTTCCTGTGTCCAGAGCAAAACCAATCCCAGGCTGTACCAGGGATGACGCACAAAGCGATGTAGGGGAGAGATCTGGAAGCCTTCCTGGTCTTGCACATCTTGAATCTGCTCGCGAGCTTGGCGCAAGCCTAGAAATTCACCCAGGTCGTAGAACTTGAGCGACCAGATGAAGCCCAGCAAGGCACTCCCCGCCAATCCATAAGCGATCCAGGTGGATATTCCTTGCCAATGCCAAAGGCGCTCGCTGCTCAAGTGCCACATGAATGCCAGTGGCGGGACCAATAAGATGACCGCCAGTCCATTGAAAATCAAGCGGTACCAAGGGATCAGTGAAGTATGATGTCGCGCGATCCAGTGTTTCATCCGGAGAGATGCCAGCCAAGAGTGGATCGAGAAATACCCTGCCCACATGAGAGTCAGCAGGACCAATGAGTCGGATACGGACATGATCATGCTGTTGCAGGATACACCACTCTCTTCCGATCTTTCTAAATCTCGATAGGATCTCGGATCCATACGCCATTCCTTTGATGATACTGCCATCGAATGTTTCGACCTGGTGGGTACTGAACATCAAGAAACTCAATAGCATGCCGAATAGGTTCTTAGCAAAATTCTAGCGCCTACGGGTGTTGTGAACATAAGCATGTTGGAATCCCAACTGAGTCTCTGAATCGGTATGAATTATCTGTTGGTAGGTACAATCATCCTTCTGCTGATCACGCTGGCAGTCCTGCTGTTGCTCTTCAGACGGCAAGCAAACGTGCACAGACAACAGCAATTGGAGCAGAAGGATCAGGAGAATCTCCTCCGCACCATCATCGATGAAAACCCTTCCGTCATCTTGTTGAAGGATTGGAACGGGTGTTTCCTGTACGGCAATCGAACCCTGGCCAATCTCTATGGCACCACCACCGAGGCGTTACTCGGTAAGGACGATGGGGCTTTCAATCCCAACAAGGAGCAGGTGGAGTTCTATCGGCAGAATGTGCAGGAAATCATGCGTCGCGGCGAGACGACCATCGTCATGGAAGAGTCCACTGATGTCTCGTCAGGGCTGACCCATTATTACCAATCCATCAAGAAGCCGCTCGAGGACCGGGATGGGAAACCAATGATCCTGGTGATCGCCAGTGACGTAACCGATCTGCAGGTCGCGAGACGGCAGGCCGAAGAGAGTGAACATCGCCTCCGTTACGTGCTCGAAGCCACCGGTGAGGGTATTTGGGATTGGGAGATTGCCAGCGGACGCCTGATCAACAATTCACGTTGGTGTGAGCTCCTCGGCTTTCCCCCTGACGAGGTCGCGCATACCTTGGATGAGTTTTCCGCCTGTCTGCTCGAGGAGGAGCGTGAGGCTATCATGGCGGCCATCAACTCCTGTTTAGAGGGGCATGGACCGTATGCCCACGAACACCGTATGAGGCGCTTGGACGGAGCGATCATTTGGGTGTTGGATCGTGGCAATGTGGTGAAGTGGGATGAAGCGGGAAAGCCGCTACGCATGGTCGGCAGTGTCGCGGACATCACCGATCGGAAAATGGCGGAATTCGCCCTGCAGGAAGCCAAGGAAGCTGCCGAGTCCGCCAATCAGGCCAAAAGCGACTTTCTGGCCAACATGAGTCATGAAATACGGACGCCCATGAATGGCGTATTGGGTATGGTGGAGCTGTTGCAGGGCACCGATCTTCAGTCACGCCAACGTCACTTCACCGATACCATCGCCCGTTCTGGAAAACACTTGTTGAACGTCATCGAAGATATCCTCGATTTTTCTAAGATCGAGGCCGGTCTGCAGGAGATAGAGACCAAGGCGTTTGACTTGGCCGCCATGTTGCAGGGAATTTCCGACATCTTCTCAGAACAGGTCGCCAACAAAGGGCTGGTGTTTCAAACGACCGTGGATCCCAGGCTCGAAGGGCTGTTGCTCGGTGACGCTCATCGTTTAAGGCAGGTGCTGTTCAATCTGCTGGGTAATGCCATCAAATTTACCGAGACTGGCAGTGTGAATTTACATGTAGAGGCTGAAACGGTCGATGACACGGGCGTGCAGGCCTTTTTTCAGGTGAAGGACACGGGAATCGGAATCTCAACCGAGGCGCAGAAGAAGATCTTCATGGCCTTTGGCCAGGCTGACAGTTCGACCAGCCGGCAATTCGGCGGTACCGGGTTGGGACTACCGATTGCTGACAGGTTGGTCAGTCTGATGGGGGGAGAACTCAAACTGCACAGCCAACCGGGTCGAGGGAGCCTGTTCAGCTTCACCCTGCAGTTAGCCTGGGCACCCAATCAAGTATTGGCAGATGCCGCGACACCGGGTGAAGAGATCGAAGGCCTCTCCTGCAACGCCAGCGTACTGCTTGTCGAAGACAATCTGGTGAATCAGGAAGTGGCACTGGTGATGCTTGAAGAAATCGGCTGCCAGGTTACGGCCGTGGAAGATGGTCGGCGGGCTTTGGAGGCCTTAGGTCACGCAACCTTCGATCTGATATTGATGGATCTGCATATGCCGGGCTTGAACGGTTATGAGGTCACCCGGTCGATTCGTGAGATGGAACTCGCTAGACACCAACAAACGCCTGTTCCCATCATCGCTCTGACCGCCGATGTGGTGCAGGATGTGAGGGAGATGTGTCAAAATGCCGGTATGGATGACTATCTCAGTAAGCCATTCAACAGGGTGGAATTACAGCGGCTTATGCTGAAATGGCTGAACCTGGATGCAGCCGCAGTCGATCTTCCATTGGCGGACGATCGACAAGACTCTGAAGTCATGGAACTGGTTGATCAAACCGTGATTGAACAATTGCGCAAGAGTTCGGTGCCCGGTAAATCGTCCCTCCTGCAGCGTGTCTATGGGCTCTATCGGCAGTCTTCATTGGATCAACTGGCAGAGATCAAACAGGCAATCGAACAGGGAGAGGGTGAATCTCTGAGGCAAGTCGCACATAGTCTGAAGTCCTCCAGCGCCAATTTAGGCGTGTGCAAATTGCCCGACCTGTGTCAGCAGTTGGAGCAAATGGGGGCCGAAGGGGAGCTGGATCAGGCGGGTGATCTGATCGTGGAGCTGGTGGCGGAACACGGCAGGGCGATCGATGCCTTGGATGAGTTGATGGCTTTGGAGGCTTAGGGCGGACAGAGAGCGCCTTTAATCTTCTGCATTTCCGGTTAACCGGGAGGCAGATGACCAGGAGAGGCTACGGGTCGTTCGCCGATATATTTGCTCCAGTGGCCTGTCGGTGGTTGCGTAAATGGGGGACTCGCTGCCACCCATAGCGGAATACCCGTGTTCTTTTTGAACCCTG
>JASJBU010000170.1 GCA_030066355.1 Gammaproteobacteria bacterium | reverse complement strand
AAGGGCAGCTTCGGCAGATTCTCGAGCAGGAAAAGATTGGTTTCGACGACGAGTCACTGACGCTGCCGCCACCGAAGGCGATGGCCTGGTCGAGCAGGCTCAGGCCGTCACGCATACTGCCGTCCGCGCCCCGGGCCAACAGCGACAGTGACTCGTCGTCGAAACCAATCTTTTCCTGCTCGAGAATCTGCCGAAGCTGCCCTTCGATCTGTTCCCGGGACAGCCGCTTGAGGTTGAACTGCAGGCAGCGGGAGAGCACGGTGACCGGCACCTTCTGCGGATCGGTGGTCGCCAGGATGAATTTCACATGCGGAGGCGGTTCCTCAAGAGTCTTCAACAAGGCATTGAAACTACTACCCGAAAACATGTGCACCTCATCAATCAGATAGACCTTGTAGCGGCCCCTGACCGGTGCATAGGGCACGTTCTCCAGCAGCTCACGGGTCTGATCCACCTTGGTGCGGGAGGCCGCATCCACCTCCAACAGGTCCACGAAGCGCCCCTCTTCGATCTCCCGGCAGGCACTGCAGACCCCGCAGGGCGTGGCGCTCACCCCTTGTTCGCAGTTCAGGGACTTGGCGAAGATCCGCGCCAGGGTGGTCTTGCCCACTCCCCGGGTGCCGGTGAACAGATAGGCGTGGTGCAGCCGATCATTGTCCAGGGCATTGCTCAACGCCCTGACCACATGTTCCTGACCCACCAACTGACTGAACAGCTGCGGCCGCCATTTCCGGGCAAGTACCTGATATGACATTAACGGATCGATGAAATTGAAAAATCAGAGAGCGGTGAGTTTAACCCGAATCCGGTGATGATTCACGAATGAATCTATTGCAGGTATAGCCTGCTCCGATGAGCAGATGATGAATTGGCAAGAGTGCCTCATGGGTACACTGAGAAAAGGGTGGCGGCCGCCACCAGCCACACCCCGGCACACGATTCCACTGCTGCCGCTGCTCCCTTCCGGGCCTGACGGGGTTCACAGCTTCTCGTTGCGGGGGGACCGATAGCGCCCGCCATAGAACCTGGTGTGGAGCGGGATTATACCCAATATAATCAATTCACATCAGAGTATTTTTCGCCTATTTGCTCAACGCACCGCCGCTAAAGCGGATAGATTGAGCAGTCCGCGCACCGACACCCCCGGTGTGGCGATATGCGCCGACTTGGTCGTGCCCACCAGGATGGGGCCTATCGCGATACCCTCCCCCAGTACCTTGAGCATGTTGAAGGCGATATTCGCCGCGTCCTGATTCGGCATCACCAGCAGATTGGCTTTGCCCTGCAGGCGGGAATCGGGAAAGCGCTCGTTGCGCAGGTGTTCGGACAGGGCCAGGTCGGCGTGCATCTCCCCTTCCACTGCCAGGTCCGGCAGGCGCTGGCGAATCAGCTCGAGGGCCTCACGCATTTTCATCGCCGAGGGGGTGTCGTAGCTGCCGAAATTGGAATGGGAGACCAGGGCCACCTTCGGTTCGATGCCGAACCAGCGCACCTCGTCGGCGCAATGCGCGACCAGCTCGGCGATGGCTTCAGCATCCGGATCGATCTGCACCGAGGTGTCGGTGATGAAGATGGTACCGGAGTGCAGCACCAGGGCGCGCATGGAGGTCAGATGTCGGACACCCGGCTTGCGCCCGAGGACCAGCTCCACCTGCTCAAGGTGTTTTTCATAGCGTCCGACAGTGCCGCAGATCATGGCGTCCGCATCGTTGTTGGCCACCATCACTGCCGCCAGGGTAGTGAGATTCTGGCGTACGGTGCTGGACGCCTCCTTGGGTGAGTAACCCCGACGCGCCACACGCTGATAGAGCAGCTGGCAGTAGTAGTCGTAATGGGGATTGTCCAGGGGATCGAGCAGATCACAGTCCTGTTCCACCTGCATACTCAGCCCCAGGGTCTGGATCCGCTGCTCGATCACGGCTCGCCGGCCGATCAGGATCGGCCGGGCGATGCGTTGGTCGATCACCTGCTGGCTGGCCTGCAACACCTTTTCTTCCTCCCCTTCCGCGTAGACCAGCCGGGTGAACCGCTCTCGCGCCTTGTCGAACACCGGCTTCATGGTCATGCCGGTGCGGAATACCTGATGATGCAGCTTCTGGCGGTAGGCCTGCAGATCGTCGATGGGACGCTGCGCCACGCCGGACGCCATGGCCGCCTGGGCCACCGCGGGCGGCACAGTCTCCATGAGCCTTGGGTCAAAGGGCTTGGGTATCAGATAATCGGGTCCGAACTGCAGGCGCTGGCCGCCATAGGCGGAGCGTACGATGTCCGAGGCCTCCGCCTGAGCCAGCTCGGCAATGGCCTTGACACAAGCCATCTTCATCGCGCTATTGATTTCGGTCGCCCCGGCATCCAGAGCGCCGCGGAACAGGAAGGGGAAACAGAGCACGTTGTTGACCTGATTGGGGTAGTCGGAACGCCCGGTTGCGATCACCGCATCGGGCCGCACCGCTCTGGCCTTGTCCGGCAGGATTTCCGGCACCGGATTGGCCAACGCCAGGATCAAGGGGCGATCCGCCATCTTGTCGAGCCAGACCGGCTTGAGCACACCGGCGGCGGAGAGGCCGAGGAACAGGTCTGCCCCTTCCAACGCCTCTTCCAGGGTGCGCAGCTGCGTCTGTTTGGCATAGACGGCCTTGTAGGGATCCATTTCCTCAGTACGCCCCGCATAAACCACCCCGGCGATATCGGTCACCGTGATGTTTTCCCTTTGGAGCCCCAGATCCTCCAGCAGACTCAGGCAGGCCAGGGCCGCAGCACCGGCGCCGGCGGTCACCAGCTGCACCTGCTCGATGGGCTTACCCACCACCTTAAGGCCATTCAAAATCGCTGCGCAGACTACGATGGCAGTGCCATGCTGGTCATCATGGAACACCGGGATCTTCATATGTGCTTTGAGGCCTTGTTCGATCTCGAAACACTCCGGGGCCTTGATGTCCTCCAGATTGATGCCGCCGAAGCTGGGTTCCAACCTGGCCACCGTATCGATGAAGCGCTGCGGATCAGTCTCGTCCACCTCGATATCGAATACATCGATATCGGCAAACTCCTTGAACAGCACCGCCTTGCCCTCCATCACCGGTTTGGAGGCCAAGGCACCGATGGCGCCCAGGCCGAGCACCGCGGTACCGTTGGTCACCACCGCCACCAGATTGCTGCGCGCGGTATAGTCGGCCGCGGTGAGCGGATCCTGCTCGATCTCCCGGCAGGCGTCCGCCACGCCCGGGGTATAGGCCAGGGCCAGGTCCTGCTGGTTGGCCAGGGGTTTGGTGGCCTTGATCTCCAGTTTGCCGGGTTTGGGAAGACGGTGGTAATCGAGCGCGGCGCGGCGCAGTTCTTCGGACATGGACGGACCTGCATTGAACGGTGGCGTATGGATCTAACCAGCAGATCATTCTATCTCACCTGGGGATGATGAGGATAATCCCTTGGGGGTCGAGTCATAAATTGTCGACAATATTTCTTGACAACGGCCTATTTATGGGAATAATTCGCGCTATTCTGAGATTAATGTCGACAATTTGCCACCCATCATGATTCTTGCCGCAGAAAACGATGCCACCACCCTGAGCGATCGGGTCTTCGAAACCCTGTGCTCGGCCATCGTCGAGGGAGACATCCCCGCCGGCAGTAAGATCAGCGAACCCGACCTGGCGAAAAAACTCCAGGTCAGCCGTGCGAGTCTGCGCGAAGCCATCGGCCGGTTGGAGGCCTGCCACCTGGTGACCCGCAAACCGAATGTGGGCGCCCGGGTGGTCGAGCTCGATGGCGAGCAGTTGTTGGAGATCTACCATGTGCGCGAGGCCCTGGAGGGTATGGCCGCCCGTCTGGCGGCGCGACACATGACCGAGCAGGAGATCGACGCCTTGCGATCGCTCGCAAGCGAACACAGCCGGCAGATCGAACAAGACCAGAGTGATGATTTTCAACAGGTCGGAGACCTGGACTTTCACTTTCTCATCGTGCAGGGCAGCCACAACAGCCGCCTGATCAATCTGCTGTGTGATGACCTGTATCACCTGGTACGCATGTATCGCCACCAGTTCGGCATGACCAGCCAGCGCACTCAGCCTGCCTTGGCGGAACACCGCGCAATCGTCGATGTGATCGCCGCCGGGGATGGAGAGATGGCGGAACTGATGATGCGCCGCCATGTACGGGCCTCGCGGGAGAACCTGGAGCGAATGCTTCAGCAGGCCGAGCGATTTGAATGAATTCTTAGACTACGAATACCAACCTTTAACCCAGAGAACCCAATATGATCTTTGACCTCGACCTGATACAAGACGTCTACACCAATTTCGACAGCCGGATCACAGCCGCCAAGGCCAAGCTCGACCGCCCGCTGACCCTGGCAGAGAAAATCCTCTATGCCCACTTGTCAGATCAGCAAAGCCTCGGACCTTTCAAACGCGGCGAGACCTATGTGAACTTCGCCCCGGACCGGGTGGCGATGCAGGACGCCACCGCCCAGATGGCCCTGTTGCAGCTGATCAACTCCGGACGCAAGAAGGTGGCAGTACCCTCCACCGTACACTGTGACCATCTGATCCAGTCCGACCAGGGCGCCGGGTCCGATCTCCCGGTAGCCATGCAGCAGAACCAGGAGGTCTATGACTTCCTGCAATCGGTCTCGGACAAGTTCGGTATCGGTTTCTGGAAACCCGGAGCGGGTATCATCCATCAGGTGGTACTGGAAAACTACGCCTTCCCCGGTGGTATGATCATTGGCACCGACTCGCACACGGTGAACGCCGGCGGTCTGGGCATGATCGCCATCGGCGTGGGCGGCGCCGATGCGGTGGACGTCATGGCGGGCATGCCCTGGGAGCTGAAGATGCCCAAGCTGATCGGCGTCAAGCTCACCGGCCGGATGAGCGGCTGGACCTCCGCCAAGGACGTGATCCTCAAGCTAGCGGGTATCCTCACCACCAAGGGCGGCACCAATGCCATCGTCGAGTATTTCGGCGACGGCGCGGATTCCCTCTCCTGCACCGGCAAAGGCACCATCTGCAACATGGGCGCAGAGATCGGCGCCACCACCTCCGTGTTCGCTTACGATCAGAAGATGGCCAGCTATCTCAAGGAGACCGGTCGTGCCGAGGTGGCGGATGCCGCCGATCAGATCCAACAACACCTGAAAGCGGACAGTGAGGTCTATGCCAATCCCGAAAAATACTACGATCAATTGATCGAGATCGACCTGAGCACCCTGGAACCCTATATCAACGGCCCCTTTACCCCGGATGCGGCCCATCCGATCTCCGAGTTCGCCCAGGCGGTGAAGGAAAAGGGTTATCCGGAAAAGCTCGAGGTGGGTCTGATCGGCTCCTGCACCAACTCATCCTACGAGGACATCACCCGCGCCGCCTCCCTGGCCCAGCAGGCCATCGACAAGAAGCTGGAGGTGAAGGCTGAATACATCGTCACGCCCGGTTCCGAGATGATCCGCTACACCACCGAGCGCGACGGCATCCTGGACAAGTTCAGCGCCATCGGCGGCGTGGTGATGGCCAACGCCTGCGGTGCCTGCATCGGCCAGTGGAAGCGCCACACCGATGACCCGGAGCGTAAGAACTCCATCATCACCTCGTTCAACCGCAACTTCGCCAAGCGCAACGACGGCAATCCCAACACCCACGGCTTCGTCGCCTCGCCGGAGATCGTCACGGCGCTCACCATCGCCGGCAGTATGACCTTCAACCCACTGACCGACACCCTGACCAACAAAGACGGTGACGAGGTCAAGCTGGACGAGCCCCAGGGCAAGGAACTCCCGGTGAAAGGCTTCGCGGTGGAAGACGCCGGCTATCTGGCTCCCTCCGAAGACGGCGAAAACGTCGAGATCGTGGTCGACCCTGACTCCAACCGTCTGCAGCTACTCACCCCCTTCGCCCCGTGGGACGGCCAGGACTATACCGGTATGCCCCTGCTGATCAAGGCCCAGGGTAAGTGCACCACCGACCATATCTCCATGGCCGGCCCCTGGCTGAAGTTCCGCGGCCATCTGGACAACATCTCGGACAACCTACTGATGGGTGCGGTGAACAGTTTCAATAGCGAGACCAACTCGGTGAAGAACCTGCTCAGCGGTGAATACGACAAGGTCTCCAGTGTGGCCCGCGCCTACAAGGGGCAGGGGCTGAAATCCATCGTTGTGGCCGAGGACAACTACGGTGAGGGCTCCTCCCGGGAGCATGCGGCGATGGAGCCCCGGCACCGTAGTTGTCCTCGGCCACAACGATGGATTTCAGCCCCTGCCCCTTGTAGGCGCGGGCCACACTGGAGACCTTGTCGTATTCACCGCTGAGCAGGTTCTTC
>JASJBU010000023.1 GCA_030066355.1 Gammaproteobacteria bacterium | reverse complement strand
GTTACTTCGAAACCGTTGGTCAACCGCACACGCGCCACCTTACGCAAGGCCGAGTTCGGCTTTTTCGGTGTCGTGGTGTAAACACGGGTGCACACACCACGTTTTTGTGGGCAGGCGTTGAGCGCCGGCACATTGCTCTTCGAAGGTTTCCGTTTCCTGGGCTTACGCACCAGGTGGTTGATCGTTGCCATTTAGTAAACCGTCTCCAGGGACGTAAAATTCTGCTCCGCCAAAAAAACTCAGAGAAGTCGACATCAAGCCGGTCCGCAAAAATAAAGAATGCGCCGGAACTCTCTGATTTTCTGGCATTTGACTTTCGCTCATGCCAGCCTCGAATAGAGGTCTGGAGAGCGCGAGAAACGACAGGCCGGCATAGGGCCGGCCTGTCAGAGAGCGCGCATTCTATGCTTGCTCCGGCGTGTTGTCAAGTAAACCTGGCAAGCCTGCCAAATTCACATCTAGACTGGCCAGTCATTCTCCCTCAGGCGTGTTAAGCGCTTCCTTGAAGGCCTGCTCGACCTCTTCCGCCACCAATTCAGGTCTACTCTCCTCTTCGGCCAACATTTCCATACGCTGTCGCCTCCGCTCATTGTGGTAAGACAGACCTGTGCCAGATGGTATCAAGCGACCTACGATGACGTTCTCCTTCAGGCCGTTGAGCCTATCGGACAAGCCGCGAACCGCTGCCTCGGTCAACACCCGGGTGGTCTCCTGGAAGGATGCCGCCGAGATGAACGATTCGGTCGCCAGAGAAGCCTTGGTGATACCCAACAAGAGCGGCTCGTAGAGCGCTGCGTGCTTAGCGTCGTTTCGCAGGACCTCGTTCTCTTCGAGCAAGGCGCTCTTCTCGACCTGCTCACCCTTGAGGAAGCGGCTGTCACCCACACTGGTCACTTCGACCTTGCGCAGCATCTGGCGGATGATCACCTCGATATGCTTATCATTGATTTTCACACCCTGCAGACGGTAGACGTCCTGGATCTCCTTGACCAGATACTCGGCGAGATCAGTGACGCCTTTGAGACGCAGGATATCGTGAGGATTCAATTCACCGTCGGAGATGATTTCTCCCTTGACGACCTGCTCACCCTCAAACACGTTGACGTGCCGCCATTTTGGGATCAGCTCCTCGTGCTGCTCTCCGTCTGGATCGGTGATGATCAGACGCTGCTTACCCTTGGTGTCTTTACCGTAGCTGACGGTGCCCGTGGCCTCTGCGAGGATTGCCGGATCCTTAGGCTTACGCGCCTCGAACAGATCCGCCACCCGCGGCAGACCACCGGTGATGTCACGGGTCTTGGAAGATTCCTGGGGAATACGGGCCAGCACGTCACCAACCCCGACGTCCGCCCCATCCTGTACGTTGACCACCGCATTGGCCGGCAGGAAGTAGTGGGCGGGGATGTCGGTACCAGCGATATTCAGGTCGTTACCGTCTTCATCCACCAGTTTCACCATGGGCCTGACATCCTTGCCCGCCGCCGGACGCTGCTTCGGATCGATCACCTCGAGGGAGCTGAGGCCGGTCACCTCATCCACCTGCTTCTGTACGGTCACGCCATCCACGAAGTCCACGAAGCGCAGCACACCCGCCACCTCGGTGATCACCGGATGGGTATGCGGGTCCCAATTGGCCACGATCTGACCGCCATCCACTGCGCTACCCTCATCGACCTGCAACACCGCACCATAAGGCACCTTGTAGCGTTCACGCTCACGCCCCACCTCGTCGACGATGGTCAATTCGCCGGAGCGAGAGGTCGCCACCAGGTTGCCGCTGGCGTGTTTTACCGTCTTGATGTTGTGCAGGCGCACTTCACCCCCCGCCTTGACCTGGATGTTGTTGACTGCCGCGGAACGGGAGGCCGCGCCCCCGATATGGAAGGTACGCATGGTCAACTGGGTACCGGGTTCACCGATCGATTGGGCCGCGATGACCCCCACCGATTCACCGATATTGACCCGATGCCCCCGGGCCAGGTCACGCCCGTAACACTGGGAGCAGACACCCACCTTCGCCTCACAGGTGATGGCGGAACGCACCATCACCTGATCCACGCCGATGCTTTCCAGCTTTTCGACCCACTCCTCATCCAACAGGGTACCGGCCGGTGCGACGATCTCGTCACTGCCGGGCGGATGGGCATCGACCGCCAGCACTCGGCCAAGGATACGCTCACGCAAGGGTTCCACCACGTCACCACCCTCGATGATGGGCTGCATGAGCACCCCCTCGTTGGTGCCGCAATCATCTTCCAGCACGACCATATCCTGCGCCACATCCACCAGACGTCTTGTCAGGTATCCTGAGTTAGCGGTCTTCAAAGCAGTATCGGCAAGGCCTTTGCGCGCACCATGGGTCGAGATGAAGTACTGCAACACATCCAGGCCTTCACGGAAGTTGGCAGTGATCGGGGTCTCGATGATCGAACCGTCCGGTTTCGCCATGAGGCCTCGCATACCGGCCAATTGGCGGATCTGCGCTGCGGAACCACGCGCCCCGGAGTCGGCCATCATATAAACCGAGTTGAAGGAGTCCTGTTCCACCTGCTTGCCTTCCCGATCTTCCACAGTCTCCTTACCCAGCTTGGCCATCATTGCCTTGGCTACCTGATCGTTGGTGTGGGACCAGATATCCACCACCTTGTTGTAACGCTCACCATTGGTCACCAGGCCTGAGGTATATTGATTCTCAATCTCCTTCACCTCGTTCTCGGCCCGCGCCAGGATCGGCTCCTTCTCCTCGGGCACCACCATGTCATTGGAGCAGAAGGACACCGCGGCCCGCGTCGCATACCGAAAGCCCATGTACATTAATTGATCGGCGAAGATGACCGTATCCTTCAAACCGAGCCGGCGATAGCAGGCATTGATCAGGTTGGAGATCGCCTTCTTACCCATAGCCTGGTCGATCAGGGCATAGGGCAGTCCTCGCGGTACGATCTCGAAGACGATGGTGCGGCCGATGGTGGTGTCGACCAGCTTGCTCTGCGCCTCCACATTGCCGTTCTCATCTTGAATCACCTCCATGATCCGCACCTTGACCCGGGCCTGCAGGTCAGCATGACCCGATTCGTAGGCGCGCTTGGCCTCATGGATATCAGAAAAGGCCATGCCCTCGCCTTTGGCGTTGATACGCTCCCGGGTCATGAAATAGAGTCCGAGCACCACGTCCTGGGAGGGTACGATGATTGGGTCGCCATTGGCCGGTGAGAGGATGTTGTTGGTGGCCATCATCAGACTGCGCGCCTCGAGCTGTGCCTCCAACGACAGGGGCACGTGGACCGCCATCTGATCACCGTCGAAGTCGGCATTAAAGGCGGTGCAGACCAACGGATGCAGCTGGATCGCCTTACCCTCGATCAGGACCGGCTCGAAGGCCTGGATACCCAAGCGATGCAGGGTCGGTGCGCGGTTCAGCATCACCGGATGCTCGCGGATCACCTCCTCGAGGATATCCCAGACTTCGGCGGTACCCCGTTCCACCAGCTTTTTCGCTGCCTTGATGGTGGTTGCCAGGCCGCGCAACTGCAGCTTGCTGAAGATGAAAGGCTTGAACAGCTCCAGGGCCATTTTTTTCGGCAGTCCGCACTGGTGCAATTTCAGGGTTGGTCCCACCACGATGACCGAACGACCGGAGTAGTCGACACGCTTGCCCAACAGGTTCTGACGGAAACGCCCTTGTTTCCCCTTGATCATGTCGGCCAGGGACTTCAGCGGACGGCGGTTGGTGCCGGTAATGGCCCGGCCGCGGCGTCCGTTGTCCAGCAGGGCGTCCACCGACTCCTGCAACATGCGCTTTTCATTGCGCACGATGATGTCGGGGGCGTTCAAATCCAATAACCGTTTCAGGCGATTGTTGCGGTTGATCACCCGACGGTAGAGATCATTCAAGTCCGAGGTGGCAAAGCGTCCACCATCCAGGGGAACCAGGGGACGCAGCTCCGGCGGCAGCACCGGCAGCACGGTCATCACCATCCACTCGGGACGATTGCCGGATTCGTTCAATGACTCCAGCAACTTCAGCCGCTTAGTAAACTTCTTGATCTTGGTCTCGGAATTGGTGGCGTCGATCTCTTCCCGCAGTTGTTTGATCTCAGCAGGAATGTCGATGGTCTTCAGTAATTCATAGACAGCTTCGGCACCCATGCGGGCATCGAACTCGTCGCCGTTTTCCTCGATAGCGTCCAGGTACTGCTCGTCTGTGAGCAATTGCCCCCGCTCCAGGGGGGTCATGCCGGGATCGACCACCACAAAGGATTCGAAATAGAGCACCCGTTCGATGTCCCGCAGGGTCATATCCATCAACAGGCCGATGCGCGACGGCAGAGACTTGAGAAACCAGATGTGCGCCACCGGACTGGCCAGTTCGATATGCCCCATGCGATCACGCCGCACCTTGGCCAGGGTGACTTCGACGCCGCACTTTTCGCAGACCACCCCACGGTGCTTGAGCCGTTTGTATTTACCGCACAAACACTCGTAGTCGCTGATCGGGCCAAAAATCTTGGCACAGAACAGACCGTCCCGTTCGGGCTTGAAGGTACGATAATTGATGGTCTCCGGCTTCTTGACCTCACCATAGGACCAGGACCGGACCATGTCGGGGGACGCCAGGCCGATGCGAATCGCATCAAAGTCTTCCGCCTGACCCTGTTGTTTCAGAATATTTAATAGATCTTTCAAGATCGATTCTCCTGTCGGGAGTGGTGAATGAATATACCGTTAGCGCGCCGGATGCCCGGCAACGACAACTGACTCACTCGTCCACTCAGTCCTGTTCCAGTTCAATATTGATGCCCAGAGAGCGAATCTCTTTGACCAGCACGTTGAACGACTCGGGCATGCCGGCCTCCATGCGATGGTCGCCATCGACGATATTCTTGTACATCCGGGTACGACCGTTGACGTCATCCGACTTGACCGTGAGCATCTCCTGCAGGGTGTAGGCGGCACCATAGGCCTCCAGGGCCCAGACCTCCATCTCCCCGAATCGCTGCCCCCCGAACTGCGCCTTACCACCCAAGGGTTGTTGGGTAACCAGGCTGTAGGGCCCGGTGGAACGGGCGTGCATCTTATCGTCCACCAGGTGGTTCAGTTTCAACATATACATGTAGCCGACGGTCACCGGCCGCTCGAAGGACTCGCCGGTGCGGCCATCGAACAAGATACACTGACCGCTTTCCGGCAAGCCGGCCAGGCCCAGCATCTGCTTGACCTCCGTCTCGTGGGCGCCGTCGAAGACCGGGGTGGCCATGGGTACGCCACCCTTGAGGTTGCCGCACATCTCCAGGACCTCTTCATCCGTGAGCGTGTCGAGTTCTTCGGCCTTACCGCTGCCGTTATAGACCTGATCGAGGAAACCGCGCAGCTCGGCCATCTCCGCCTGGGCCTCGAGCATGGCGCCGATCTTGCGACCGACACCCTTGGCGGCGAATCCCAAGTGGGTCTCCAGCACCTGACCCACGTTCATCCGCGAGGGTACGCCGAGGGGGTTGAGGACAATATCCACCGGCTCGCCGTTTTCGTCGAAGGGCGTGTCCTCAACCGGTACGATGGTGGAGATTACGCCTTTGTTACCATGCCGGCCGGCCATCTTGTCACCCGGTTGGATGCGCCGCTTCACCGCCACATAGACCTTGACCATTTTCAGTACACCAGGGGCCAGATCATCACCGGCGGTCAATTTGCGCTTCTTCTCCTCGAACTTCTCACGGAAGGTCTCACGTTGGGCCTTGACCTGCTCGGCGATCGCCTCCAGCTGAGAGGCTGTCTCTTCCTTGCGCAGACGGATCTCGAACCACTTGTCCCGCTCCAGCTCGCTGAGGTAGGTTTTGGTGATCTTGGAGCCAGCGGCGAGATTGCTGGGACCGCCGTCGGCCAATTTGCCGATCAGCATCTTTTCCACGCGCTGAAAGGTGTCCTCTTCCATGATGCGCAACTGGTCATCCAGGTCCTTGCGCACCCGCGCCAGTTCCATCTCTTCGATCTGCAGGGCGCGGGCATCCTTCTCCACACCGTCGCGGGTAAAGACCTGCACATCGATGACCGTGCCCACCCGACCGGAGGAGGCGCGCAGCGAGGTATCTTTCACGTCGGAGGCCTTCTCGCCGAAGATAGCCCGCAGCAGTTTCTCTTCCGGGGTGAGCTGGGACTCACCCTTCGGCGTCACCTTGCCCACCAGGATGTCGCCTTCACGCACTTCGGCGCCGATGTAGACGATACCCGACTCGTCCAGTTTGGAGAGTGCCGCTTCACCCACATTCGGGATATCACCGGTGATCTCCTCCGGACCCAGCTTGGTATCGCGGGCCATACAGGTCATCTCTTCGATGTGGATCGAGGTGAAACGATCTTCGTCTACCACCCGCTCGGAGATCAGGATGGAGTCCTCGAAGTTGTAACCATTCCAGGGCATGAAAGCGACCCGCAGGTTTTGGCCCAGGGCCAGTTCCCCCATGTCGGTGGAAGGCCCGTCCGCCAACACATCGCTCCGGGCAATCTGGTCGCCCACATTCACCAACGGACGCTGATTGATACAGGTGTTTTGATTGGAGCGGGTGTATTTGGTCAGGTTGTAGATATCCACACCGGATTCACCCGCCTCGGTCTCGTCGTCGTTGACCCTGACCACGATGCGTGCGGCATCCACCGACTCGACCTCGCCACCCCGCCTGGCCACCACGGTGACCCCGGAGTCAACCGCTACCACGCGTTCCATGCCGGTACCCACCAGGGGCTTCTCGGCACGCAGCGTCGGTACCGCCTGGCGCTGCATGTTGGAACCCATGAGGGCGCGATTGGCGTCATCGTGTTCCAGGAAGGGGATCAACGAAGCCGCCACTGACACGATTTGCTTCGGCGAGACGTCCAGATATTGCACCTTGTCCGGCGAGGAGAGGGTGAATTCGTTCTGATAGCGAGAAGAGACCAGTTCGTCGACCAAGCGCCCCTCCGTGTCCAGGGTCGCATTGGCCTGGGCGATGACGAAACGCCCCTCTTCGATCGCGGAGAGGTAATCCACCTGGTCGGTGACCCGGCCATCCTCCACCTTGCGGTAGGGGGTTTCCAGAAACCCGTAGCGATTGGTTCGGGAGTAGACCGCCAGCGAGTTGATCAGACCGATATTCGGTCCTTCAGGCGTCTCGATGGGGCAGACTCGACCATAATGGGTCGGATGCACGTCGCGCACTTCGAAGCCAGCCCTTTCACGCGCCAGACCGCCCGGACCCAGCGCCGAGACCCGGCGTTTGTGGGTGACCTCAGACAGCGGATTGTTCTGATCCATGAATTGGGAGAGTTGGCTGGAGCCGAAGAACTCTTTGATCGCTGCAGACACCGGCTTGGCGTTGATCATCTCCTGGGGCATCAGACCTTCGGACTCGGCCTGGGTGAGCCGTTCCTTGACGGCCCGTTCGACCCTGACCAGACCGACCCGGAACTGGTTCTCCGCCATTTCACCCACACAACGGATACGCCGGTTGCCCAGGTGATCGATATCGTCTACCACGCCATTTCCGTTGCGGATGTCGATCAGTTCTCTGAGCACATCTATGATGTCCTCTTTGGAGAGTACACCCTCGCCCTCCTCGTTCTCACGACTGAGACGACGGTTGAATTTCATCCGGCCGACCGCCGAGAGATCGTAGCGATCCGGGGTAAAGAACAGATTGTTGAACAGATTCTGCGCGGCTTCCTTGGTTGGCGGCTCACCGGGGCGCATCATACGGTAGATTTCGACCTGCGCCTCCAGCTCGTTGGTGGTTGGATCGATACGCAGGGTGTCCGACAAGAAGGGACCATGATCCAGATCGTTGGTAAACAGGGTTTTGAGCTTTTTGATACCTCTTTCAACCAACAGGTCCAAGAGCTCATCGGTGATCTCGGCATTCGCCTCGGCAATCAACTCACCGGTCTTTTTATCCACCACGTTGTGCGCAAGCACTTTCCCATAGACATAGTCACGGGGTACATCCAGCTTGTTGACACCCGCTTTTTCGAGCTGTCTGATATGACGGGCGGTGACCCGGCGCCCCGCTTCGACGATTACTTCACCGCCGGCATTGATGTCAAAGTTGACCGTTTCTCCGCGCAGACGTTCGGGAACCAGATCCACTTTGAGGGTGCGCTTGGTCAGACTCAAGTTATCGGTCTCGAAAAACATCTCGAGAATCTGTTCGGTGTCAAAGCCAAGGGCACGCAACAGGATTGTGGCCGGCAGCTTGCGCCGGCGATCGATACGCACGAACACGTTATCCTTGGGGTCGAACTCGAAATCCAGCCAGGAGCCCCGATAGGGGATGACCCGAGCGGAAAACAGCAGTTTACCGGAGGAGTGGGTCTTGCCCTTGTCATGATCGAAAAAGACACCCGGTGAGCGGTGCAGCTGGGAGACGATGACCCGCTCGGTGCCATTGATCACGAAGGTACCGGTATCGGTCATCAGGGGCAGTTCACCCATGTAGACCTCCTGTTCCCGGATGTCCTTGACCACCTTGGAGCCGGCCGGCGCCTCCTTGTCATAGATCACCAGTCGGACCAGCACGCGCAGCGGTGCCGCATAAGTCGTACCGCGCAACTGACACTCACGAACATCGAACACCGGTTCGCCCAGGCGGTAGTTAACATATTCCAGGACGGCGTTGCCTGAATAACTGGTGATGGGCAGGACAGACTTAAAGGCTGCATGCAGACCCACGTCCTGGCGCTTGTCCGCAGGCACGCCGTCCTGCAGAAAATCCCGGTAGGAGTTTATCTGTGTCGCAAGCAAAAAAGGCACGTCCAGAATACTTGGACGCTTTCCGAAATCTTTGCGGATACGCTTTTTCTCGGTGAACGAATAGGCCATGCTGCCATCCCTCAGTGTCAAAGGCTTGGTGAATCTTGTGTTGTCCTGCGCCGGGATAATCCGGTTGGCTGAACAAACGAAATCTCATACATCCTGTGCCGGCTGTTATAACCAGCGATTATCCGGATGTTGGATGGTCAAATCCTTTCGGCAAACTCCACCCAACAAGCGGGAAAAGGCCGGTGACGAATCGCCACCAGCCCAATCACGCAGTTTACGATTGATCGAGTACAGAATTACTTGATCTCAGCTTTAGCGCCGGCCTCTTCCAGTTGCTTGGCGACCTCGTCAGCCTCTTCTTTGCTGACACCTTCCTTCAACGTGGTCGGCACGCCCTCGACGGCCTCTTTGGCCTCTTTCAGGCCCAGGCCGGTGATGGCACGCACGGCCTTGATGACGGCGATCTTGTTACCACCGAAATCGGTGAGCACCACGTCGAACTCTGTCTTCTCCTCAGCAGCGGCTTCTCCACCAGCTGCAGCAACCGGAGCGGCCGCGACTGCTGCTGCAGCGGTTACCCCAAACTTCTCTTCCATAGCTTCGATCAGCGCGACGACGTCCATCACGGACATCTCGGCAATAGCCTCCAGGATCTCTTCTTTAGATACGGCCATTGTTAACTCCTAAAAATTTGAATAGCACGAAAAACGATAAATGTAAGTAAAGCCGATTAAGCCGCCTCTTTGGCGTCTTTGATCGCCGCCACAGTCCGGACCAGCTTGCCAGGCACCTCTTTCATGGTGCGTGCCAGCTTCTCCACCGGAGCCTTCATGACCGCCATCAGCATACTGATGGCCTGGTCGTAGGTCGGCATCTTAGCCAGCGTCTCCAGTTCGCTCGGCGCCAGCAGTTGGCCACCGATCGATACCAGTTTCACTTGCAGATGCTTATGCTCCTTGGAGAAGTCCTTGATGACGCGGGCGGCAGCACCGGGATCTTCCTGCGAGAAGGCCAGGATCAACGGACCCTTCATACCCTCTTGCATGCAGGCAAAATCGGTGTCTTCCACGGCCCGTTTTGCCAGGGAATTCTTGACCACGCGAAGATAGACCCCGTTATTGCGTGCCTCACGGCGCAAGTCGGTCATCTCCTCGACAGTCAGTCCCCGGTACTCGGCGGCAACCGCGGAATAGGCGCTGCTTGCTACGTCACTGACTTCGGCGACGATGGCTTTCTTCTGTTCAAGATTGAGTGCCAAAGTCGTCATCTCCTGATAATGCGAGAAATGCGCGTTGCGTTTCTCTGTTACACACACGGCATCATCGATACCGCACCTCAATGCACACCATCATCAGGAAGTATCCTGATTTGGGTTGCACCGTCTACGCAGGCCAAGATTAAGCAACTGAGTGCACCTGCGGTCTTTGACGGTACCGGCTGACCGATACCCCAAAGTTCTTACTCATCTACCGACTGTACCTATCGGGCCGCCGGTGATGTTCCGAATCGATTAGAGCGAGAGTGTCGCCTGATCCAACGCCAAGCCCGGCCCCATGGTAGAGGAAACCGTCACCTTACGCAGATAAACACCCTTCGCCGCGCTGGGTTTGGCCTTGACCAAGGCCTTCAGCAGAGATTCAAGGTTCTCCTTCAACTGGACCGGCTGAAAATCCACCTTGCCGATCGAGCAGTGGATGATGCCCGCTTTGTCGGTGCGGTAGCGCACCTGACCGGCCTTGGCATTGTTAACCGCCTCAGCCACATTCGGTGTTACCGTACCGACTTTAGGATTAGGCATCAGGCCACGGGGACCCAAGATCTGCCCCAACTTACCCACCACCCGCATGGCATCCGGACTGGCGATGACCACATCAAAGTCCATGTTACCCGCCTTGACCTCAGCGGCCAGGTCTTCGAGGCCCACAATATCCGCTCCGGCCTCTTTGGCCGCCTCTGCATTGTCACCCTGAGTAAAGACTGCAACGCGCACGGTTTTACCGATGCCATGGGGCAGTACCGATGAACCACGCACCACCTGGTCCGACTTCCTGGCATCGACACCCAGGTTTACACTCACGTCGACCGACTCACTGAACTTGACCGAAGAAAGCTCTTTCAACAGGCTGAAGGCCTCTTCCGCCGCATAGTACTTACCGGTCTCGATCTTTTCACGGATTGCATTTAAGCGTTTGGATTTCTTGGCCATGGTTTACTCCACCCCTTCGACTTCCAGACCCATCTGCCGAGCGCTGCCGGCGATGGTGCGCACCGCAGCATCCATGTCCGCAGCCGTCAGATCAGGCATTTTGGTCGTGGCAATCTCTTCCAACTGGGCGCGGGTCACCTTACCGACCTTGTCAACGTTGGGGACCGAGCTGCCCTTCTGCAAACCGGCGGCCTTCTTCAGCAAGACCGACGCAGGCGGGGTCTTGGTGATAAACGTGAAGGAGCGGTCATTGAACACGGTGATCACCACCGGGATCGGCATGCCCTTTTCCATGCTCTGAGTCTTGGCATTGAATGCCTTACAGAATTCCATGATGTTCACGCCATGCTGACCCAATGCGGGGCCGACCGGCGGGCTCGGATTGGCCTCTCCGGCCGGCACCTGAAGCTTGATGTAAGCTTCGATTTTCTTAGCCATGTTTTTACCTCACTGTGGGTACAGACGTCTGGGACTTGCACCCAGACTCCCCGTTTGAAAAAGCCCTGCATAATAGCACAAATCATTCTTCAGGGCGATTGACAGTTCATGAGAACTGTTTGAAATTATTACTAACGGAGACCTCGATAGCCTTAATGCCTTGACCGTTCCTTCGCCGCTCTGCGTTTGTCCACTGGACAAACGGTCGGTTTCACCCTTTCTCAACCTGCCCGAATTCCAGGTCTACGGGAGTTGAGCGACCAAAAATCAGCACCGAAACCTTCAGACGGCTCTTCTCGTAGTCGACCTCTTCGACGACGCCGGAAAAGTCGTTGAACGGACCATCGATGACCCGTACCACCTCACCAGGCTCAAACAACACCTTCGGGCGGGGCTTTTCGACACCCTCCACCACTCGCTGGAGGATCGCATCCGCTTCTTTGTCGGTGATCGGTGCAGGTCGATCTCCCGTACCACCGATAAAGCCCATCACTTTCGGTACATCCTTCACCAAATGCCAGGTCTCGTCTGTCATCTCCATCTGCACCAGCACGTATCCCGGAAAGAACTTACGCTCGCTCTTGCGCTGCTGTCCGGCGCGCATTTCAACAACCTCTTCCGTGGGCACCAACACCTCACCGAACTTGTCTTCCATGCCAAAGCGCTTGATACGCTCGAGCAGCGATCGTTGAACCTGCAGCTCAAAGCCGGAATAGGCATGCACCACATACCAACGCTTCGCCACTGTCAACCTCCTGTCAGAGCACGCAAGATCGCACCCAGCATCATGTCGAACAGCCAGAGAATGATACCCATGATCAGTACTACCACAAATACGATCAAGGTGGTCTGTACCGTTTCCTGGCGACTCGGCCAAACGACCTTTCGAACTTCGATCTTGGCATCTGTCGCAAATTTCCAGACGCGCTTACCGGCCACTGTCTGATAGGCAATCAGCACCGCCAAACCCACAACAGCAATGAGTCCCAGGACCCTCAACAATTGAGAATAGGCATCGAAATAATAAAAGCCGAGCAAAGCTGCCACGATTATCGTGACCGACATCACCAGCTTGACTGTATCCATGCTGGATACTTCTACTTGTTGGGTATTCGCGCTCATAGGATCAATTTGCCAGGAAAAATGGCAGGCCAGGAGGGACTCGAACCCCCAACCTGCGGTTTTGGAGACCGCTGCTCTACCAATTGAGCCACTGGCCTAAAAACGCTAAAAGCGGGACCGGCGTAAACCGGTCCCGCACACACTTCAAAAGATCACTCGATGATCTTGGCGACCACACCGGCCCCCACGGTCCGGCCACCCTCGCGGATCGCGAAGCGCAGACCGTCTTCCATCGCGATCGGCGCGATCAGCTTCACGGTCATCTTCACGTTGTCACCCGGCATCACCATCTCCACCCCCTCGGGCAGGTCACAGGCACCGGTCACGTCGGTGGTCCGAAAATAAAACTGCGGACGGTAGTTCGCAAAGAACGGCGTATGCCGCCCCCCCTCGTCCTTGCTCAGCACGTACACCTCACACTCGAAATGGGTGTGCGGGGTGATCGTACTCGGGTGCGCCAGCACCTGACCACGCTCCACCTCGTCTCGCTTGGTGCCGCGCAGCAACACGCCCACGTTGTCCCCCGCCTCGCCCTGGTCCAGCAACTTGCGGAACATCTCCACACCCGTGCAGGTGGTCTTCGCGGTGTCGCGGATGCCCACGATCTCCACCTCTTCGCCCACCTTGATCACACCCCGCTCCACACGTCCGGTCACCACCGTGCCGCGTCCGGAGATCGAAAACACGTCCTCAATCGGCATCAGAAACGGTCCGTCGATCGCGCGCACCGGCTCCGGAATGTAGGTGTCCAACGCCTCGACCAGCTTGTCGATCGACTGGCTGCCCAGCTCGCCGCTGTCACCTTCCAGCGCCTTCAGCGCCGAGCCCACGATGATCGGCGTGTCGTCGCCCGGAAAATCGTAGCTGTCCAGCAGCTCGCGCACTTCCATCTCCACCAGCTCCAGCAGCTCTTCGTCGTCCACCATGTCCGCCTTGTTCAGGTAGACGATGATGTAGGGCACGCCCACCTGACGCGACAGCAGGATGTGTTCGCGGGTCTGCGGCATCGGACCGTCCGCCGCACTCACCACCAGAATCGCACCGTCCATCTGTGCCGCACCGGTGATCATGTTCTTCACGTAGTCCGCATGGCCCGGGCAGTCCACGTGCGCGTAGTGGCGCGTCTCCGACTCGTACTCCACGTGCGCCGTGGCAATCGTAATGCCACGCTCACGCTCTTCCGGGGCGTTGTCGATCTGATCAAAGGCGCGCTTCTCGCCACCATACTTGGCCGCCTGAACTAAGGTGATCGCCGCCGTCAATGTGGTCTTACCATGGTCGACGTGACCGATCGTTCCCACATTGACATGCGGTTTTGTGCGTTCGAATTTTTCCTTGGACATGAGTGCTCTCCAGGTTCTCTATATTTAAAGGCAAATTCGCGCGCTAGTGCACGCCGTTAAAATGGAGCCCAGAAGCAGATTTGAACTGCCGACCTCACCCTTACCAAGGGTGTGCTCTACCAACTGAGCTATCTGGGCAAAAACCTCAACCCTGATCAGGGCCCTCCAGGCAATGTCGCACTGGCTCAATAAAACTAATGGAGCGGGTGATGGGAATCGAACCCACGTATTCAGCTTGGAAGGCTGAAGTTCTACCATTGAACTACACCCGCGCTGCCAAGCGACGTGTCGCTTACCATTAACCGCTAATATTCAGTAATCTGGTGGAGGGGGGAGGATTCGAACCTCCGAAGGCGGAGCCGTCAGATTTACAGTCTGATCCCTTTGGCCACTCGGGAACCCCTCCAAGCGGAAGCAGGGAATTCTGCCGATTCACCTAAACAAAGTCAACTCTCATTTCGTGATACTTTGTGCATCGGATGATGTCATACACATTAACTGCATTTATAGGCTGCTGGTGTCACCAGGCACTTGCAAGGGAATCTTCCGGCGATTCTGGACGCTCAAAGACTTGCAGCTGAATCTGTTTAGCTTTATTACTAGACCCATACACACTATATATAGATGCAATGATTTACCGCCGATCAACCTTTCTCCTCATTCCCGCATTGTTGCTGTTGGTGGCTAGCTGCACCTCGCCTCTGCCCCAGACATCTCTCCCTGGGGAGACCAGCGACTCCATCGAACAGCTCCAGGCGCAGTCTACACCACCGGTACCACCACAAACCCTGAGCAATAGTGTCATCTTCGATACACTTACCGCGGAAATAGCCGCTCAGCGTGGCGATCACCAAACGGCATACACCCATGCCATTCGCGCCGCCCATGCATCGAGAGCGCCATCCGCTGCGGAACGCGCCACCCAATTGGCCCTGCAGGCCAAATTGACCCCTGAAGCCATGCAGGCCACCCGCCTCTGGCTCGAGCTCGACCCCAATTCACTGGGAGCGAACCAAATCGCCGCCCTGCTCACGGCCAATCAAAAACAGCTAACGGAGACCGTCCACCATCTCAATGAGGTCGTCCGAATCGCCAATGAACAGGGCCAAAACGGCTATTTGAAAGCTGCTGCGATCGCGGAAAAGGCAGGGACACCCGACCAATCGCTCGCCCTCATGCAACAGGTCATCCCTGCCGATAGCGAAAACCCGGATGCCCTGCACGCACTGGCCCTGTCAGCCATGCAGGCCAGACAATTCCCACTCGCACAGCAAAGCATCGACCGCGCCCTGCAAGCAAGGCCCGATTGGCCCAAGGGTATGCTCCTGCTCAGCCGTAGCCTGATTGCCCAAAACAAACCCTTGGAAGGACTGGAAATACTCAAAGGGGCGATAAGCAAGGCACCGGACAATACAGAATTGCGACTTAGCTATGCTCGCTTGTTGCTGGACAATAACCAACTGGAGGCATCCTTGGAGCAGTTTGAGGTCCTCAATCAACAGAACCCCACCAACCAGGACATCATTTTTGCCCTGGGTGTCATCTCATCCGAACTCAAACACTACGACTCGGCGAGTGAGTATTTTCAGCGCCTGGTCAAGACCAGGAAAAGACGGGATGATGCCCATTTCCAACTCGGCCTGATCACCCAACGCCAGGACAATCTCGAAGAGGCCTTGTACCATTTCAGCAAGGTAGGCGGTAACAACCAAGTGGACGCGCGGATCCAAATGGCCAGGATCCTGGCTGGAACAGGGAAGCTGAATCAAGCCCGCGAATTACTCCAGCATTTACGCTTCATCGTGCCACAACAGGATGTCAGGCTGCACTTGATCGAAGCGGATTTACTCAGGGATGCCCGAGAGTACGCGGTAGCCCATGAAGTCTATAATCGCGGTCTGGAATTGTACCAAGAGAATATCGATCTGCTGTATGCCCGGGCATTGAATGCAGCCGACATGGGACACCTCAATATTCTTGAACAGGACCTGAACAAGATTCTCAACCACCAACCTGACCACGCGGACGCCCTGAATGCCCTCGGCTATACCCTGGCGGATCAAACCGGCCGGCTTGATGAGGCCAAACAATACATCCAGAAGGCACTCAGCCTGAAACCGGACAGCCCGGCCATTCTCGACAGTATGGGATGGGTCGAGTTTCGCCTGGGAAATCTCGAGGGTGCACTCAAATTCCTGCAAGAAGCGGCCAAATTCAGCCCTGATGCGGAAATCGCTTCGCATCTCGGCGAAGTGCTCTGGCACATGAACAAAAAGCAACAGGCCCTGGAAGTTTGGCAAAAGGCTAACGAACTGGAGCCGGACAACCGATTCATCAAACCAGTCATGCAGCGGCTCGGCGCTGAATAATATGTCATCGAACGACGCCTGGCCGGCGCCGGCAAAACTCAATCTGATGTTGCGTATCGTCGGGCGTCGCGCAGATGGGTACCATGAGCTCCAGACCGTCTTTCAATTCCTGGATTATCAGGATCGATTGTTTTTCACGCCCCGGACCGACCACCAGATCCTCATCAAGACACCCCTTGAGGGGGTAGCACCCGACCAGGATCTGACCCACCGGGCCGCGCGCCTGCTCCAGATGAAAACGCAATGCCGCCGCGGGATCGAGATCAGACTCGAAAAGCGCATTCCCATGGGTGGAGGGTTGGGCGGCGGCAGCTCCGACGCCGCCACCACCCTGTTTGCCTTGAACCGGATCTGGCACACCGGGCTCACACAGGAACAGCTGGTGGAACTGGGGTCCGAGCTGGGCGCGGACGTACCGATCTTCCTGCATGGACACGCTGCCTGGGCAGAGGGGATTGGCGAACAGCTGACTGATATCGAACTGCCTGAACCCTGGCATCTGATCCTGACCCCGGATTGTCACGTCTCTACCGCCCAGATCTTCGGATCAGCCGATTTGACACGCAACTCACCCAGGATCACAATACGCGACTTTCTACAGGGTGAGAGAAGCAACGACTGCCTGCCCGTGGTACGCCAGCTACATCCTGAAGTGACTGCAGCACTGGATTGGCTGGAAAGGCATGCGCCAGCCCAGATGACGGGTACCGGCGCCTGTGTGTTTGCGGCGTTTTCGAATGAGTCTGCGGCACGTTCGGTACTGCGACAGTTGCCTTCTGGCTTGCAGGGATTTGTCGCAAAAGGGAGTAACCGGTCTCCACTCCTCGACAAACTTCGAAAAGATTGAAGACCTTATTTGGGGCGTCGCCAAGCGGTAAGGCACTGGGTTTTGATCCCAGCATTCGTAGGTTCGAATCCTGCCGCCCCAGCCAAATTGTGCTGTGAGGCTGAACATCAAGGCCTTGATCATCCTTGGCGTAGAGCTCCAGCCCAACTCAACACTGGGTGTTGATCGGTCATGCTGAGCCACGACAAACGGTCCGACCCACCCATTCACTGACAATCGATCGTTGATCTAGGGGAAGCCGCCTTGCCTTCAAGCTCCATCATGGTTTTTTCCGGTAACGCCAATCTGGAACTGACCAATGAAATCGTCACGCACCTCAATATCCCATTAGGCAAGATTCAGGTTGGCCGCTTTAGTGACGGGGAGGTGATGGCAGAGGTTCAGGAGAATGTGCGCGGCCGCGATGTCTTCATCGTCCAACCGACCTCGGCGCCCACCAACGAGAACCTCATGGAATTGCTGGTGATGATCGATGCCATGCGCTGGGCGTCCGCCAAACGCATCACCGCCGTGATCCCCTATTTCGGCTATGCCCGGCAAGACCGACGTCCGCGTTCCGCCCGCGTCCCGATCACCGCCCGACTGGCGGCAAAGATGATCGGCACGGCCGGTACCAATCGGGTGCTGACGGTCGATCTGCATGCCGACCAGATCGTGGGGTTTTTCGATACCCCGGTGGACAATGTCTACGCCTCCCCCCTATTGCTCGGTGACGTCTGGCGACAGAAATATCCCGACCTGATGGTGGTCTCTCCTGACGTCGGGGGCGTGGTCAGAGCCCGCGCCCTGGCCAAACGACTGGATGACGCGGAACTGGCGATCATCGACAAACGCCGTCCGCGTCCCAACGAGGCGAAGATCATGAACATCATCGGCCAAGTGGAAGGCCGCAGCTGCGTACTCATCGATGACCTGGTGGATACCGCCGGCACCCTCTGCCAGGCGGCCAATGCACTGAAGGACCATGGCGCCGCCAGGGTTGTGGCCTACTGTACACACGCCGTCCTATCGGGCCCGGCGGTGGCGAACATCAACAATTCCCGCCTGGACGAACTGGTCGTCACCAACACGATCCAGCTGTCGCCGGAGGCACAGGCCTGCGAGCGTATCCGTCAAGTCAGTATCGCCGAGTTGTTGGCGGAAACCATCCGCCGGATCAGCAACGAGGAATCGGTCAGCTCCCTGTTTATCGATTGACCATGGACTTGCAGCAGCATGGCTTGACAGCACTAGCATTCTTAGGCAGAATTTGCCCCCTTTATTAAAACTCGAACATTGATCAGGAGATTACCTTGGCCAACTCAGCCCAAGCCCGCAAGCGGGCCCGCCAAGCGGACAAACGACATCTGCGCAACCAGGGACAGCGCAGCCATATGCGCACCTACATCAAGAAGGTTGTCAATGCGATTGCCAAGGGCAACAAAGAGGCCGCAACCGAGGCGTACAGAGAGGCAGTCCCGGTCATCGATAGCTCCGCCAATCAGGGTCTGATCCACAAGAACAAAGCCGCCCGCCATAAAAGTCGACTGAACAACCAGATCAAAGCGATGTAATTATCGAGGCCGCGACCTCGAAATCAAAAAACCGGCGATCGCCGGTTTTTTTATGGCTGATTACAACAGAACCAGGTTGTCTCTATGAATCAACTCCTGCTCGTCCACGTAGCCCAAGATGGACTCGATTTGACTGCTGGGTTGCCCGATAATCCGCCGGGTCTCCTGAGCGCTGTAATTCACCAGCCCCCGGGCCACTTCACAGCCTGTTGCATCCAGACAGACGACGGCCTCACCCCGAGTGAATTCACCACTCGTGTCCACCACACCAACCGCCAGCAGGCTGCTGCCCTTCTCCCGCAGCACCCGCACCGCCCCCTCATCCAGGGTCAGGCTACCTCGCACCTGTAACTGACCGGCCAGCCAGCGTTTCCTGGCGGCTTGAGGTTCCTGCACCGGTACCAACAGGGTGCCGATCTGCTCACCCTGACCGATGCTATCCAATACGCGAGCCCGCTTACCCGAAGCGATCACCGTACCGGTACCTGAGCGGGCAGCCAGCCGGGCCGCGCGCACCTTGGTGATCATACCACCGAGACCCAGACCGCTGGCACTGCCACCGGCCACCGCGTCGAGCTGTGGATTGTCCACACGGGTCTCGTGGATCAACCCTGCCTTGGCATGAAAACGCGGATCGGCATCGAATAACCCCTCCTGATCGGTCAGCAACACCAGCAGGTCCGCCTCGATCAGATTGGCGACCAATGCGGCAAGGGTATCATTGTCACCGAAACGCAGTTCTTCTGTGGCCACGGTGTCGTTTTCATTGACCACAGGTACCACGCCAAGGCTCAGCAGGGTTCGCAGCGCACTGCGTGCATTGAGATATCGTGAGCGATCAGCCAGGTCGTCTCGGGTCAAGAGGACCTGCGCGGTGTGTAGGTCATATTTCTGGAAACAGGCCTCATACGCACGGATCAGCCCCATCTGCCCGATAGCGGCCGCCGCCTGGAGATCATTCAGGTTGTGGGGTCGCCGCTCCCAACCCATACGGCTCATGCCTTCCGCGACCGCACCGGAAGAAACCAGCACTATTTCGTGGCCGGCCTTCCGCAGAGCCGCCATCTGCTCCACCCAGGGCGACAAGGCCTCCCTGGACAGCCCTTTACCATCCGAGGTCAAGAGAGCGCTGCCGATCTTGATCACCCAGCGCCGGGCATTATGTATTGTTTTTCTGGAAATCATTCACCCAACCCTCACACCTGCAGGGGGTCCCAGGCTGACCCCTCGTCGTTTTCCGGGTCATCCCGCTCGGCTGACCAGATGACCTCTAACCGCTGCATCAAGGCTGAAGTCAATGCATCGACACCCTGCCCCGTTACCGCGGAGATCGTGAACACCGGACCTCGCCACGCCAACTGCTCGAGCAACTCAGCACGACGTTCCAGAATCGCTTTGTCCGACAGCAGATCCATCTTGTTCAAGACCAGCCAACGTTCACGCCCGGCCAACTCGTCAGAGTAATTGGTCAACTCGGTTTCGATACGCCTGATAGCATCCGCCAGCGAGGCCTGCTCGTCCAGCGGCGCCATGTCCACCATATGCAGTAATAAACGGGTACGGGACAGATGCTTGAGAAACTGCAGTCCCAATCCGGCCCCCTGTGCCGCTCCCTCGATGACGCCGGGGATGTCGGCAACCACGAAACTCTGCTCCCGGCCCAAACTGACCACACCGAGATTGGGATGCAGTGTGGTGAAAGGATAGTCGGCCACTTTGGGACGGGCACTGGAAATTTTACGGATCAGGCTGGACTTGCCGGCGTTCGGCATGCCCAGTAATCCCACATCCGCCAACAGAATCAATTCCAATAGGAGTTGACGGCGCTCGCCCTCTTTACCATAGGTGAATTGCCGGGGAGCACGGTTGGTACTGCTCTTGAAGTGGACATTGCCGATCCCCCGCTCACCTCCCCGCGCGACCAGCAGCTGCTGACCATGTTCCAGTAATTCCCCAAGCAGTTCGTCAGTCTCTTCATTGATGACGCGGGTACCGACGGGCACCCGCACATGCAGATCCTGTCCGCTGCGTCCGGTACGCTCCCGCCCCATGCCATTCTGACCCCGTTCCGCCCGATGGGTCCGTTGGGTCCGGAAGTCCACCAGGGTATTGAGCCCGCTGTCGGCAGTCAGATACACACTACCGCCGTTACCACCATCGCCACCATCGGGGCCACCCCGCGGAATATACTTTTCCCGGCGAAAACTCACACAGCCATTGCCTCCGTCACCGGCCTCGACCTTGATTGTGGCTTCATCGATGAATTTCATGGTCCTAAACGCAAAAGGCCCCGTCCGATGACGAGGCCTTTGGAGCAGTTACGCCGTGTCAGCCTAGTCGTTGACCACGCTGACGAACTTACGGTTACGGGGTCCCTTGGTCTCGAAGACTACCTTACCGTCGGCGGTGGCGAACAGGGTATGATCCTTGCCGATGCCGACATTCACACCTTTGTGGAAGCGAGTACCCCGCTGACGTACGATGATGCTGCCGGCCTTGATCGACTGGCCCCCGTAGATCTTGACGCCCAAGCGTTTGGATTCTGAATCGCGGCCGTTTCTGGTACTACCGCCTGCCTTTTTATGTGCCATTAACTTGCCTCCTCAATCGGCGTTGATACCCGTCACCTGCAGTTCGGTGAACCATTGACGATGACCCTGCCGCTTCATGTGATGCTTACGCCGTCTAAATTTGATGATCTTGACCTTCTTGCCGCGACCATGGGATTTTACCGTAGCGGTGACTTTGCCCCCGTCGACATAGGGGGTACCGATCTTGACGTTATCGCCATCCGTGACCATCAGGACCTTGTCCAACTCGACAGAAGCCCCTTCATCAGCGATCAGCTTTTCTACCTTGATGGTGTCTCCTTCCGAGACACGATATTGCTTTCCGCCGGTTTGAACTACCGCATACATAACCAAAATCCCCAAGAAAATATTGTCATTACGCGCCACCCAGAACAGGCAGCTGAGTAAAGAGGCGGAATTCTACTCAGAACCCGTGTCCAGGTCAACCGGGACCAACCCTCCCCATCCTGCCAGATCCGGCGGTGCTCGAACGTTCTCCTCGAAGCCCGTCTGGCAGCTAGCCAATGGCTAGCCCCTCCATGGTCTTGGGTTCTTTCGTTTCAGCAAGAGTATCGGCCAGATGTGAGGTCTGTTCGGCGAGCGCATCACTTCCGCGACCAGCGCAATATCCTGTCCCTCGTCACCGACATCAGTAACACGGGACCAGCCTCTCTAAAATAAAATTTGGGGGATCAATTCAACCCGGATATCAGTATCGAGCGGATCCAACAACGATCTTCGACATCGGGATATGCATTCCTGCTGCTTGCACAAAACTTGCTTGGCGCATGGCCGGTTCTGATTTGCCCGAGCTCTCCGCTGGAAATGCGTGCCTTGGTTTGAGGATTCTGCATTGTGATATAAATCTTTATACACAACCGCAAGATCAAGGTTATTCAGCGCTGTGAGTCGACCATCTTTCCGGGGTGGGTATCCTCGATTATGATCGTCCCTGAGCAAACAAAACCGCAGAACATGAAAGAAACCTATATCAATGGATCGCGCAGGAAGATCGACGGGGTGACCAAAGCCTATTTCGACGGCTACTGGATCAAATGCTACGAGCCTCCCCGAGACACCCTTGCTGCGAAAAAAAGTCTGATCCACTCCCTGACCCGACGGCTGTTCAATCATATGGAGCACGGCATCAACATCCCGGGCAGACAGCTCGATGAGGTTCGGTCTGCCTACGAAGCAGAACAAGATCAGAAGAAAAAGCGCGTCAAAGGTGCCATGTTGGCTGGTGCGCTGTTCAATCGCGCCGCCGATATCTTTACTCATCTGGTCGAACTCGAGGCCTGCGGTATCGAGATTCTGCCCGAAAATGACCTGATGCATGAATGTGGCCAGTGTCTGCAGGAGGCCTTGCAGTATGGCAAACTTGTCAAGCACAGAAACGGTGACGAAGGCATCGATGAGCTCTGGGGTGAACCCTTTAAGGCCTTCACCATGTCGATCGAGGACTTTTACGAGAGCCGCTATGTCAAGATCGCCATGACCATGCAAAACATTGACAGGGTGGCAACTGAGATGTCTTGCTGTTTTATCGACGACCCGAGGTTTTACGGAATCGATCAACTGATCAGGCACTATGCCGAAACGGCAAAGTGTAAGTGTGAGACGCTCCGCACCGATGACGACATCTATGATGTCTGGTCGGACTTCGTCGTGGCGGGAGAAGATATCATCGCTTTTTCTCCCAAGACCATCATCACCGGAACCCAGCAACCCAATGACGTGATCGACAGCAAGCATCTGCTGAAATGGGGTGTAAGATTGATCACGTTCGTCACCCGGGCCCGCACCCCCATGCCGCAGAGCAGCGAGCTTTTTTTTACAGAATGCAGGCGTTACAAGCGACAGAAGGTTGCCCCAGCGAGCTGTTAGGGCGGGTGGGCAGGCTCTAGTCAACAGAGCCTGCGCCAGGATGCTTCAATCCATAAAACCCAACGAGTGAGATTCTGGGTACTCTGCTGCCTGATAACGCGCCGGCCATGTGCCGACGACAGGACCCGCCACCCACCGAGCTGCCGTATTCACTGGTGTTCGCGCTGAACCTGGCAGTCTGAAACCTAACACTCATGCGCAACAACCTACTGCCCTTAATGAGTTGTCGATTTCAAACAACGGCCAAATTGCACCAGGTGCATATCAGGATCATTGATCCCGCTTAGTACTGGTCAAACACGCTGGTAATATTCTCAGGCTTGTGAAAAAGGAGCTGGGCAGCAAACGACGGCCGTCTGCAGCGCCCCGGCTATGGTGAACCGGATCGTCAACGCGCCTCCATGCGGGTCGAGAGTTGAGAATCACTAACGAAGCTTTCTACTCGATTACGGCCATTTGCCTTGGCCGCATAGAGCGCCTCATCGGCGCAGTTGGTAAAATCTTGCACAGAGAAAGCCACACCAGAGGAATCAATCGTCGCTGTGCCGATGCTGAGCGTGACACGGTCAGCGATCAATGAGCTGGCGTGAGTAATGGCCCGATTCCACACGGCCCGGCGCAAGCGCTCCGCCATCTTTGCCGCATTCGCATGATCCATGGACGGCATGATCACCGCGAATTCCTCACCACCGTAACGCGCGACGAGATCACCCGCACGCTGAAACACCCCTATGATCTCAGTGGCGACCTGTTGCAGACATTGATCACCCGCTATGTGCCCGTAGGTGTCGTTGTAAAGTTTGAAGTGGTCGATATCACACAGGATCAAAGACAGCGGAGCTCTCTTCTCCCGACCGGCACGGCGAATCTCGCGTTGCAGGGTTTCATCGAAAAAGCGGCGGTTAGCGATACCGGTCAGTGCATCGGTGCGTGCCTGCTCGAGAAGTTTTTCATTTGCCCGCTGCAACTCGCTCCGGGCCTGCAATAGGGCGGCCTCCTGCTCTTTGCGTTCGGTGATGTCGCGTATCACGCCTACATAGAGCGCCTGGCCGGCGGTTGTAACCTCGGTGACACTGAGCTCCATCGGGAAGACACTGCCGTCTTTATGCCTACCCTCGACCTCACGCCCTGTTCCGATTATCTTCGCCGAACGGGTATGATGATAATTCTCGATATACTTGTCATGGGCACTCTGGTGCGGCTCCGGCATGAGTATTTTGACATTCTGGCCAATGATCTCGTCTGGTGTATAGCCAAAGATCTGTTCAGTCGACGGATTGACCGACTGCACGATGCCTTTCCGATCGATGGTGATGATACTCTCCAGGATGTTGTCGAGGACAGCGCGTAGCCGCTCCTCATTGTGTCGCACCTGCTCCTCGACTCTGATTCTCTGCTGTACACGGCGATACTCCACGATCAGATTGGCACAGGTCGAGGTCAAGGGCTTTAACGAATCGACTAATCCCATATCGTAGCCACCCGCTCGATTGGCCATACCCGTCAGCCCTACCATGTCTTTTCCTGCATACAGGGGGAAAGCCATGAAGGCCCTTAAGGGAAGCCGTTCCTGCGGCGCTGTAGTCTCTCGGCCCTCGATCTGCGGATCATTGGCAATCACGACCTGCCCTGTCTTCATCGCTTTGCCATACAGGGGCTCGAGGCTGGCGAATTCTATCCCCCAGGGGGTATCTTGTTCGAATACGCCCAGTGCCGCCCGATCCCTGGCAATATTGCTGATCGAATGGGTACGCAGACAGGGTTCCTTGTGGTCTGCGTGTAACACCTCGCCGATGAAACCATATTGACTGCCGGATAATTCGAGCAGCCCGGCGAGTAGCGTATCGAACGCCAAGCGTGGATCCGAATTGGCGATGAAGGCCGACTGGGCCTGACTGACAATATCGATCTGACGATTGCTCCAGCTCACCGCGGCCTCGATCCGTTTCCTCTCGCTGATATCACGGACGATCGCGACAAAACGCGGCGTTTCATTCTCCGGGGCCATATATTGCAGGAAAACCTCTACCGGGATGAGACTGCCGTTCTTGTGCCGATGAACCGTCTCAAAGGTCTTCACCTTTTCGCGTTTATCCAAGAAGGGTTGGATGAATTCGCGAAACTCTGTTTCACTAAAATCGGGCTTGATGTCGAACGGTGTCATCTGCATGAGCTCGTCCTGACGGTAACCGACCTGGTCGACGGCCCCCTGATTCACGTAAATAAACCGCAAGTCCCTGTCATCGAACATGAAGACACAATCGAGGGTCTCGTTGAGCGTCATCTGGAAACGGTGTAAATCGTCCTGTATGCGCTCACGTTCACTAATCTCCTGTCGCAGACGCTGGTTAGTTTGCTCCAGATCGACAGTTCTTTCCCTGACCCGTTGTTCCAGTTCTGCATTAACCTGATCGAGTGCCCGTTCGGCACTGTGACGTTGCTCAAGCAGGTCTTCGAGGGCCTGCGTCCGTTGGGTGACCTGGGACTTGAGTGTTCTGTTCCAAATCAGGACCAGTAGCAGCAGGGCCAGGATACCGGCGCTGGTAATGATCATATTGCGACTCAACCAGGATGATGCCGCATCGACTTTGACCCAGCGTTGCAGGATCTCTTGATGTTGTTCCGGCGTAACGGTCGCCAACGCCTTTTCCAGGATCCGGCTCAGTTCCGGCCAGTCATTGCGGGTCGCAAATGCATAGCGACCGAAGTAGCCAGTCTCGCCAGCGACACGCAAGTTGGTGATGCCTTCGCGCTGGATTACCCAACTCGCGGTCGCCAGATTGGCCACCAGGGTATCGAGCTTACCGAAAGACAGGTCTTGTAGGCCGGTTTTCAGGTCCGACACCTTGTACAGAGGGAGATCAGGATAGTCGTTGAGCAACAGGTCCTGCCAGACATACCCAGCGACAACGCCGACCTGTCGGTGTCGCAAGTCACCCGGTTGCAGCTCGGCGTCATTATCCTTGCGCGTAAGAATGACTCCAGGCAGTTCGATGTGGGGCTGGGTGAACGTCATATATTCGGCGCGTTGTGGAGATTTTGACGCGGCACCAAACATATCGATCTCTCGGCTTTGTGCCTTCTGCAGAACATCTTCCCAGGATGAAAGGCGAACGATCTTGAACCTGACGCCCAGTTTGCGTTCGACAAGTGCGGCATAGTCAGCGGCGATGCCCTTATAGTTACCATCCGCATCAATGAATTCGATCGGCGGGAAATCCGGGTCGGGCGCGAGCCGAATGACCGGATGTGCGTCCAACCAGGCCAACTCGTCGACACTCAGTGGGGCCTGGCGATCAACAGATGCCGCGGCAATTGCCGAGGTCTGCAAGAGCCACAGGCAGCACATAAACAGAACGACCATCAATCTTTCCCAACAGTTATCTGCGGGCATCTCTTTCGATTTCTCCTCAAGGCTTACGTTATCGCCATGGTCGCGATCCCCCAGCCTGCCCAAGATCGTAAGGATTCTCGGTCCATGGCATCGCGTCCGCCTGATGGTCGGATAGCACCATTGAACAACTACGCAATATCGGGGCCAGACTGGCAGTGGTCATTTAATGGGTTCGCCACAGACTGCTGAGCAAGCCGAAGTGCGGCGGCGTGCGTGCAATCCCATTGCAGAGGCCACACAGTTGCATAACCGCAGCCCTGTGACGGGGTTATCTGTTTCTTTCATTTTCAATGAGTTGCACTCACTTAGATGGTGGCACAACCCTGTGTCCCAGCAACCACTGAATTTGCAGAGGTTTCTCAAACCTCATCGCTGTATTCCGGGTAACTCGATCATTACCGGTTGCTGGCGTTTAACCCCAACCTTTGACGGGGTATTGGATGACTCATCACACGGCAATTTGAGTTCTCTTTTTTATGAACCTGGGGTTTGCGCGATACAGCCTCGAAGCTCCGAATGCCGCTGAACAATGATGAGCGAACGAGCATGCCGAAACCATTTGGGTTTTTTGGGAAAAGTTGCCATTGACCTATGCCAAGCCCCGCTTTTTTCCTGCCTGAGCAGTCTTCCATGCATCAGATCGAGGCCTGAGCGGCGTCTGCGTCATGGAAGTCCATCAACTCGACTTGTACCTGCGTGAAATTCGATGCCAATTGGTCGATCAATGAACCGGCCTGTTTGAGCTGACTTTCGCGCGCCAAATCCTCCAGTTCGCGGGAGAGATCCGCCATGACAAGCGCCCCCATGTTGGCGCTGCTGGATCTCAGGCTGTGTGCCGTCCTCCGAATAGCCTCGGCGTCTCGATTCACCAGGCCTGTCTGTGCCTCGGCGAGCAATTTCGGGGTTTCCTGTAGATATAGAGTGACCATCTTTTTCAACAGATCCGGCCGACCCGGCCGTTGCAACTGGCGGAGCGCCTCCAAGACCTGGCGATCCAAGACAGCCACCATCTGCATCCGGGCCTGGTTGGCGGCTCCGTTCTGTGCAGTGACGTTGACTACGGCGCCAGGTTCGAACCAGCGTTCCAGAGCATCGCGCAGGGCCTGCTGGGTGAACGGCTTGCTCAAATAGTCATCCATGCCGCTGGCCCAGCACTGCTTCTGGATGCCTTTCTCCACATTCGCAGTGAGCGCCAGGATCGGTACCCGTCGATTGCCACTGGCCTTCTCCTGGTCGCGGATCGCCTGACTGGCGTTAAAGCCGTCCATTTCCGGCATCTGACAGTCCATTAAAATCAGGTCGTAGCGCATCCCGGCAAAGGCTCTGAGTGCCTCCTTACCATTACCTGCCAGATCGACCCGACAGCCCAAGAGCTCGAGCATGTCCCTGGCCACTTCCTGATTAACCGGGTTGTCTTCGACGAGCAAGACCTGCGCATCAAAGCCGGCACCTTGTTGGTCGTTCCCCGGGACTAATGAGTCATCTTCGCTTACACCTTCAGGGCAAGCTCGCAGAAGCCGCTCGAATACCTGCTGCAATGCGGATTGAGAGACCGGTTTACTCAGTGTTGCAACAGAATCCAAGTCTGCAACTGACTCACCTTGCAGATCGCAGCCTGCAGTTATCATTAGCGCGAAATTTGGCCGACTGATACCCAAAGCAGTGCGAACCCCTTCGATAGTCGAGATGCCCTGGGCTTCCGCCAGGCGCCAATCCAGCAGGACCAGGTCATATGGCGAACCCTGTTGAACGGCAGTGCTCAGCAGCGCCAAGCCCTCGGGGAGACTGTCTGTGCCCTGCTGGGTCAGCTCCCAGCAATCTAACTGCCTGCCGAGCAGCCGCCGGCTGGTGGAGTTACCATCCAGGATGAGAACTCGATACCCACTCAACCACTCAGGTTTCGAGCTGGGGGCTGCCGCACCAGTGGGTTTTAGACAGGCGGTGAACCAGAAGCGGGCGCCCTGTCCAGGTTGGCTCTCCACACCGATCTCACCCCCCATGAGGGCGCTGAGTTGGCGGCAAATCGCCAGACCCAGACCACTGCCACCATACTTGCGCGTGGTCGATCCGTCGGCCTGGGAGAAGGAGTCGAAGATGGTGGCCTGAGCCTCTTGGCTGATGCCAATGCCGGTATCATCCACCTCGAACCTCAGCTCCAAGCCTTCTGGCGTTTGACTGCACACCTTGGCCCGCAGCAGTATCTCCCCCTGTTCGGTGAACTTGACTGCGTTGCCCAGCAGATTCAGCAAGATCTGGCGCAAGCGGTTGGAATCACCACTGACTGTGGATGGCAACTCGGGCGGTAGGTCGAGGCACAACTCGAGCCCCTTGTGATGGGCCCGCTCCGCCAACAGCTCGGCGGTTTCCTGCAGCAGCTCCCGCAGCCCGAAGGGGTGACTCTCAAGCTCCAACTTACCGGCCTCGATCTTGGAGAAATCGAGAATGTCGTTGATGATTCCCAGCAGCGCCTTACCCGAGTGCTGGATGGTCTGTGCGAAATGCTTCTGGCGTTCCTTAAGGGGCGTTCCCAACAACAATTCGACCATCCCCAACACACCGTTCATGGGGGTGCGTATCTCGTGGCTCATGGAGGCGATGAACAGACTCTTGGAGCGGTTGGCAGACTCGGCCGCCTCCTTGGCCAGGACTAGCGCCCTGGTGCGCTCTGCCACCTGGCTCTCCAGCCGGGTGTTAACCGAGGAAATATGCTGATTCGCCACATCCAGCTCGACGAGCTTGGCCTTCAGGTGTTGGTCCTTGACCGCCAAGGCTTTGGCCATCTCGTTGAAGGCCTTGGCTAAGGTGCCGAATTCGTCGTGGATACCCGGATCGATGCGATACTCCAGATCACCCGAGGCATAGCGTTGCGTGCCCTGAATGAGTTGCCCGAAGCGCGAGGTCAGGAAGCGGTTGATAAGCAGGGAGCCAACAAAGGCCAGCAGAACCGCAACTCCGATCATCAGCTGAAAGGTCTGCTGCTTGTGATGGGTATCGGCGAGCATGGCTTGTTGGGCGCGGGCCACATGTTCATCCACCAGCCGGCTGACCTCGTCCAGGTAGTGGGTGACGGACCGGCTGGTCTCGCCGATGACGCCTTGTATGGTATTGCTACCCCGATCCGATGTCTCCATCTGATGCTCGTCGAAGTAGATCCTGAACGCTGCGCGCAGCCGCTTAACCTCCCGGGCCGCCTGGTTCAACAGCATCTGGACCTCGGTATGCGAATGGATCTGACCATCCGCCATATCGGTCCACTCCACGACCCGCCGCTCGAGTCGCTCCAGGTCGTCCAGGGCTTGCTTCAGGGGCCAGATGACGTCATCGATGGAAAAAGGCTCTTGAGCCTGGTAGCGCTCGAACCAGGTCTCCAGGGTTCGCAATAGATTCATCGTCGCGCGCAATCCAATCTCCTGCGCAACACCTGTCGAGGCACTTGCCGCTGAGTAGGCCGCTAAACCCGTTCTGATGCGGAGCAGTTGAGTCACAACCTCAGCCCGCAGCTGATGTGAGGTATCGGTATTCGGGTCCACGACATCCTCTTCCACGGTATTCAGGAAGGCAGACTTGGCATATCGTGCATGGACGACCAGGGGTGGGACTTGCGGTATCGAGGCCTCCAGTTGCCTGGTCAGTTCTATCAACCGGGTGAACAGACTGAGGCCATCCTCGCTGTGCAGATTTTCCCGCCGTTGCGAGATAAGAAAGCGGCGCTCGGCAGTTTCTATGCCCCGGTTTACCTGTGCGAGTTCTTTGAGAATCGGGGTATGCCAGGAAGTAATGGTTTTGAGATAGTTGAGAGTGAATTGGCTCTGCTGATAGGCCAATAACAGGGCACCCACCAGTAGGGCGAGGTAGGCGACGATCGCAGCGTACTTGATAACACGAAAGGAGATCAATGCGACTCGCCCGTCAGTCAAAGATCAATTTGAGATGCTCGCTGATATCACCGCTGCCGAACAGGGGCTGATCAATTCTGTGATCGGCTGACCGACCGGCAATCTCATAGCGGGAGACGCCGAAGCGATAGCTTGCCTGCGGATTCAGGGCCAAATCATCGGGTTGGCCCGTATCCAGGCGGCGGAGAAACTCGATGGTCCAGTGACCATTCAGCCAAACACCCTTGGCGCGGATGTCGGCTCGACTGCCCTCAGGAGTCCGCAGCTTGAAACGGGACGCCTGCTCACTCTGATAATCCGGATGCACCTCGGCCTGGTAAGCCGACCTCCCCGAGTCACCGCTGCGCTTCAGGTAAAAGAGATTACCACTGTTGGAAATCAGACGTTTGGCGTTGGGCAGGGGATCGCTGACATAGAGTTGATGCTTGTCGTCCGCAAAGCCGGCATGATCGGTCCGGTGGGATTTCCAGTACCAGATATCGGCGCGATAGGGAGCATCCGCCGCCAGGGTCAGATCCACTGGCAAGGGTTCCATGTTCCATTTGAAAACGAATGTATCCTCGCGCGCGGGCCCGGTCTTGTACATCTCCAGCGCAGAATCCCAGAGCATGGTCTTGTGCTCCCTGTCTTCGGTCTCATCGGCGTACTGTACCAGCCAGGCGATATGCTGATCGTCATAAACGGCCTTCAGACGGATCTCCACATCGGCCAGCCGGTCTCGGGTGATCAGGCCTTGTGTTGCAGCCCAGACCCGATCATTGGCCCGGCCATCATTCACCGGCAAGGCATCGACCCGCAC
>JASJBU010000022.1 GCA_030066355.1 Gammaproteobacteria bacterium | reverse complement strand
TGCCCCCTGCCAGGCCCAGTCCCAGGAGGCTGATGCGGTCAATCTGGAGGACCTGCCGATTCAAACCTGCATGCGGTAGATGCCCAGGTTCTGGCGGGACTTTTGTGGTCCCCGGGTTACCACCAGTCCCCAGGTGATCAGCGGCCCGGCATCCTCCGGCCAGCAGGTTTGAATCGGCAGGTCCTCCAGATTGACCGCATCAGCCTCCTGGGACTGGGCCTGGCAGGGGGCATTGCGCAGCTCCTTGGGGGCCATATCCAGTACCTTGCGAAACACCGGCAGTTTCTCCCAGGCGTCCTTCATGCCCTTGGGTGGGTCAGGTTCTTTGAGGAAGGCCAGTAACTTCCCAATTTCTCGTAAAGCCTCCACGCTCTCCTCACCCATGCCCATGGCGACCCGTTCGGGGGTGCCGAACAGATTGCCCAGCAATGGATAGCGGGAACCTTTGACCTGTTCGAACAGCAGCGCCGGACCGCCGGCGCGCAGGGTCCGGTCGCAGATCTCGGTGATCTCCAGATAGGGATCCACCTCCATCCGAATGCGTTTCAGCTCGCCACGTGTTTCGAGTTGCTGGATGAAATCGCGCAGGTCTCTGTACTTCATGTTATTGGCTCAGAAAGCAGCAAAGGTTGAGACCATACCAGAGGAACTGATGAGGTTGAATATCGACCGAGAGGGGCGGCATTCGAAGTGGCGGGGGGAGCTGTTTTCCCCCTGCCTTCTGCTGAGACGGAATATCAGGATGGAATCACCTTCAATATTGGCCATACCCCGGATAACCCGGACCGTAGCTCGGCCCCATGGGGCCCGGTCCTGAGCCGGGTCCGCCGCCGGCGCCATAGTCACGACCGTAGCCGGGACCGCCCGGTCCATAGCCATAGCCAGGTGCGCCGCGGCCCTGTCCAGGACCTCTTCCCATCCCGGGTCCGCCGCGGCCCTGTCCGGGACCCGTATTCATGCCCGGTCCGCCACGGCCTTGCCCTGGACCTCTTCCCATGCCAGGTCCGCCCCTGCCATAACTCGGACCCATGGGACCTTGTCCGGCACCTGGACCACCTTGTCGATAGTCTGGTCCGCCCCGGCCCTGTCGGGGGCCACCGCCCATGCCGTAACCACTGCCTTGTCCAGGTTGACCCGCGCCTTGACCGCGTCCCGGTCCGCCCGCGCGGCCCTCACCCGGACCGCCGCGGCCCTTACCGGGTCCACTGCCGTAACCGGAGCCGCCCGGTCCCTGACCGTGACCTGGCCCCCCGCGGCGCTGCCCCATATCAGTCCCGTATCCGGGCATGGGTCTCGGCTGTTCGCGGTACATGCCACCGGGGCCTGAGCCGCCGTCATAACGCTGTGCCAACGGGGGGGCTGTCTCTGACCCCGGTTGGGTGTCTGCGCTGGTTGAGGCGGACATGGTTAGCAGTGGAGCCATACAGAGGACTCCGCTGAGGCTGGCAATGATCTTTTTCTGTGTCGACACGACGACCCCTCCTTGTTGGTTGGATATTTCAGATGGTACCCAGGCAGTCAGACAGGGGCCCAAATCTGGCATGGGTCGATGGCTCTGCCTGCAGGAGGATTGTTCACCGTTTGGTAAAACGACGCAAGCATCGGGTGAGTGGTAAGCAGTCGCCGGCCAGCGCCGGACGGTGAGCCGGCTGCTTCAGCTTTGGTAGCGAGCGGCCACCGCTTGCATCCGTTGCGCCGCATCTCGGGTCTGTTGGCTGATCTCGCTCATCTCCGCAGTCAAGGCGGTGATGGACAGGGCGCCTTCGTTGATGTTCGTAATGTTCCCGTTGATCTCTGAGGACACCACGCTCTGCTCCTCTGCAGCGGTGGCGACCTGCTGATTCATCGCTTCGATTTGCTCAATCGCGTTTACGATCACCAGCAGGGAGTCGTCGGTCACGGCCGCGTGTTCCATGCCTCGATCTGTGGCCTCGACCCCCTTTTGCATTGCCGACACCAGGTCATTGGTGGCGGTCTGCAGATTCGAGATCATCTCGTCGATCTCGGTGGTGGAAGCTTGGGTGCGTTGGGCGAGGGTGCGGACTTCGTCTGCGACCACCGCGAAGCCGCGTCCCATGTCACCGGCCCGGGCTGCTTCGATCGCCGCATTCAGGGCGAGCAGGTTGGTCTGCTCGGCGATTCCGCGGATAACGTTCAGCACACTACCGATTCGGGTGGTCTCGCTTTCGAGATGGTTGACCAGGTTTGAGACATGCTGCATGTGTTCATTCATCGTCTGCATCGTATCGATTGTGTCATGCAGCATGCTGCTGCCTTCTCTGGCTTTGCCGTTGGCATTGCTGGTTGAGTTCGCTGCATTTCCGGCGCTGTTCGATATCTCATTGGCGCTGGCGGCCATCTGGGTCGTGGCGGTAGCCGCCTGCTGAGTCTCCTGCTGTTGCCGGTGCATGCCTGCGCTGGTTTTATCAGAGATTGCCGAGAGCTGGTCGGCCTTGCCGAGCATCTGCTGACTCACCTGCTGAATCTCCCGCACGAACACCGCCAAGCCTTCGAGCATACGATCGAAGGCTTGGCCAGTGCAGCCAATCTCATCCTCATGCTGGAAACCGGATCGATCGTTCAGCAGGCCATCGGATTCGACCCCCTGGATAACCTCAGAAAGGCGCTGCACGGGGGTGGCAATGGTGTGACCAATCCAGACACTCACCAGCAGCATGATCAGCAGCGAACCGGACATCAGCAGCAATTGACCGACCAGTTGGCGATGGTAGATCTCATCTATGTCATCGATGTAGATCCCCGTGCCGATGACCCAGCCCCAGGGTTTGAAGGCCTTGACATAGGAGAGTTTTGGCGCAACCAGTCCTTTGGACTTGTGTAGAAAGACATAGTCGACGAATCCGCCGCCGTCTCGCCGAGCCAGTTCCACGAAGGCTTGCCAATGATATTTGCCGTTTCCATCGGTCACCTGGCCCATGTCCTTGCCAATGATCTCGGGTTTGATCGGGTGCATGATCACCCTGGGGGTGAAGTCATTGATCCAGAAATAGCCTTTCTGGTCGTAGCGCAATGCCTTGATGGCTTCGGCGGCGGCGGTTTTCGCCGCTGTGACGGTGAGTTTTCCGGACACCGCCGCTTGCTGGTAGTGGGTGACCAGGCTGTGTGCCGATTCCACCAGGTGACGGGTCTTGGCCTTACGGTCTTCCAGCAGGTTTTCCTTCAGGGTGGCGGCAGAGTAGCCAACGGCGAGCAGGATCCCGATGATACCCACCAGAATGATCGCCCAGAGTTTCTTGCGGATGCTGAGATTATAGATTTTTTTCAACATGATACGCTTTCACATGATTAAACTTCAGGGAGATATTCGGCAATGGGTGTGAAAACATGAGACCGTCAGCTCCCATTTCTTCATTTCCCATTGGATGCTCCAGGGCGCAGCGTAAACTGACTGGTGTCCTGGTAAATTTCCAGGTGCGCAGGGGTCGACGACGTTTGGTTCAGGTGGTGAAACCGGTGGTCTCTTCCGAGACACAGCGTTCGAACTCGGCAATCACCTGGGCTCCAAACAACAGGATCAAGGCGGCGAATTCGAAGCTCAGGAGCACGACGATCGCGGTGGCCAACGAGCCATAGACCATGTTCACCAGCGACAGGCTGGTGAAATACCAGACCAGGACATGCCGTACGATCTCCCAGAGGACAGTGGCGGTGAGTCCCCCAATCAATGCGTGCCGGAAGGCGATTTGTCCCACCGGCATGACGAAATAGAGCGAGGTCATCAAAAAGATCAACCCGACCACCCCAAGTAGGTAGAGCAAGAGGCCCGAGGCGCCATCCAGTATCCAGGTGTAGCCGAACAGGCTCACCTGCTCCCGGTCGAGACCCTGCAGGGCGCCACTGACCAAGGTGACCACTACCACACCCAGGCCCAGCAGGGCGATGAATATGAACGGGATCATGGCCGAGACCATGAAGTGCCGTCGATGAATGTTGACCCGGTGGAAGAAGATCACCGACATGGCATTTTCCAAGACAGTGAAAGCCATCGTCGCGAAAAAAATCAGGATGCCGAAACCGACCCAGCCGATCACCTTGCGGTACTGGAGGAAGGCGGCAATCTGGTTGGTCATGGCCTCGGCACTGATCGGGATGATGAAATCCAGGTGTGTCCGGACACTGGCCAGCAGGGCCTCTTCAGGGATGAAGTGGGAGAGACCAACCAGCAGTAAGGCCAGCAGTGGGACGATGGACAGCAAGCCATAGTAGGCGACGGCACCTGAGAGCAGCAGCCCCTGATTGCGCTGAAAGCTTTTGACGGTCCGCCACAGGAAGGATCCCGGCCGTTTGACCAGGAATTCAGTCGACCTTCGCGCAGCAGCGGATTTCATGGGCCCGGTTTCCGGGGTGGTCTTGAGCAAGTCGGTGGTTTCCAAATGGCCAGTGAGTCTTGATTTCTGGACAGATTGACCCCAGTGGTGTCTGTCGTCAATACAGGAAATTCAGCATACTCATACCCAGCGGCGAGTCTCGATATGACTTGAGGTTTTGTCAAACAGCCGAGGATGGCAGAAATCAGCTGAGGAATATCATTGTTTTTTTATCTTCCCGGCCTGATACTGGGGCGAGAAAAATGGAGGTAGTAGTATGTCCAGGAGTCGTTGTCCACTCAGGAAGGGTTGTCCATTTTCAGAAGAGTGCAAGGATCACAGGTGGCTCTGTTTTTGGACCATCTGGCTGGTGTTGCTTGGCTCGGTGGGTTTTGTGGTCTTTATCTTCGCGTCGGGCGGCTTGGCATAGCGCATGCCCTGATTTGCAAGTACCCAGGGTTGGATGACGGCGCCCCGCACCGTCATCCAACCCTGGGCGTCCAATCAATGCGAAGCTGTCATCTGATAGCGGCGGATCATGTGTACGAACTCCTTCAGAGTTTCGATGTTGGTGGCCTCCGCCTGAGAACACCATTGCCGCAGGGCCTCGAGCCGAGCGTTGTGACTGGCTGATTTTTGTTCCCAAATCTCATGCAGTCTCAGCTTGAACTGATAGACCGTGGCAAGGGCGCCACTCTGCTCCAGGACTTCACTCAGGCGCTTGCGATCGGCTTCGCTGAGTAACACCGCTTCACGCCGTGCCAGACGCAGTGCCTTTCGATAGAGACGCCGCCAGTGTTTTTCCACATGGCGGGTCTCATCCCGAAATACCGGACGTAACACCCTGCGGCTGTAGTCCGCCATCAACTGCAGGCGGTTAACGGTCAGGGCCTTGACCACTTCGATATCGATCTGTGGGCGTTCCTCGGCCAGATTGCGTTTGGGGGCCTGTTTGTTGACCCGTGCCAGGCCCAGCATCGAGAACAGGCGGATGTACATCCAGCCGATGTCGAACTCCCACCAGCGCACTGAGAGTTTCGCCGAACTGGCGAAGGCGTGATGATTGTTGTGCAACTCCTCACCACCGATCAGAATGCCCCAGGGCAGAATGTTGGTTGCAGTATTGGGGATCTCGAAGTTGCGGTAACCCCAAAAATGCCCGATGCCGTTGATCACGCCGGCGGCCCAGAAGGGTATCCAGATCATCTGCACGGCCCAGATGGTGATCCCAATCGGTCCAAACAGGATGAACTGGATGACCAAGAGCAGACTGATTCCGAGAAAATTGTGCTTCTTGTAGAGGTTTCGCTCCAGCCAGTCGTCAGGTGTACCTCGGCCATACTGTTCGAGGGTCTCCTGGTTCAGGGATTCCTGGCGGTAGAGTTCAGAACCGCGCCAGAGCACTTCGTTCAGGCCTCTGGTCTGGGGGCTGTGTGGATCGTCTTCCGTCTCGCACTTCGCATGGTGCTTGCGGTGTATGGCGACCCATTCCAGGGTGACCATGCCGGTGGTCAACCAGAGCCAGAAACGGAAAAAGTGGCTGAGTATCGGGTGCAGATTCAGCGCTTTATGAGCCTGATGACGATGCAGAAAAACGGTGACAGAAACGATGGTGATATGGGTCAGGACGAGCGTCAGGACCACATAACCCCAGATCGGGAGTGGGATCAAGCCATTGAGATTCATGTACTACCTGTTCGGAGTTGGTAAAAACGGGGCGATGGGTTGGATATCGGATATTTCCGATTGAGTCTATTATGCACATTAACTAAACAACGACAATAGATAAAAAGATTTTATGGATATGGTCGCTCAGTGGTGTCATCGATGGAATACTTCGGTTGAATTCATCAGGTGAAAGATAGCGCGTTGAAAGCTGAATCAGAAAGCACAGAACATCCCAGACTTAACATCGGCCTGGCCTTGGGCAGTGGGTCAGCCCGGGGATGGGCGCATATTGGTGTCATACGGGCTCTGGCGGAGCTGGGGATCGAACCTCAAATCATTGCCGGTAGCTCGATCGGGGCCTTCGTGGGAGCCGCCTATGCCAGCAATGAACTGGACCGTTTCGAAAACTGGGTCTGCTCCCTGTCATGGAAGGAGATCCTCGATTATCTGGATCTCTCGATCGGCGGTGGCGGGGTGATTCAGGGTGACAAACTGCTGAGTGATCTACCGGATGTGCTCCGCTCCGCTTCCATCGAATCCCTCTCTTGCCGATTTGGTACCGTTGCCACTGAGCTGAATACCGGACGTGAAGTCTGGTTCCGAGAGGGCCCGCTGATCGAGGGGGTGCGTGCTTCGATTGGTCTACCGGGTCTGTTTGCACCGGTCTTTCTGAATGGTCGGTGGTTGGTCGATGGTGGACTCACGAATCCAGTCCCGGTCTCGCTCTGTCGGGCGATGGGTGCGGAGGTGGTCATCGCGGTCAATCTGAATGGCGATATCGTAGGTAAACACCAGCGTAAGCGAGAAGCCAAATACGAAAAAAGCCGCCTACTTAAGGAGCAATCCGACGGTCAATTCATGGAAAGCATCACCAGTCTGTTGAAAAACCGTCTGCAGGACAGGAAAGCGGCCTTATGGTCTCAGCTATTTGGTAAGAGTCAGCAGGCCCCGGGGCTGTTCGAGGTGATGGCCAGTTCCATCAATATCATGCAAAACCATATAACCCGCAGCCGCATGGCGGGTGATCCTCCGGATGTGATCATCAGCCCGCGTTTGTCTCAGTTGGGTCTGCTGGAGTTCGACAAGGCGGACAGGGCGATTGCCGAGGGGCGTGCCAGTGTGGAGCGGCTGCAGTCCTCCCTGGAAGAATTACTGGTGGAACTCTAGTCGTCTTTCAAAGGCATTGTGCATGCTCTCGGCTGACCATTCTTTCGGTTGGCTGGGATGCCTGTTCCGAGCGGATCAGCACTGACGACTGCATGCGCATTGACCTGACAGGGTTGGCGCGTGTCAAGCATAATATTCATCACAGTTTGTTACCACTTGATCCATAAAAAACCTTGAAAAGGGATTCGGTTAAACTAATATAAGTAAAATCTAATATTTTAATTTTGGTGTCAGCCATGAAAAGTGGGCTCAATCCTGTTTACTTTCTGATCTTCACCCTGGTGGGGTACCTTCCTCACCTGACCCACGCCGACGTGCAGGCGCAGCAGGTTGTGCAACAAGCGTTTCCCCGCGAATTTCTACTCGACGGTACGGTGGAGGCCATCCATCGAAGCACGATCTCCGCGCAGACCAGTGGTCAGGTCGAAGCGGTCCTGTTCGATGTGGACGACTATGTGGAACAGGGCGAGGTGCTGATCAGGCTCAAGGAGACCGAGCAGAAGGCGCGCCTGCGACAGGCCGAGGCGGACCTCAAGGCGGCCATTGCACGGCTGCAAGAGGCCGAGGACGAGTACACACGCTTCAAGGGCATGCATGAGAAAAAGCTCATCTCCCAGTCACAGATGGACAAGGCCACTGCGGCCTTGAAATCGGCACGAGCGGGTCAGGATGCGGCGAGTGCCGGGCTGATCCAGGCCAGCGAGCAATTCGAATATACGCGGATCAAGGCCCCGTACAGTGGTATTGTCACCGAACGACACGTCCAGGTGGGTGAGGTGGCCGCCCCCGGGCAGCCGCTGATCAGCGGCATCTCGCTGGACCAGCTTCGAGTCCTGGTGGATGTGCCGCAGAGCCTGATTCAGACCATTCGTGAGCAACGGCAGGCCCGGGTCTTGTTGAATGGCGAAGCCATCGAAGCGGTGAAGCTGACCATCTTTCCCTATGCACACGCCGGGAGCAATACTTTCAAGGTGCGGATCGATCTGCCGCAAGGGGTGCCGGGACTGTTTCCGGGTATGTTCGTGAAGACTGCATTCGTTACCGGGGTCAAAAAAGAGTTGGTGGTACCGAGGAGCGCGGTCGTCTACCGCTCTGAGGTGACCGCAGTCTATGTGGTAGGCAAGGCTGGAAGGATCAGCTTCCGGCGTATCCGTGCCGGTAGCCCGATCGACAACGAAAAGATCGCAGTGATCGCCGGTCTCTCCGCCGGAGAGCGGGTGGCGCTGGATCCGATTGCTGCCGGTGCCGAGCTGAAACGCCAGATGGCGGAGGCCGACCATGAGTAAACTGGGGCTCTCCGGGCGCATCGCGGAGCGCTTCCTGGTCACCGAGATCACCCCGTTGTTGGCGTTGGTCGGGCTGCTGCTCGGGGTGTTCGCAGTGCTGATCACCCCCCGGGAGGAGGAGCCGCAGATCAATGTGACCTTCGCCAATGTCTTCATCCCCTTCCCCGGTGCCACCGCCACCGAGATCGAAAACCTGGTGGCCACACCGGCGGAGCAGGTGCTCTCGGAGATCGACGGTATCAAACATGTCTACTCGACCTCCCGCCCCGGTATGGCGGTGCTCACCGTGCAGTTCCTGGTGGGCGAGGACCGGGAGGACGCCATCGTTCGGCTGTTCGCCAAGGTCTATTCCAACCAGGACTGGTTGCCCCGAAACCTGGGTGTGGGACAGCCCATCGTCAAGCCCAAGGGCATCGATGACGTACCGATCGTCACCGCCACCCTCTGGTCGGACGATCCGCAGATAGGCGCCTACGAGCTGGGCCAGGTGGCCCATGCCATCGAATCTGAGCTGAAGAGGGTGCCCGGCACCCGGGATATCTACACCATCGGCAATCCAGATCGGGTGGTGCACGTGCAGCTCGACCCCCAGGCACTGGCAGGTTATGGGATCGATCTGAGTGATCTGCGGCGCGCACTACAGGCGGCCAATCATATTCGCGACGACATCAGTGTCACCGCGCAAAACCGGGAGTTGCTGGTGCAGGCCGGTACCTTCCTCACGACCGCCGAGGAGATCGGGAGTCTGGTGGTCGGGGTGCTGGAGGGCAAACCGGTCTATCTGCGGGATGTGGCCGAGGTGAGTCATGAACCGGATCTGCCCGAGCAATATGTGTGGATGGGTACGGGGCCGCAGAGCGCCACCAAGGCCCTGCCCGCGTCCGGCGAGTTTCCCGCAGTGACCATCGCGGTGGCCAAGAAGGCGGGGACCAATGCGGTGGAGATCGCCAAGGCGGTGATCCAGCGCTTCGCGCAGCTCGAAGGCACCTTCATCCCGCAAGGGGTAGAGGTCACCATTACCCGGAATTACGGTGAAACGGCCGAGGCCAAGGCCAACCAGTTGATCAGCAAGCTGGCCTTCGCCACCCTCTCGGTGGTGGTCTTGGTGCTTTTGGCGATTGGCTGGCGCGAAGCCCTGATCGTCGGCGCCGCAGTTGTAGTGACCCTGGCCATCACCCTGTTCGCCTCCTGGGCCTGGGGCTTCACCCTCAACCGGGTCTCCCTGTTCGCCCTGATCTTTTCCATCGGTATTCTGGTGGATGATGCCATCGTGGTGGTGGAGAACATTCACCGCCATCTGCAGCTCGGTGCCAATAGTCTGGTGGAGGCGATTCCCCGGGCGGTTGACGAGGTTGGTGGCCCGACCATCCTCGCTACCTTCACGGTGATCGCCGCCCTGCTGCCGATGGCCTTCGTCACCGGCCTGATGGGGCCTTATATGAGCCCGATTCCGATCAATGCCAGTACCGGTATGCTGATCTCCCTGGTGGTGGCCTTCGTCTTCACTCCCTGGTTGACCCAAAAGGCGTTGGCTGGCCAGGTACACAAGATTGCCAACCACAGCCACGACGAGGGGGTTGATGGGCCACTCGGGCGTTTATTTACGCGCCTGATGAGCCCGTTTCTGGTTGGGCGACGTGGTCGGATTATGCGCTGGCTGCTGCTGAGCGGTATCCTGCTGTTGATCGCCTTGTCTCTGCTGCTGGTCGTCAACAAGAACGTGGTGTTGAAGATGCTGCCCTTCGACAACAAGTCCGAGTTTCAGGTCGTGCTCGATATGCCGGAAGGCACCAGCCTGGAGCAGACCACCCGGGTGCTTGGTGAGCTGGGCGATCATCTGGCGAAGGTGCTCGAAGTCAGCGACTATCAGGTCTACGCCGGTACCGCCTCGCCCATCGGCTTCAACGGCTTGGTACGTCAGTACTATCTGCGTGAAGGGGCCCATCTGGGAGATATCCAGGTCAATCTGGTGGACAAGCAGTTCCGGGAGCGCAAGAGCCATGAGATCGCCCTGGCGGTACGTGAGCCATTACAGAAAATCGCCCGGGAGTACAACGGCATCGCCAAGATCGTCGAGGTCCCGCCGGGCCCTCCGGTGATGGCGCCGCTGGTCGCGGAGGTCTACGGTCTCAACTATCGGGGCCAGACCGAGGCGGCCTGGGAGATCCGCCAGGTCTTCGAGAACACGCCGGATATCGTGGATATCGATGACAGTGTTGAGCATCCCTCCGCCAAGTTCGTGGTTTGGGTGGACCGGGCCAAGGCAGCACGCCTGGGCGTTTCACAGCACAGTGTGGCGGAAGCCCTGGCCACGGTGCTCAAAGGTGAGGATGCGAGCTTTCTGCACGGTGAGAATCTGAAGTACGCGGTGCCGATCCGCATCGAATACTCGGATGCAAACAAGGCCGACCTGGACCAGGTGCTCTCGTTGCGGCTGCGTTCCGAGACGGGCGAAATGGTGCCTTTATCGGAGATCGTGGAGATCGTACCCCGGGTCCGGGAATACTCGATTCACCACAAAGATCTGCTGCCGGTGGTCTACGTGACCGGCGACATGGCGGGTGAGACCGATAGCCCGCTGTATGGACTCTTTGCGATCTCCGAGCAGCTCGGCGACGGTGCTGAGGCCATTCAACAGTGGTTTTTGAACCAGCCGGAGAATCCGTACGAATACAGCCTCAAGTGGGACGGGGAGTGGCAGATCACCTACGAGACCTTTCGTGATATGGGCATCGCTTACTCGGTGGGGCTGTTGATGATCTACCTGCTGGTGGTGGCCCAGTTCCGCAGCTATCTGGTGCCCCTGGTGATCATGGCGCCGATTCCGCTGACCATCATTGGCATCCTGCCCGGGCATGCCCTGGCGGGCACCCAGTTCACCGCCACCTCGATGATCGGCATGATCGCCCTGGCGGGGATCATCGTACGCAACTCGATCCTGCTGGTGGACTTCGTCAACCAGCAAGTCCGCGAGGGCATGAGCCTGGAGCAGGCGGTGGTGAGCGCCGCCGCGGTGCGCGCCAAGCCCATCGCCCTGACCGCAGTGGCGGCGATGGCCGGCGGTTTCTTCATCCTCGACGATCCGATCTTCAGCGGCCTGGCGGTCTCCCTGATCTTCGGCCTGTTCGTCTCCACCCTGCTCACCCTGGTGGTGATCCCGGTGGTCTACTACGCCGCGATGCGGAAGCGGGTCGATGAACTCCGCGCGGCGCCAACGGCGTGAGCCCCGTCTTGCTCCATGAAGCTCCCTCCCCTTTTGGGGAGGTTGAGGGTATGGTTCAGTCACAAATCTCAATGATAACTCCCTGAGTACAGCAGATATCGGATTTCGTGGCACAGCCCAATCTGTATTCCTGGAACAGTCCAGGAGCGGGGCCTGCCCGCGTAACCAGCGGTGGGTGATGCCATGAGAGCAATCGCGCCCATGGAGCGCTCCAACGACTCGGCCTCACCAACCTACATTTGATATTTTTAGATATCAAAACTGTCGCATGCCGTAGCCAAGGGCGCGGGAATCTTCAACCAACCCCCAGTCGATATCTGCCATTTGCCACATCTAATCTGGTGATATGCCGGATGTTTTCCCTAAGTGGGGGGGTGATGACTAGATAACTATCTGAAATGGAGCGGTATAGTGTGTTGGCACTGTCCCTGCTTGTATTTCCATATGGCGCACGCGTGACCGTCGATCTCGGACGGTTTCCCTGCGTCATTTTTTATAACAACACAATAGATAATTATTCATACGAGGAAGATGTAGATGGGTAGTAAAAAAACAATTCAGCGCATGGCGGCAATGGGTCTGATGGCCCTCGGGCTCACCGCTGTCGGTTGGACTCATGCCGCCGGTTGGGGTTATGGCCCTGGCTGGGGGGCTGGTCCAGGTTGGGGAGCTGGTGCCCAGTTGCCTGACCCGGTGACGGATGTCGACTTTTTCAATCAGGGTAAGCCGAACCCGGCCAAGGTCGAACTCGGCAAGAACCTGTTTTTCGACAAGATCCTGAGCGGTAACATGAATACCTCCTGTGCCACCTGCCACCATGTGCTGACCGATACCGGGGATGGCCTCTCTCTGCCGGTAGGAGAGGGCGGCAGGGGCATTGGCGTCACGCGGGACGTTGGGGAAGGTGAGAGCTTGATTCATGAGCGGGTGCCGCGTAACGCACCGCCGGTCTTCAATCTGGGGGCGCTGGAGTTCACCACGATGTTCTGGGATGGCCGTTTGCATGTCGATCGCACTCATCCGTCCGGCTTCCTGACACCAGCGGGCGACGCCTTTCCACCGGGCCTCGACAATGCGCTCGCCGCCCAAGCCATGTTTCCGGTGACCTCCTCCACAGAGATGGCGGGTCAACTGGGTGAAAACGACATCGCCAATGCCGCTGTGCGCGGTAACCTGCCGTCTGTCTGGCAGCAGCTTGCGGAACGGTTACGTGGCATCCCGGAATACGTGGCGATGTTCAAGGCGGCCTATCCCGATCAGATCTTCGATGCGAGAGATATCACCTTTGTGCATGCTGCAAATGCCATTGGTGCATTCGAGGCCGAGAACTGGCGCGCCGACAACAGCCCGTTCGACCGCTACCTGCGGGGTGAGAAGGGTGCCATGAGCCAATCGGCCAAGGCCGGTATGCATCTGTTCTATGGAGAAGCCGGTTGCTCCAGTTGCCACAGCGGCAAGTTTCAGACCGATCATCAATTCCATGCCATTGCCATGCCCCAGCTCGGACCGGGCAAGGGCGACGGTAAGCTGGGTACGGAAGACTTTGGTCGTGAACAGGTCACTGGCAACAAGAAGCATCGCTATCAGTTCCGCAGCCTCACCCTGCGTAATGTAGCCCTGACCGGACCCTGGGGGCACGACGGGGCGTACAATAGCCTGGAGGCCGTGGTCCGCCACCATCTGAATCCGGTGAGGTCGCTGTATAACTACGACGAGTCCCAGGCAGTATTGCCGGAATTCGATTTGGTCGATGATTTCGCGGTGACCCACGATCGGAAGGTGCTGAAAGAGATCGCCAAGGCCAACCAGTTGCAACCGGTCGATCTGAGTCAGAGCCAATTCGACCATCTCATGGACTTCCTGCATGCCCTGACCGATCCATCGAGCATTGATCTGCGCAACGATATCCCCAAGCGGGTGCCAAGCGGCCTGAGCCTGGCCGAATAACCGCCTTGCCGATCGGCAGGTCCGACTCCTGTTGATCGGCGAGGGCCTTGCGCATGAACTTTTTCCACTCGTTCAGGCGTATTTAGATCAGTATCATGCCTTCGAAATAGGGCAGCACCTGGTTGTCACGAATGACCTCACGGCCTCTGGCACTCAGGGCGAATTGAATGAACTTGTCGGCCTCTGCACTGTTGGGCGCGTTTTTGTGCAAGACCAGAAACAGCGGGCGGTACATCAGATAATTGTCGGTGCGGATGTTTTCGCAGAAAGGTTCCAGACCCTCCAGCTTGAGAATCTTGAAATCCCGTTTGGAGGCGCTGGCCACCCCGGTTACGGCGATCGCAGCGGGGATCCCTTTCACTGCCTTTTCCAGTAGTCCCGTGGAGGGATAGACATGCTTGCTGACGAATTCCATGCTGGTGTCTTCGAACAGATGTTTGTGCAGGCTATAGGCCGACACCGGAGATCTTGCCGTTGCGTACCAGCAGTTCCAGGGGCCTGTCGTCACCCCCCCAGCTCAGCCCAAATGGTGAACTTGCCCTGTTACAGGTCGCGTAGCTGGGCCAATGTCATGGATTCGATGGGATTGTCCTTGTGCACCACGACCACCTGAGCATCCCAGGCCACGGGAATCATCAACACACCGGCCTCTTCCGGGGTCTTATTCAAGGTGTAGCGGCAGGCCCCGCCGATATCCGCCCGCTTACCCGTAATATCGTGGATACCCTTGGTTGCGCCACCTCCCGCGATGCCAATTGCAACACCGGTCTGTGCCTGATAGGCCGCCGCGAGATCCGCCATAAAGGCATTGTGGGTGATACCACAGCCCACCCAGGTCAACTCGGTTGCCGGACTCAGGCGGTTGAGCATTACCAGAAGCAATATCAAGCCAAGGGGTGTAGGTTGTATTAGGCGCTTCAACAGGGTCATCTCCCATCATACGGTCCCTGCAGATTTCAGAATTTCGTCACGAGAACGATTTTGATCGTTTCAGGCATGTTCAAGGGCCGGGTTGGTCATTCTCCGAAGTGGATGAATTGTGCCTGAACAGGCGTGGGTCAACCCCGCGAAGTCCTGACACTGAGTGCGCGTCTATCCGGGATGGTTGATTCGCTGCCAGGGTATCGCGAAGGTTTCGGAGGTATACGCCGATGTGGGTATGACCTGATAGGCCGTCTTCAGGTGTTGCGCGCTGAGCACGGCCCCGGCGCTGCCCACCGCAAGGGTTCTGCCTTGATGCAGCAACTGGAGTCGATCACAGAAGTGGGCGGCCAGGGGCAGGTCGTGCAACACCAGGATCACCCCCCGCCCTTCCCGGCAATAACGGCTGAGTAGCGTCAGCATATCCAGCTGATGGGCGATGTCCAGGGCCGCGATCGGTTCGTCCGCCAGCAGGATCTGCGGCTCGGTGGCCAGGGCTCGGGCCAGCAGTACCCGAGCCTGTTCCCCACCGGAGAGGGTGTTGAATGGACGCCGCCTGAGGCTCCGCAGATCGGTCTGCTCGATGACACGTTCGATGATTTCTCGATCCTCAGCGCTGGGTTGTTCCCAGGGGCCCAAATGGGGGGCCCGGCCCAGTTCGATGAGGGTCTCCACGCTGAGGGGCCAGTGGACCTCCCGCTGCTGGCCGAGCCAGGCGATGCGTCGACTGCGTTGTTCCCGGGTGAGGTCGGAGCCTGCTCTGCCTGTGATGCGCAAGGTTCCGCGCTCCGCATGGTGCAGCCCTGTCAGCAGTTTCAGCAGGCTGCTCTTGCCCGCCCCGTTGGGACCAATCAGGCCGAGCATCTCCCCCGGTTCGAGTCGAATATCCACTTGGTCTAGGATCCGTTGCCCGCCAAGATTGAGTGATAAACCTTCACCTGCTATGAGTGTCATGCGTGCGACCGCCGGTGTTGGATGATCAGGTAGAGGAAGAAGGGGGCACCGATCAGGGAGGTGAGTACCCCGACCTTGATCTCGGTCTGCGCCGGCAGCAGACGCACCACAATGTCGGCGGCCAGCAGCAGGATGGCTCCTCCCAGGGCGCTGGCCGCCAGCAGGCGGCTGGGCCGATGACCCGTCAAGGGCCGCAACAGATGGGGCACCACCAGGCCGATGAAGCCGATGGCGCCGGTTACCGAGACCGCCGAGCCCACCGCCAGGGCCACCGCGAGAAAGACCCGTCGGCGCAGTCGCGGCAGGTCGACGCCCATGGATTGGCTGGTCTCCTCCCCCAGGCTCAATAGGTCCAGGGCCTGTCCCAGGCGCATCAGCAGTAACCAGCCCAGGAGGGTGCCGGGTAGCAGGATCCACAGGTCCTGCAGGCTGCTGTTGGCCAGGGAGCCAAGCATCCACAGGGCGATCTCCTGGACCGCATACGGGCTGGGGGCGAGGTTCAGCAGCAGTGAGACCAGCGCCAGGGCGAAGGCGTTGATCGCCACCCCGGCGAGGATCAGGCTCAGGGTGCCGCCGTTGCGCCCCGCCAGTAGATAGGCCAGCAGGGTGGCGCCCAGGGAGCCGAGGATGCCGCTCAACGGCAGGGTCCCAGGCCAATGCCCGGCAAGGCCGAAATAGAGGGCGACAACCGCCCCCAGTACCGCACCGCTGGCGCTGCCCACCAGCCCGGGACTGGCCAGGGGGTTACGCAGCAGGGATTGCATGACCGCCCCGCAGAGTCCCAGGGTGGCGCCGGCGAACAAGGCGATCAGGCTGCGAGGCAGACGCACCTCGGTGAGGATGATGGCGGGGATACTGTCGCTGCCTGCGAGGCTCTCCGACAGGGCCTGGTAGAGGGGGAGGGTCTGGCTGCCGGTGAACATCGATAGTAACAACAGCAGGAACAGACCTGTTGCGAGCAGCCCCAGCAGGCGGTGTTGGTTAATGGTCATACACGGCCCTCAGCATCTGAATGGCATCGGTGATCATCGGGCCGGCGCAGATCCAGTACTTGAACGGGATCTCCTGAATCGGCCGATCCCTCAACAACCTTTGCAGGGCCGGATGCTGCAACTGCTGCTGGGCTCGTGAACCGGCCTGAGGGGTATGGCTGGAGGTGAAGAGTCGATCGGGCTCGGCCTGCAGCAGGGTCTCCAGATCCAGGGGGGCATAGCCCTGGATGCCCAATTCGGTGGCCAGGTTGCGCCAGCCGGCGGCCTGCAGGGCCGTGTCCTGCAGCGTATGCACACCGCTGGTGTAGCCTCTAGGCTGATAGAACAGGGCCTTGAGGCGTGAGGTTGTGGTTTTGCTCTGCAGCCGGGCGAGTCTGGTTTCCAGCTCGTCGATGAGCCTTGCGCCCGATTCGGTGCGGTTCAGCAACTCGGCCATCCGCCGGATGTCGCGTTTGATCCCAGCGATGCTGTGGGTCAGAGGGAAGGCTTCAACCCGAATGCCGAGTCGCTTCAGTTGTCTCAGCAGTCTAGGGTCCGAAAAGGCCCCGGCCAGCACCAAATCAGGCTGCAGGTGAAGCAGTTCTTCCAGGCGGGCGTGATTCGCCGGGTAGGCCGTTGCCTGCTCGGCAATGAAGGAACTCTGCGGGTCCCTGGCCAGATGGCTGAGTGAGGCGATCTGCTCGGGGTTCGCCAGCATCAGCAGCAGTTGGTCGGTGCAGAGGTTGATGGAGACCACCCGGGATGGTGACGTCGTCTCGGCCACGGCCTGGCCTGGCAGCGCCAGGACAAGCAGCAAACAAAGCAGTGTGGACGGTGTGGTCATGGTATAAGAATGCGCGTGAATCATCATTCGAAACCGACTGCGAGCGACAGCCAGAAGTGGCGTTCCGCTGCGGGGAAATAGGCATCCCGGGCGGTGAAGTTCTCATCGAATCCTACTGAACCGGAGCTGGCATAGTGCTGATCCAGCAGATTATGGACCTTTAGATTGAAACTCCAGGGGGCCAGCTCGAAACGCACGGCGGTATTGAGCAGGGTATAGTGGTCCAGGGTCGGGAAGCGGTTGTCGAAATCGCCCCCCAAGACCCGCTGACTGGCGTATATCCATTCACCCAGGACTGACCAATGGGGTGACAGATCCCAGTCGGCGGAGAGTCGTGCAGTACGGGCCGAGACCAGGGGGATGCGCTTGCCCTGGTAAGGGCCGGCGGTGATTTTCGGATCAGTGTAGCTGAAACTGCCGCCGAGGTTGAGCCGGGGACTCAAGCTGGTGCGCCCTTCCAGGGTCAGGCCTTGGCGTCGAGTGCGCTGCAGATTGGTGTTGACGAAGCCGCCTGTGTCGAAGCTGATCTCATCCTGCAGGTCCAGCCGGTAGATGGCCAGCTTGGCCTCGGCGATCGTCTGGCGCCATTCCAGTCCGGCCTCGTATGAAGTACCGGTCTGATTCTCGATACCGACCGGTTGGCCATAGACCACATTGGTGTGTTCGTCGACCGTGGCGAAGCGGTAGTTCTGGTCGGCGCGAAGAAACAGTCGCCAGTCACTGGTGGGGTGATAGGACAGGCCCAGGGAGCCGACCGTCAGCTGATCATCCAGGTGCACATCGGGTTCTTCGCTGCGGATGCGATTGTGGATCTTCGCATGGCGGATGCCGCTAGTGATAGACACACCAGGCCCGACTGGCAGGACGAGTTGTGCATAGACGGCCAGAATCTGCTGATCCAGGGCCTGCGGGCCGAACACGGTCTGCAACGCATAGTCGATCCGTTCGAAATCGGCACCAGCGGTGATCGACAGTTCGCCCGTGCTGAGCGGATAGGCGCCGATGAGTCGGGGGTTCAGGCTCCAGACCTGTCTGTCCTGGCTGGCTTCGGAGCCTGGGAAGGTACGAAAGCTGGTCTGAAAGTCGCGTGCATTATCCCGATAGGTCAATTCCCCTTCCAGGGACCAGTGACGGGAGAGATCCTGACTGAGCCCCAGGCGACCGATATGGGACCGGGTCTGGCTGAAATCCCCTGCATAGGCCGTGACCGATTGACGGCGGTCGAGCGCCAGCTCTTCTGGGAACAGGGAGCCGGCCAGTTCCTGGAAGTCGTCCAGATACTGATATTCGAAGAACAGGGCGCCCCGCTTGAAGGAATAGTCCGTGCGCAGACCGAGACCCTGCCGATCGGTCGCGCTGTTGTCCCGAAAGTTGTGATTTTCACCCTTGTGGGCAGTAAAGCGATAGGCCAGACGATCGCTCAGCCGATCACTGACACGGGCATGCAGACGGTAGCCGTCGTAGTCTCCGGCTTCCATGTTCGCCTGGATCTGAAACCGGTCCGGTTGCCGGCTGATCAGGTTGATCATGCCGCCGACCGCCTGATTACCGAACAAGGTGCCGGCGCTGCCCTGGACGATTTCGATGCGTTCGATATTACGCAGGTCGATACTGTTCAGATCGGGGCTGGCGCTATCGCTGCTGTTGTTGAGGCGTCTGCCGTCCACCAGGATCAGTGTGTTGGAGCCGGCGCTGGGGCCGAAACCGCGCATATCGAGGGTGGTGTTCTGGCCGTTGCCGGAAGGATCATCGATCTGTACGCCGCCTCGGAATCGCAGCAGATCGCCCAGATTGCGGGACCGGTACTTGTGAATTTCCTCCCGGGTAATGATCGTGATGCTGGTCGGTATCGGGATGCCGCTCTGTTCACTGCGGGTCGCGCTGACCAGGATCGGGGGAAGCGCGGTCTCCGCGATATTGGGAGTCGGGATCAGGCTGGCAAACAGGGCCAGTGGCCAGAGGTATCGATAAAGCGACATGTCATCGTCCCAGCGGCACACACCCGTGCCATGGATTTTTGGGTTCGGGCGTGTGCAGGGGTAGGGCGGGCGTCAAACGCTGGCCGGGTCCGAAGCGAGTCGTTCGATCGTTCGGGCCACCCTCCGCAACACCGTTAGTCACCGAAGGCCGGTCTCCGGACTTGCAGAATGGGTTGAACCCGGTTCCAACGCCTTCCCATGCCCAGCTTGCCGGTCACAGTGGCTCGTGTTGGAACATCGATCTGCTTACCGTTGCGGGGGCAGTGCCGGTCTTCCACCGGCTTCTCGATTATCCCGATCCGGGTAGATCGGGCACCTTCAGAGGGTTGCAAACGCTACCGGCATAGGAGCGGGCGGTCAAGTGATGCCTTGCATCAACATCTGTTAAACTCCAGTCACATCGGGTTGATAATCTTGGAATCAGTGTGACAGAAACCGCGCAACAAGACGCCACTGATGCACAGTTGCTGGCATTACCCGAGCATCAGGTGGGTGAACTCTTGAAGGGTGAGTTGCCTGCCCACCCCAGGTCGGCACCTGCCACCCTTCGCTGCTATCCGGGTTTCCCTGGGAAGTCTGTGGGCCTGGGTTTCGTGGGCTAACTAGAGAAGGGATGATCTTTTATCTACATGGCCTCAACAGCAGTGGCGGCTCGCACAAAGCGGCGGTTTTCCGCGAATACCTGGCACCCATTCCGGTGCTGAGTCCGACCTATCCGGTGCATCGGGCGGATCAGGCGGTACAATGCCTTAGCCGAGAGCTTGGCAAAAGCCTCGCTGAGGCGGCACGGGATCATCAGCCCCTGTTGTTGGTGGGCAGTTCCATGGGCGGTTTCTATGGTCAATATCTGAGTCGCCGGTTTTCGGTGGACCATCTAGTGATGCTCAATCCGGCCCTGCGGCCCTGGGAGCTGCTAAAACAGGTGGTTGGCTGGCAGGTCAACGAGACCCTGGGTGAACGCTACTACCTCTCTGCGGAGATGGTCGCTGAAACCCACCGCTATGCCATCGAGGAAGTAAACGACGGTATGCCCACCACCCTGCTGCTCGACCAGGGTGATGAATTGATCGACTGGCGGATCGCCGAATCAATCTATGCGGGAGTCGCAGACATCCATGCCTATGCAGGTGGTGACCATGCCTTCCAGCACCTGGATGAGGCGGTGAAGATCCTGGTCGGCCTGCATCGAACCCATGCCCGTTGATGCCGTCCGGGAATCGGCGGCAGGAAGGGAGCATGCCGCGCTATGCAGATTTCTCTTCCGGTAGATCGTAGGGCTCCGCAAATGTGCAATCCTTCTGCGGGCAGACCTTTTCGGTGCCTTTGCGTTTGGTGGTCTTGATGGTCAGTACCGGCCAACCGCAGCGCGGGCAGGGTTCGGCCACCGGTTCGTTCCATACCGCATAGTCGCAGTCCGGGTAGGTGGAGCAGGAAAAAAAGATCTTGCCCTTGCGCGACTTGCGTTTCAGCAGTGTGCCCTTGTTGCACTTCGGACAGACGACACCGGTATCCTGGGGTTTCTCCAGGGGTTCGATATAGCGGCATTTCGGATAGCTGGAGCAGCCGATGAACTTGCCGTAGCGGCCCCGCTTGACCACTAGCTCCGAATCGCACTTGGGGCAATGGCGCCCCTCTACGACCTCCGGTTCCTCCTTTTCCTCCTTGTCGGCGTTCAGGTCCCGGGTGTAGTCGCAGGTGGGATAATTGGTGCAGCCGATGAAACGGCCGTGTCGGCCCAGACGGATGGAGAGGACTTCGCCGCATTTGGGGCACTTCTCGTCCAGCGCCTCGTGGGTCACGTCACTGCGTTTGACGTTCTCCTGAGTGTGGTCGATCCGTTCCTTGAACGGCCCCCAGAACTTCTGTAGCAGCGGGATCCACGACTCCTCTCCGCGAGAGACCGCATCCAGTTCGTCTTCCAGGTTGGCGGTGAAATCATAGTCCACATAACGGGTGAAGTACTCGGTGAGAAACTTGTTGACGACCCGTCCTACATCGGTGGGCAGGAAACGCTTCTTATCAAGCACGACATAGTCACGGTCCTGGAGGGTGGAGATGATGGAGGCATAAGTCGAAGGACGGCCGATGCCATACTCCTCCAGCGCCTTCACCAGACTGGCCTCGCTGTAACGCGGCGGCGGTTCGGTGAAGTGCTGTTCAGGGCGGATCGCCTTCAGTGGCAGGGTCTCGCCTTCATTGAGCGGGGGCAGCATCTTCTCGTCACTGTCTCCGGCGGCGACATCGTCCCGACCCTCCAGATAGACTGCGATAAAACCGGGTTTGGCGATAGTGGAGCCATTCGCCCTGAACAGGTTGCCCTCACCGCACTGTAGATCGGCCGCTACGGTATGGATGGTCGCATGGATCATCTGGCAGGCCACCGCGCGTTTCCAGATCAGTTCGTAGAGACGCGCCTGATCCTTGGTCAGGTGGTTTTTGATCGCCTCCGGGGTGCGGAACACCGAGGTGGGTCGGATCGCCTCGTGGGCTTCCTGGGCATTCTTCGCCTTGGTCTTGAAGCGGCGAACCTCCTTGGGCAGTTGATCCTGAGCATAGCGCTCGGCGATAAACCCGCGTATCTCGCTAGTGGCTTCATCCGCCAGATTGACCGAATCGGTACGCATATAGGTGATCAGGCCGACCGTGCCCTCGCCCGCGTCCACACCCTCATACAGCTGCTGCGCGGTGCGCATGGTGCGCTGAGCGGTAAATCCGAGTTTCCGTGAGGCCTCCTGCTGAAGGGTGGAGGTGGTGAAGGGTGGAGCCGGATTGCGGCGGCGTTGCTTCTTTTCGACCTTCAGTACCTGCAGACCGTCACGGCCCGCTTCGAGCAGGGTCTTTTCCGCTTGTTTGGCGTTGGCCTCGTCCGTGATGCTGAACTTTTCCAGTTTTTGACCCTGGTATTGGGTCAGGCGGGCGCTGAAGGCTTGTGTGTCTTTTTCGGAGTCCGCTTCGATAGTCCAGAACTCTTCCGCCTTGAACGCCTCAATCTCCATCTCCCGCTCGACGATCATGCGCAAGGCCGGGCTCTGCACGCGGCCGGCGGAGAGCCCGCGGCGAACCTTTTTCCAAAGCAGGGGGGAGAGGTTGAAACCCACCAGGTAGTCGAGGGCGCGGCGCGCCTGCTGGGCATCGATCAGTTCGTGAGAGAGTTCCCTGGGATGGGCGATCGCATCGTTCACCGCTTTCTTGGTGATCTCGTTGAAGACTACCCGGTAGACCGGTTTGGCCTTGAGTTTGCCTCTGGACTTGAGCAACTCGGAGAGATGCCAGGAGATCGCTTCACCCTCCCGGTCCGGGTCAGTGGCCAGATAGAGCGCTTCCGATTGTTTCAGTGCCTTGGAGATGGCCTGTACATGACGGTCGTTCTTTTCGATCACCTGATACTTCATGGTGAAGTTGTTGTAGGGATCGACTGCACCTTCCTTGGGGACCAGGTCCCGCACATGTCCATAGGAGGCGAGGACCTCGAAGTCTCCACCCAGATACTTCTTGATGGTTTTGGCCTTGGCCGGTGATTCAACAATAACCAGATTCATGAAAGTTTTCGGTGTCCAAAAAAAACGCGGGGCATGATAGCGCCCCGCGTGGTTGTAGCGTTAGTGATTAATGCAGGAAGACTGGTGATTCGTTATAGACCATATCTTCCATTCGGGCAAAGGCGACTTCCTGGCCAGGCTGATTCATCAGCACCAAAAGTACGATCCACTTCAGTTCCTCTTCGGTGATGAAGGGGGTATCCAGGGCCAGGGCGCGTTCGATGACCAGTTCCCGGGCGGTTTGGGTCAGGATGTTGTTTTGCTCGAGAAACAACAGCAATCCTCGGGAATCCAGGTCGAGGCGGGCGTTCTCCTCTTCGGTGAAGACCCGCAGAGATTGTTTTTTGTGGGCATCGCCCTCGGGTGATTGGGAGTTGTGCGCCAGATCATCCAGCCAATCGAATGCCTTGTCGATCTCGGTAGCAGGAAAGCCGGCTTGTAGCAGTTCATCGCGAAGCTCGTTCTGGTCAGAGGGCGGGGCCTGTTCGCCATCCATGTAGTTTTCGTAGAGGTAGATCAAAATATCGACCACATTTTCGTTCATGCTGCCTCTCTCCCGATGCATCGGGAATCAGATTTTGCCGGTGCGGCAATAATAACCGCCAGGTACAGATGATACATGTCCCTCCAGTTCAAGCAATAGGAGCATGGAGGAAACCACATCTGCAGTCAAACCGGTACGGCCGATCATGTCATCCACCGAAATGGGGTCGAATCCCATGGCTTCAAGCAGCGCTGCATGATCTGCCTTGAGTCCAGTCGGGTTTTTTTGCAGTTTGTCGGATGGTCCTGGATTCGATGCAACCGCCAAGCCGCCCAATAGACTGCTCAACTCCTCGCTAATGTCATTAACGGATTCGACGAGTTTGGCGCCCTCGCGGATCAATCGATGACACCCTCGGGCCTGCGGATTGTGGATGGAACCCGGGATGGCGAACACTTCACGCCCCTGCTCGAGGGCCAGGCGGGCGGTAATCAGTGATCCGCTGCGCTGGGTCGCTTCCACCACCAGGGTACCGACTGACAGGCCACTGATGATGCGGTTACGGCGAGGGAAGTTTTCCGGTTTGGCTTGGGTGCCCGGTGGAAACTCTGAGACCAGCAGTCCGTGCTGAACGATCCGGTGGGCCAAGGCTTTGTGCCGGGCAGGATAGACCCGGTCAAGACCGGTCCCGGTAACGGCAATAGTGGAACCCTGCAACAGCGCACCTTCATGGGCCGCGCCGTCGATGCCGATCGCGAGTCCGCTGGTGATCATGAGTCCGGCCGCGGCCAAGCACCTGGCGAACTCCCTGGCATTGTCGATTCCTGAAGGGGTGGGATTGCGGCTGCCGACGATGGCGAGTTGCGGTTGGTTGAGCAGCTGTGGGTCTCCATGGACAAAGAGGACCGGGGGAGGATCATAAATCTCAGCCAGGAGGGTCGGATAGCACGGGTGGTTCAGGGTGAGAAGGTCGTGCTCGGCTTGATTGAGCCATTCCAACGATGGTTGGATGGTCTTGGGGTCTGCTTGGCGAAGTGCTTCGATGCTGCCCCGGGTCAGACCGGTCGCTTCGAGCTGCGTAGTCGATGCGCTGAGTATGGTCTCTGGGTCCCCGAAATGGGTGAGGAGTTTGAGAAACGTTCGACTACCGATGCCGCGGGCCTGACTGACCAGCAGCCAGGCCTCTGGGTTGACTTGAGGAGCCGTTGATGGATCATCCATGATATAACCCGCTGTGCGGGGGAGACTCAGCTTCCTTTGGGAGGTCGTACCCAGTCCAGCACATGCAGGGGTTTCGTGGCGTGCATGATCAAGGCGAAACTGACCTTTTGGAAGGTCCGGAAGATCATCAGGTGACCGGCCTCTTCCAAGGGCAGGGTGACGGTTGCCCCGCGTCCCGCCACGATATCACGGATCTCATGCCCGCCCTGCAGGATCTCCAACACATGACCGGGTTCCAGTCCGTCTCGTGTGCCTTTGTTGAGCACCACGACGTTATATTGCCCGATTTGTGAGACCCCGTTGAGTACCGAGATGATGCGCCCTTCGATATCCACATCGGGAATCCGTGGTTGAAAGTTGACCATCGGTTGATCGTCAGCGGCCTCGATCAGACGATCACCAATTACTGCTTCCCGTTCTGAACTCTCGATCAGCAGTTTCGCCGGGTCTCCTGTGCGCTGCAGATCGGAGTCGCCGATGAAGGTTGCTTCGTAACCCAGAATCTCTTCGGTATCGGGATCTTTGTAGGCTTTGCCGGGTCGAATTATGGCATAACGTGTCGGGTGATCTTGCTCGATACTTCTTGCGTAAAAACTGATACCAGCACCACCCACGATGTGATCGTCCAGGAAGTGCACGATGTAAGGTGCAAGTTCCAGTTCCCCCTCTTCCATCACGTAGGGTCGGGTGAGGAACTGGGCAATTGCATCCACGGGAATGGTGGGTATGGCCTGGTCCATCGATCTGGCGTGGATACTCGGTGAGAGCTTCTGGACGCCGGAGCCACGTTGCAGGGTCAGCAATGGTCGTCCATCCTTGAAACTCAGGATGATCTCGTCACCAGGATAGATGAGATGGGGGTTTTCGATCTGTGGGTTGACGAACCAGACCTCCGGCCAGAGCCAGGGATCACGTAGAAACATGGCGGAGATATCCCAGAGGGTGTCACCTTTGACAACGACATAACGATCCGGGTGTGCCGGATTGAGGTTGACCGGTCCGGCCGCCAGGCTGCTGAATGAGAGCAGCAGTCCAACAATGAATCCGATGATTTTTCGATTAAAATGAGGCATGTTGTTTCCCTTGATACGAACCAGGTTTATTTCTTTGAAATTGCGCGGATTCCTGCCGGAAATTTTCCCCAGATTCCAGTATGATCATAATGTTAGCGCAATATCTTGCAATTGTTTTATAGAATTTTGGAAAAACTGATGGCGATTCTCGACATACTCCATTTTCCCGATCCCCGCCTACGCAACAAGGCAAAACCCGTCACAGTTGTCACCGATGCGATCCGTCGCCTGGTGGATGATATGTTTGAAACCATGTACCAAGCCCCCGGCATCGGTCTGGCGGCGACCCAGGTCAATGTGGCCAAACAGGTTTTGGTGATCGACCTCTCTGAGGAAAAGGACGAACCACTGTGTCTGATCAATCCCGAAATCATCGAAAAAGATGGCGTGGAGCAGATGGAGGAGGGCTGTCTTTCCGTGCCGGGGGTCTACGAACCCGTCAGCAGAGCGGCGCATATCCGGGTCCGGGCACTCAACCGGGAGGGCGAGTCCTTCGAACTGGAAGCCGATGGTCTGCTGGCAGTCTGTATACAACACGAAATGGATCACCTCGCCGGTAAGCTGTTTGTCGATTATCTATCCAGTCTCAAGCGGCAGCGCATCCGCAAAAAACTGGAGAAGGAGAGCCGGCAGAACCTGGCTGACACCGGCTCCCATCAGGTTATCTAGCGGCTCGAAAAAAAATATATTAAGTACTTTATGCGTCACCAGGGAGATGTCTGCGAGGTCGATCCCAAACCTGAGCATCGACTCGTGACTCCCTAAAAGGTTTGATTATGGCAGAGCCGTTGAACATCATTTTTGCCGGTACCCCGGATTTCGCCGCAGCGGCTCTCAAAGCCCTGCTCACCAGCGAACATCGGGTGATCGCGGTTTACACGCAGCCAGATCGCCCAGCAGGGCGCGGGCGCAAATTGACCTATGGTCCGGTGAAACAGCTGGCCATGGATGAAGCGCTTCCGGTCAAACAGCCGACCTCCCTCAAGGGTGAGGTTGCGCAGGCGGAACTCAGGGCGTTAGGCGCGGATCTGATGGTCGTGGTGGCCTATGGCCTGATTCTGCCCCAAGCGGTGTTGGATGCACCGCGTCTCGGCTGTATCAATATTCATGCCTCTCTGCTGCCGCGCTGGCGTGGAGCGGCACCGATACAGCGGGCCATCATGGCCGGTGATCGAGAGTCTGGAGTTACCATCATGCAGATGGAGGCAGGGTTGGATACCGGTCCCATGTTGCATGTCTTGCGCTGTCCGATCCACGATGATGATACGGGCGGAGCCCTGCACGACAGGTTGGCTGCGCTGGGCGCCAGAGCGCTGCTGGAAGTGCTGCCGAAACTGGCGGCTGGCGAGCTGGTAGGAAAAATCCAGGACGACAATCTGGCGAATTATGCATCCAAGCTGGATAAACAGGAGTGTCGCATCGATTGGACACAGTCGGCCAGGCAGATCGACCGCAAGGTGCGGGCCTTCAATCCCTGGCCGGTTGCACAAGCCGATTTTCAAGGCAAGGTGATGCGTATTTGGGAATCCCAGGTTGTGCAGACCGTGGCCGAGGCCCCGCCGGGCTCGGTAGTGGCTGCCGGGAGGGAGGGTATTGACGTGACCACCGGGCAGGGTCTGCTGAGAATAAGAAAGCTGCAGATGCCGGGCAAACGGGCCATGGCGGCCACGGATTTTCTCAATGCCCATGCGGTTGATGGTGTTGTCCTCGGTTAAGGCGGTGGCCCACCAGGGACGGAAAGCCAAAGCCGTCAATCCTCGTTTGAGTGCAGCGCTGATTCTCAAGGATGTCCTGGGGGGGCGTTCCCTGTCCGATGCGATCTCCACTATGCTCTTGAATTATGCTAATCCCCGTGATCGAGCCCTGGCGCAGGAATTGAGCTACGGGGTCATGCGCTGGCATCCCAGACTTACCTGGTTGCTGCGTCAATTGGTGGATAGGCCTCTCAAGTCTAAGGACCGTGACGTCGAGGCGTTGTTGTTGATCGGGCTCTATCAATTGCTCTATTTGCGGGTCGCGGATCATGCGGCTGTGCATGAGACCGCGGGTGCGGCGAAGGGGTTGCGCAAACGTTGGGCGGTTGGTTTGATCAATGGTGTTTTACGGGAGTTTCAGCGCCGCCGGCAAAGCCTGCTCGAGGCTGCGGATGCGAATCCTGAGGCGGCTAGCGCCATGCCCCATTGGTTGCTGGAACGGATCCGTCAACGTTGGCCCGAACAGTGGCGGGAGCGTGTGGCGGCGATGGTCGAACGGCCACCGATGAGTTTGCGGGTCAATCGGCGGAGGATGCAGCGGGATGACTATCTCTCGCTTCTGCAGCGGCAGGGAGTCACCGCCTTACCCATTCATGCCACCCAGAGCGGGGTGATGCTGGATAAACCGCTGGATGTCGGTTCGGTTCCTGGTTTCAGTGAGGGCTTGGTGTCGGTTCAGGACGGTGGCGCACAACTGGCCGCAGAATTGTTGGACATCCTTCCCGGTCATAGTGTGCTGGATGCCTGCGCGGCGCCGGGTGGTAAGACCGGGCATATCCTGGAGTCGGCCGAGGACTTGCAGCTGACGGCCTTGGATGTGGATGCAGAGCGCCTGCTCAAGGTTCATGAGAATCTGAAACGCCTGCAGCTGCATGCCGAGATACTTCAGGGAGATGCCGCACATCCCGGTGGTGTTTGGGCGAATCGACAGTATGACCGGATTTTACTCGATGTGCCTTGTTCTGCCTCTGGGATCATACGCCGCCATCCGGACATCAAATACTTGCGCAGGCCGGAGGACATTGCAGCTTTGGCCGACCAGCAAGGGCGTATCCTCAAGGCGGTCTGGTCACTTCTGAAACCGGGCGGGAAACTGCTCTATGTGACCTGTTCCATCCTGCCCGAGGAGAATGAACAACGCATATCGGCCTTTTTAGCGGTCGAGCCGAGCGTACGGGAGTTACCGCTATCCCGGTCCTGGGGAGAGACATGCGAGGTAGGGCGGCAGATTGTACCGGGGATGCAGAACATGGATGGTTTCTACTACGCCCTCATGCAAAAAGTGCTGACATGAGTACCGTCGGGCGCATCCTTGTCTCGTTGTTGTGGCTTTGGGGCGGCTGGGCGACAGCAGCGGATTTCCAGTTTCGGGAGGTACAGATCGAGCGGCACGGCAAGCAGTACATATTGAATATGCAGATCGAATACCGACTGAGTGAGTCTGCCCTGGAGGCCTTGCGCAATGGTGTGCCCCTGTTATTGGAGGTGCGGGTGCAGGTGGAGAAGGTCTGGGGTAGCTTCTGGGAGCCGCGGCCCATGGAGCAAAGCTTGCGTCATCAGATTCGCTATCACGCCTTGACCGGCCTTTATCGGGTGGTGGATATGCAGAGTGGAGACGAGGAGAATTTTGTCACCCGAGAGGCGGCATTGCATGCGCTGGGTGAGCTACAGCGTCTGCAGTTGATCTCCAGTGATGCCTTGGCGCCGGGTGAGGAATACCATGTGCGGATCAGGGCGGACCTGGATATCGAATCCTTACCGCTGCCCCTACGGCCCCTCGCCTATCTGAACAAAGACTGGAGACTGACGAGTGGATGGAGTCAATGGCCTCTAAAACCGTAAGACGCCTGCGTTTGGGCGGATTGTCCGTTGCCCTGTTGCTGGTCCTACTGTTGGTTTCCCTGCATCTGATGAGCAGCGCAGTGCAGAATTCCGCCGAGCTCAGTCGCTATTTCGTACCCCTGCTGCTGGTCAATCTGCTGGGTATGTTCATCCTCATCGGCTTGATTACCTACAACACCAGTCGTTTGATCCGGCAATATCTGCGCCATAGCGCCGGCTCCCGCTTGACGGTGCGTATGGTGATCATCTTCATCCTCATCTCACTGGCCCCGGTGGGCGTGGTCTATTACTACTCCTTCAGTTTTCTGCAGGGCGGCATCGACAGCTGGTTCGATGTCAAGATCGATCGGGCCATGGAGGACTCACGGGAGTTGGGCGAGGCCTCGCTGGATCTGAACAAGCGGGTCTGGCTCAAATATACGGAGCAGCAGCTGCTGAGTATCGACGATACCTCCGAGACTGCACTTTCGCTGACCACGGCGGAACTGCGTCAACAGTCAGGGGCCTTGGAACTGTCCCTCACTGAATTGGGTGGGCAGATCATCGCCTATTCGAATGCGGTGGCCACCGAATTGGCGCCCGCCCAACCGGATGACTATATCCTGCAACAGCTGCGGGATGGTCAAAGCTATGTAGGACTGACCCGGGATAATGACGAGCTGATGATCCGCGTGGCGGTGCCTGATCCACGAGGCAGGGATCTGGCCCTGCTCGGAGTCTATCCCTCGTCCGAACGGGTCAGCGCCCTATCCGACAAACTGGAACTGGCCTATAACCGCTACAAGGAACTCTCGTATCTGCGCCAGTCGTTGAAACGCAATTTCTCACTGACCCTGTTCCTGGTGTTGATGTTCGGCGTGCTCTCCGCGGTCTGGGTTGCCTTCTTTACGGCGCGCCGTCTGGTTTCACCCATCACGAATATCGCTGCAGGCACCCGGGCGGTAGCCGATGGGGATTATGACCGGCAACTCCCGGTACCCCGCCGAGCCGACGAGCTGGCCTTTCTGGTGGCCTCCTTCAACGCGATGACTCGACGCATTGCCCAAGCCAGAGATCAGGCAAACCAGAGTCAACGTGAGGTTGAGGGCCAGCGTGCCTACCTCGAGACCGTACTCGACAGGCTGTCTTCCGGTGTTTTGACTTTCGATGCCACACATAAATTACGTACCGCCAATCCCGCCGCCGAGAAGATCCTGGGTATCGGGTTGCAGCAAATGACCGGATTGCAATTGAATTCTCTGGCATCTGAGTCAACCGTGCTGAAGCAGTTTATTGATGGTCTCTATGAGCCCTTGATGGAAACCGAACAGGAGTGGCGGGGTGAACTGACCCTGTACGGATCGAGTGGACGCAAGGTGTTGACCTGCAGGACCACACCCTTCGCACAGCCTAACGGCCGCAAAGGGCATATCGTGCTACTCGATGATGTTACGGCGCTGATCAGTGCCCAGCGCGATGCGGCTTGGGGTGAGGTGGCCCGTCGCTTGGCCCACGAAATCAAGAATCCCCTGACCCCGATCCAACTCTCCGCCGAGCGCTTACGGCGTAAGTATCTGAATCATATGCCGGAGAAAGATGCGGAAGTGCTGGATCGGGCGACCCATACCATCGTGCAGCAGGTGGAAGCAATGAAGAGCATGGTCAATGACTTTTCCGAATATGCCCGGCCTCCCAAGGTGGAACTCATGGTCCTGGAGGCGGACAGCCTGATCGAAGAGGTGGTGGATCTCTACCGTGATGTGGATCAGACGGTGGATTTCGAGGCCGAATTGAATGCTCAGGGTGTGCTGGTGGAGGTGGATCCCCTGCGGGTGCGGCAGATGGTGCACAATCTGTTGAAGAATGCCCGGGAAGCGGTGGCGGATCGCGAGGATGGCCGGATTGTCTTGAGAACTTGTGAGATTATCCGCGATGATCGTCCCCACTATGAGATACGCATCCTGGACAATGGTCCTGGGTTCCATGAATCGATGATGGAGCACCTGTTCGAACCCTATGTGACCAGCAAACCCAAGGGTACAGGTCTCGGTCTGGCGATCGTTAAAAAGATCGTTGAGGAACATGGTGGTAATCTTTGGGCCGAAAATTTAACGGCAGGGGCTTGCATGGTGGTACAACTCCCGGTGCTGGACGAAGTGGAGATA
>JASJBU010000006.1 GCA_030066355.1 Gammaproteobacteria bacterium | reverse complement strand
GGCAAACGGAGTGTTGGATGACGGGACTCCCACCGAGGCGGTCATGGAGCAACATTGGCTGAACGTCGACGGAGCGATCAACTTCCTAGAGGAGAGGATCGACTTGTTCGCCGATGAAGACCTGGAAAGTGACGTCTACGAATGGTGATCAGTGGCCCGTTCTCACACCTTCGCAACAGACTGCAGGCGAAGGGCGGCAGATCCGACGATTTGGAGGTCGCTTAGACACGGCTACGGAGGGTTAAGGACGTCGTCTTTGAAGTCGTTGGGTGAGCGATCGACGAGAGGGATTGGTTCAGGCCAACCCTGGCCTTCACCCTGCGGGCGGCTAGCAGCGTCCTAAACGGCGCTCCTGCCGTTTTGTCGAACCCTAAGGGATACCAATCACCTGACCGCACGCCAAACAGACAAAAGCCACCCGGGAGGTGGCTTTTGTCTGTTTGGCGCGCCCGAAGGGATTCGAACCCCTGGCCTCTGCCTCCGGAGGGCAGCGCTCTATCCAGCTGAGCTACGGGCGCCAATTTGCGAGCGCGTAGTGTACCCGTCTGATCCAATTGCGTCCAACTCCCTGGTTCGCTCTTTTTGGGTGCAAAAGGTATAATCTTCTAATTTTCTGATGAATGCCTGGTGCTCCGGGCCGGTAAGACTCAAACAAACGGAGGACGATACCTGTGAAGACTACTGCTGCATCCACATTTGGCAAGATAATATTTGCAGGCACCTTAGCGCTGCTCTCGGTTTCCTCGGTATGGGCGGAAGATCGGGCGGATGTGCTGGAGCGTATCGCACCGATCGGCAAGGTGAACGTTGAGGCTGCGGCGGCTGAGGCACCGGCCCCTGCACCTGTTGCGGCTGCCGATACCGCCCCAGAAATGACAGAACCGGCTCCAGAGGCGGCTGAGTCCTCAGCGGTGGCCGAGGTGACTGCAGCGGTCACCGAGGCGGCTGCCGAAGTCGAAGCCGCGGCCACCGATGCCGTTGCCGAAGTTGCCGCTGCGGCGACGGCCGATGCCGAGTCCCTCGCCACCTCCAGTGGCTGCATGGGCTGTCACCAACTCGAAGCCAAGGTGGTTGGACCAGCCTACAAAGAGGTGGCTGCCAAGTACAAGGATGACGCGGGAGCACTCGATATGCTGGTTGAGAAGGTCAAGGCGGGCGGTGTCGGTACCTGGGGACAGATCCCCATGCCGCCGAATGCACACATCAGCGAGGAAAACATCCGAACCATCGTGGAATGGGTGCTGACGCTTTAACCATCCGAATTTGCTGGCACAGAGGCCTCCCTGGGAAAACTAGGGAGGCCTTTTTATTGATTCAAACCTTGAATCGATTGACCAGTTGATCCATCTGTTGGGCCAGCCTGGAAACACTTTCGCCCGATGCTGACATCTCATGGGCCTGATCCGCCGTATGTTTTGAGAGGCTGTTGATGTTGGTGATGTTTTTATGGATCTCTTCGGTGACCGTGGCCTGTTCCCGGGCGCTCATGGCGATCTGCTTGTTCATCTCGAGGATTGAGTTGACTTCCTCGGCGATGGATTCGAGCGCCTCTCCTGCGCCACTGGATTGTTCTACGCTGCGGATGGCCTGAGCCTGGCTTTCCTGCATGACACTCACCGCCTTTGTGGTACCTTGCTCGAGCTTTTCGATCATCTCCTGAATCTCACTGGTCGATTCCTGGGTGCGTCCCGCCAGGGTTCTCACCTCATCGGCCACCACGGCAAACCCGCGACCCTGTTCGCCTGCCCTGGCGGCTTCGATGGCGGCATTCAGGGCGAGCAGATTGGTCTGTTCAGCAATACTGCGAATGACGTCCAATACCGTGCCAATGTTTGAAACATCGGACTCAAGCTGTTTAATCACTTGTGAGGCATCTTCCACCCCTTTCGCCAGGTTTCCTATATCTGCGACGCTCTGCCTGACCACGTCACTCCCATCGTGTGTCGCCTTGGAGGCCTGTTCGGCTGCATCGGCTGCAGTACTGGTGTTGCCGGATACCTGGCTGACCACTGTGGACATCTGATCCATGGCTGCAGCGACCTGTTGGATATCATCCTGTTGGCGTGTCAGATTGGCCTGAGTATTGTGAGTCGCAGAGGTCAAGGCCCCAGAGGCTGCCGAGAGTTCCTGGGCGACCTGCCGGACATTTTGCATGATCTGGCCGAGATGCTCTTTGACGTGGCCGGCACTGCTCGCCACCTCGCCCAGTTCACCGCCGTAGTTGTTTAATTTGGCGGCTGTGAAATCCCCCTCGGCAAAACGCCTGAGACAGGTGGATATCTCCTGGGTCGGCCTGATGATCTGTCGTTTTACCAGGAGCCCTCCGAGGACAGAGAAGACGGTGATGGCGATCACCGACAATATCGTGGTCAGCAGCATGATTGCTTGGCTCTGTTCATGCAGCTCTTCAGTATGGGAAATGACCTCTTGCGAAATCAGTGCAGCGGCATCTGCCAGTTGTTCGGTCGGTGCCCGGTCGATCCCTCTCACGACTTTGTCACCTACCTTTGGATCAAAGTCAGCGGCCTTGAATTTCTCCAACCCTTCCCGATAGGCTTTGCCCATGATCTGATGTGACTCGAGGAAAGCATTCAGCAGTTGTTCGGACTCCTGGTTACTCAGATGGGGCAGTAGCTGGGTAATCTTTTCTCTGATTGAGCGTTCTTTTTTCTCGAATTTCCCCCAATATTTGTTGAGATCTTTCGTCTGATGCCCGCGCAACAAGACATTCTTCCACTCCTGGACCTGTTTCTTGAAATCATTCTGGATGATCAGGATCTGTCGTTCATTGACCACCTGTCGGTGGAGTGCATGATCATAGGTTTCAAGAATATTTGAGAGCACGGCAAAACCATAGATGCCTGCCGCACCGAGTAACAGCAGTCCAAGCACAAGGATGATGGTGAACTGTTGGGTCAGCGAGCGTTTTAAGATGGCCATTTGGAATTTCCCTCGGTTTTTTTCTGCACGATGCAAAGATCCATGCCTGTGGATCTGGCAAACAATCAGGATTGCCAATCTCCTGCGTAGCTAGCATCCAGGGTAACGGCGCGAGATGAGGAATACTTGAATCTGACGGTTGGCTTGGGAGCTAACCCGTTGAGTTCAGCTCAGGAAAGCATGGATTTGAGGTTGGCCAGATGCGCCGCGCCCCGTTCCTGTTTCTGTGCTTTTGTCAGATCGCTGTTTCGCCCCTCCCAGGTCAGTTCGTCTTCCGGCAATTCCTGCAGGAAGCGGCTGGGTTCACACTGTGCCCATTCGCCATAGCGCTTGCGTTTTGCGGCATAGGTCATGGTCAGACTGCGTTGAGCGCGGGTGATGCCCACATAGGCCAGGCGCCGCTCTTCCTCGATGTTGTCCTCCTCGATGCTGGTGCGGTGGGGGAGCAATTCTTCCTCCATGCCGACCAGGAAGACATGCGGGAACTCCAGCCCCTTCGCGGAATGCAGGGTCATCAGATGGACCTGGTCTTCACCACGTTCCTCGTTCTGGCGTTCCAGTATGTCCATGAGGGTCAGGTGGTTGACCATCTCCCCCAGGGTCTTCTCCTGCAGTTCGCCGTTCTGCAGGGCGTTGAGCCAATCCAGCAGCTCCTGGATATTCTCCATGCGCCGCTCCGCCACCGCCTCGCTGCTGCTGTTCTCCCGAACCCAGTCGCTGTAATCTATCTCGTTGATCAAGCTACGGATCGCCTGGACCGGGTCCTCGTTCTCAGCCTTTCGGTCGTAGTGATCGATCATCTTGGAAAATTCCTGCAGGCGCCCATAGGGCCGGCTGGAGAGGCTTTCTTTCAGACCCAGTTCAGAACAGGCGGACAACATGCCGATCTCCCGCTGCTGGGCGTAGGCGCCGAGCTTTTCCAGGGTGCTCGGACCGATCTCCCGACGCGGGGTGTTGACGATACGCAGAAAGGCGCTGTCGTCGTCCGGGTTCGCCAGCAGGCGCAGATAGGCCATGACGTCCTTGACCTCGGTGCGGGCGAAGAAGGAGGTGCCGCCGCTCAGGAAGTAGGGGATGTTGTGGGCCCGTAGGGCCTTTTCGAAGATCCTGGCCTGATGGTTGCCCCGATAGAGAATGGCATAGTCATCAAGGCTGGTCTTGCCGGTGAACCTGTGGTGCAGAATTTCCGAGACCACCCGCTCCGCTTCGTGCTCCTCATTGCGGCATTCCAGAACCCGCAGATTGGCGCCGGGACCCAGCTCGCTCCACAACCGCTTGTCGAATACGTGAGGATTATTCGCGATCAGCTGGTTGGCGGCCTTAAGGATGCGTCCGCTGGAGCGGTAATTCTGTTCCAGTTTGATTACCCTGAGCTGCGGGAAGTCCTCTTTGAGTCGGGCCAGATTCTCCGGCCGTGCCCCGCGCCAGGCGTAGATTGACTGGTCGTCGTCGCCTACCACGGAGAAGGCGGCGCGCACCCCCACCAGCAGTTTGACCAGCTCGTACTGGGCCAGATTGGTGTCCTGGTATTCGTCGACCAGCAGGTGGCGGATACGGTTCTGCCAACCCTCGAGGGCCTCCGGGTCGGTCTGTAAGAGTTGCACCGGCAGCAGGATCAGATCGTCGAAATCCACCGCGTTGTAGGCCTTCAGGGCACGCTGGTAGTTGGCGTACAGCAGGGCCTGGGCGGTATCCAGTTCGTCCTCCGCCCGGTTAAGAGCCTGTGCCGGATCGATCAGATCGTTTTTCCAGGCGGAGATGCGCCACTGGGCGGTGGAGACCACCGCCTCGTCGCCGCTGTTCTGTTTGCGCAACAGGTCTTTCAGCAGGGTGGCAATGTCCTGATCGTCGAAGATCGAGAAGCCGGGCTTGTAGCCGAGCCGTTGGAGCTCCCGGCGCAGGATGTTCAGCCCCAGGGTGTGGAAGGTGGAGATATTGAGCCCCTTGCCTTTCTCTCCCCCGAGTTGCTGCCCAACCCGCTCCTTCATCTCCCGGGCCGCCTTGTTGGTGAAGGTGACGGCGGTGATCTGGCGGGGCTGGATGCCGCACTGCTCGACCAGGTAGCCGATCTTGCGGGTGATCACCCGGGTCTTACCGCTGCCGGCCCCGGCAAGCACCAGCAAGGGACCGTCGATGTAATGCACCGCCTCCCGCTGGGCGGGGTTAAGACTACTCATACAGGCGGTGTTTGAGGCGAAACAGACTGGAGATGTCCTCGTCGCCGCGACCTTCGTCGAGCAGGGTCTGGTAGTCTGCCAAGGTCATCTCCAGCAGTAGGGAATTCACACCCTGGACCTCGGCCATACGCCGGCAGATCTCCAGGTCCTTGTGGTGCAGGGCGAGCTTGAAGCCGGGCTCGAAACGGCCCTCCAGCATGGAATTGCCGCGATGCTCGAGAAACCAGTTGCCCGCAGCGCCGCCGCTGATCACCTCGATCACCTGGGACATGTCGAGACCCTGGGACTGACCGAAGGCCAGGGCTTCGGTGACCGCCTGGTTGATGCCGGCGGCCATGAGTTGATTCACTGCCTTGGTGGCCTGGCCCGCACCGACCGGACCCATGTGGGTGACCGTGCGGGTAATGCTGGCCAGGGTGGGACGGAGCCTGTCAAGTGTGGCGGATTCACCTCCTGCCATCATCACCAGTGTGCCTTGTTGCGCGCCTTCGCGGCCGCCGGAGACCGGTCCGTCGATGAATTCCGCACCTCTCGACGCAACTCGACGAGCGGCTTCGCGGGCGCTTTCGACGCTGACTGTGGAGGTATCCAAGACCACCTGGTCAGCCGTGAGGGCAGGGGTGATACGATCGATCACCTCCAGGAGATCTTCATCTCGGGAGACGCAGGTGAGGATCAGCTCGGCCTGCTCCACCGCTGCCGAGAGCTCTGGCGCCAGCGGGATATTTGCACTCGAGGCCCAATCCACGACCCGCTCGCGGGAACGGTTCCATGCAGTTGCAAGGGCTGCGTGCCGGTGCAGATTGAGTGCCATTCCGCTGCCCATGGCGCCGAGGCCGATAACACTGGTTGTCAGCAGATGGGATTGTCTGTGCATGGCATTCAAGGTTCGTAATCGGAGAGGGACGTGGAAGAGTACGCAGGGGCGTCATCTATTTCAACAGCCATTGACGCCATCGCTTCGTGAATTCGTGGATTGCTTGTTATGATGCACGCCAATTTGATTTTTGGAATCCCATCTGCTCCAGCATGACGATCAATATCAGAGACCGCCGGCATCTGCCCCGGGGAGACAAGAACAGCCAGTTGACCCGTGAGTCATGGCGGGTCTTTCAAATCATGGCCGAATTCGTCGAGGGATTCGAGGAATTGGCCAGCATCAGTCCGTCGGTGAGCTTTTTCGGCTCGGCCAGGCTGTCCAAGGACCATCCGTATTATGCATTGGCTGAGCAGATCGCCCGATTGCTTTCCGACAGCGGTTTTTCAGTGGTGAGTGGTGGCGGTCCCGGCATCATGGAGGCAGCCAACAAGGGGTCCTATGCAGGCAAGTCACCCAGCATCGGTCTGAATATTCAACTGCCCAGAGAACAGGCCGGCAATCCTTACCAGGACATCTGCCTCAACTTCAAGCATTTTTTCGCCCGCAAGGTGATGTTTGTGAAATATGCCTCTGCCTATGTGGTGATGCCGGGCGGGTTTGGTACCCTGGACGAGCTCGCCGAGATTCTCACGCTGGTACAGACCCGCAAGACCCGGGAGATTCCCATCATCCTGGTGGGCAGCGATTTTTGGCAGGGTCTGCTGGACTGGTTCAGGAACGCTCTGTGTGAAACAGGTACTATTCATCCATCGGACTTGGATCTCGTTCAGGTCATTGATGAACCGAAGGCGGTCGTCGAGGCGATCTTCGACCACTATGAAACTCGCGGTTTCCAGCCTTCGCCGCAAGAACAGGAAATACTGCTGGAATTATAATTTCAGCTGTAAAAAAAGTAGGAGAAGGCGGATGCCGACGAAACATGACTCAGTCTTTGCAATTTTTATCGCCGGTGGGGCGTTGTTATCCAGCATGCCTGTCCTGGCGGCAGATCCGGAGGCAGTTCCGGAGCCGCCGGAGATTCCCCCCGCCCTGGTCGACGGGGAGGCCATCGAGCCGGAAGTCACGATCATCAAGAAGGAAGAGAGCACGATCTATGAGTACCGGGTGAATGGCCAGCTCTACATGGTCAAGGTCCAACCGATCGTCGGTCCGCCCTATTATCTGGTTGACCGGGATGGGGATGGAGAATTCGATTCCCGCTCTACAGATCCGGAAACGATCTCTGTACCGCAGTGGATTCTGTTGCGCTGGTAAATGATTTCGTATGGTAGGTGTGGTGCAGTTTTTCGAGCGCTTGGCCCAGTGGTTTGATGCGATCAACGAGTGGCTCGGCAGGGCGGTCTCCTGGCTCAGTCTGAGTATGGTACTGGTGACCTTCACCGTCGTCATCCTGCGTTACGCCTTCGATCTGGGCTGGATCTGGTTGCAGGAGTCGGTCACCTTCATGCATGCGGCCCTGTTCCTGGTTGGCACCGCCTATACCCTCAAGCACCAAGGTCATGTACGGGTGGATATCTTCTTTCGGCGTTTTCCCCCCATGACCAGGGCCTGGGTGGATCTGTTGGGCAGTCTGTTGCTCTTGCTACCGGTGTGTATCTTCATATTTGTCGCCAGTTGGGATTACGTTTCCCAGTCCTGGGCCATGCGCGAGGGTTCCCGAGAAGCAGGAGGCCTGGACGGTGTGTATCTGCTCAAGAGCCTGATTCTTGCCATGGCTGTGTTGCTGGTGATGCAGGGGCTCTCCATCGTGATTCGTGCTCTGCTGCAGCTTACCGGACGTAGTCCCCTGCCAGCGGATGAGGCGAAGTCGTGAGCCCGGAAATCCTGCCTCTGTTGCTGTTCCTGACGGTCTGTCTGGTCTTGCTGCTGGGTTACCCGGTGGCCTTCTCGTTGGGCGGCACAGCACTGGCTTTCGCCTGGATCGGCGGCATGACCGGTCATTTCGATGCGGCGTTCCTGCAGGCCCTGCCCAACCGCCTGTTCGGCATCATGACCAACGAGACCCTGATCGCAGTACCCCTGTTCGTCTTCATGGGGGTGATGCTGGAACGCTCCCGGGTGGCGGAGAACCTGTTGGATACCATGGCGACCCTGTTCGGTCCATTGCGGGGCGGGCTGGGCATCTCGGTGACCCTGGTGGGCATGCTGCTGGCGGCCAGTACCGGCATCGTCGGCGCCACGGTGGTGACCATGGGGCTGCTCTCCCTGCCCACCATGCTGCGGCGCAACTACGACCCCAGTGTCTCCACCGGCATCATCTGCGCCGCCGGCACCCTGGGGCAGATCATACCCCCCTCCATCATCCTGGTACTACTCGGGGACGTGCTCTCAGCGGCCTACCAGCAGGCCCAGCTGGATATCGGTGTCTATTCGCCGGACACGGTCTCGGTGGGTGATCTGTTTGTGGGGGCGATCATTCCCGGCCTGTTGTTGGTGCTGCTCTATCTGCTCTATCTGGCCGGTGTGGCGCTTTTCAAACCCGAATCGGTTCCGGCTATTCCGCCGGAGGAGCGGGAGCAGGATAAATGGCTGCTCCTCCAGCGGGTGCTGCGCGTGTTGGTACCGCCTTTGCTGCTGATCGTGGCGGTGCTGGGGTCAATCCTGGGGGGGCTGGCGACTCCCACGGAGGCCGCTTCTGTCGGGGCCATCGGCGCCATGTTGCTCGCCCTGAGTCAGAAGCAGCTGAATATGGAGACCCTGAAGGCGGTGATGAGCGGCACCACCCGGGTCACCAGCATGGTCTTTCTGATCTTCATCGGCGCCTCACTCTTCTCTCTGGTATTTCGTGGATTCGGCGGTGACGAAGTGGTGACCGATCTGCTCTCTGACCTGCCAGGCGGGGTGATTGGGGCCATGCTGGTGGTGATGCTGGTGATGTTCCTGCTCGGCTTCATCCTCGACTTTATCGAGATCACCTTCGTAGTAGTGCCCATCATCGGGCCGATCCTGCTGGCCATGGGGCTCGATCCGGTATGGTTGGGGGTGATGATCGCGATCAATCTGCAGACTTCCTTCCTGACCCCGCCCTTCGGTTTTTCGCTCTTTTACCTACGTGGGGTCGCCCCGGCCCAGGTGACCACCGGTCAGATCTATCGTGGGGTGGCGCCGTTCATCCTCATCCAGTTGGTCATGCTGGGCATGTTGGCCTATTGGCCGCAACTGGCCACCTGGCTGCCCGAGCTAGTCTACGGAAACTAGCCCTGTAGGACAGGAAACCTTTCCCGCCATCGATCTCCGATCCGGAGGGTGATGTCGGAATGGGATCCCGACTTACGAACCTCGGAAAGTAAGCATCTTTACTTGGAGAGTTCCGTCAGCAGCTTCTGCAGGGCCTGGCCCCGGTGGCTGAGCTGGTTCTTTACCGTGGATGGGAGTTGCGCCGAGCTGCAGTCGTGGCTCGGCACATAGAACACCGGGTCGTAGCCGAAGCCGTTCTCCCCCACCGGCTCTCTGAGGATGCCGCCCTCCCAAGTGCCCTGGCAGATGATCGGTGTAGGATCCTGCGCATGGCGCATGTAGACGAGCAGGCATTGGAAGCGGGCGCTGCGTCGTTCGTCGGGCGTGTCCCGTAACGCGTCCAGCAGCTTTTCCAGGTTGGCCTGGTCCGACGCCCCCTCGCCGGCATAGCGGGCGGAATAGATGCCGGGGGCGCCCTGCAGGGCGTCCACCTCTAAGCCTGAGTCGTCGGCGATGGCCGGCAGCCCGCTCAGCTCGGTAGCATGGCGTGCCTTCTTGATGGCGTTTTCCACGAAGCTCAGACCGTCCTCGATGGCGTCGGGGATGTCGAACTCCTGTTGCGTAACCACCTGGATTCGCTGGCTTGCGAGCAGTTGATTGATCTCCCGTACTTTGCCTGCATTGTTGCTGGCGAGCACGATCCGCTCGCCGGTGTGATGTCCTGCCATGCTTATCGGATCCTGTGTCGTTTGGCGTTAATCAGCCAGGGCAGCCCGCTGAATCTCATTGATCTGGGTGATGCCTTGCTCCGCCAGATCGAGCATGGCGTTCAGCTCGTCACGGCTGTAGGTCTGTCCTTCAGCCGTGCCCTGCAGTTCGATGAAACCGCCTTGTTCGCTCATCACCACGTTCATGTCGGTCTCCGCGTTGGAGTCCTCCGCATAGTCGAGGTCGAGCACAGGCGTGTCGTTGTAGATGCCGACCGAGACCGAAGCGACCAGGCCGAGTAGCGGATTCGCATCGAGCAGGTCCAGCTTTCTGGTGTGTTCGAGGGCGTCATGCAGCGCAATGCAGGCGCCGGTGATGGAGGCGGTGCGAGTACCCCCGTCGGCCTGGATCACATCACAGTCGACGGTGATGGTACGCTCCCCCAGGGCTTGCAGGTTGATTGCGGCACGCAGGGAGCGTCCGATCAGTCGCTGGATCTCCAGGGTACGTCCCCCCTGTTTGCCGCGGGCGGCCTCCCGGCCCATGCGGTCGGTGGTTGAGCGGGGCAGCATGCCGTATTCAGCGGTGACCCAGCCTGTACTCTGGCCGAGCATCCAGCGCGGTACCCGCTCTTCGACAGAGGCCGTGCAGATGACCTTGGTGTCACCGAAACAGACCAGCACCGAGCCTTCTGCATGCTTGGTGTAGTGGCGGGTGATCTGGATCGAGCGTAGTTCGTCGGGTCGACGCCCTGAGGGTCTCATAGGATCGCTTACTCCTCGTTTTCGAAGTCTTCCAGCAGGTGGCGTAGCTCGGAGATGGCCCGTTGCACCTCCTCCTCCTTTTTCTCGGCTGGGATTTGTGCTGCGGCATTATCGGTCAATGACATGCTAATGTCAGTAGGTTCCAGATTGATGGTCTTCTTCTGCCAGCGCAGCGCGATCACTGTGACGTTGTCACTTTCCGGGTGACTGTTCTGTTCCGCCTTGGCAGAGAGCGTGTTGATAATCGCCGCCAGTGGCTGGAGGGTCTTATAGAGGGCGTCCACCAACGGGCGTTCGGGCAGGGCGCTCCAGAATCCGTCGGTACAGAGTAAGATGGTATCCCCTTCTTCCAACTGATAGGGCCCGCTGAAATCGGGGATCGGATGGTTGTTGCTGCCACCGAGGCAGCGAGTGACGTAGTTCCGGAATCTGTGGGTCTGGGTCTGGGCAGAGGAGATCACGCCCTGTTGGCGCAGGTGTTCCACATAGGAATGGTCATCGGTACGCAGGGCAATCACGCCTTCATGCATGATGTAGAGCCGACTATCGCCGATGTGTGCCCAGTAGACGTTGTTTTCCTGCACCAGGCAGAGCACCCCGGTGGTGCGCGGCTCGATGGGCGGCGACTGAGCTTGCCCATAGGCGAGAATCTGTTGATGGGCCATATCCATCAGGCCGTTCAAGAAAACCCTGGGATTGGAAATGGGTTTACGGCTGGTCAGGAAGGCCTTGCGGCCGGTGTCGATGAGGATCTGTGCAGCCTGCTCCCCCTTCGGATGCCCCCCCATGCCATCTGCCAGTGCGAGCAGAATCGAATCCGGAGATTCCAAGACCAGGCAACGGTCCTGGTTGGTCTTGCGGTTACCCAGACGGCTGGATTGTGCGGTTTCGTACTTCATCAAGATGCTCTTAGTTCGTCAGACAGGGGGTCCCTTCTGATCTCCCGTGGGTTTTGATTCAGGGCGGTGAGGAACTCCCCGGCGTTTTGTGGACGTTTCTCGTATTCGATTTCCATCGCCCAGTCGATGGCATCCAGCAGAAATCCCGGATAGCGCCGCCGATAGACTCGGCTGGCAGGCTTCAGTTTGTCTTTTGCATGACGTTCGATTGCGGAGGGAGGTGCCTTTCCGTCAAGACAGGCCCGCATGCTGGCACCGATGGCGTAGACATCGCTCCAGGGACCCACATTGCCGGATTGATAATATTGCTCTACTGGTGAAAAGCCGGTGGTAACCACCCGGCCGTTCCGGCTCTTCTTCTCCTGTAGTTCGTGTACCGCACCAAAATCGAGTAGCAGTGGATTGCCACCGGTGCGCAAATGGATGTTGCTGGGTTTGATGTCCAGGTGCAGGAGATTTTTCGAATGAATCAGGCTCAAGGCATCCAGGATGGGGGGGAACACCGTCATGATGAATCGGGTGCTGAGACCACCGCTGCGTTTTTTGATATAGCTGGCCAGGTTCTTGCCACGCTCATGATCCATCACCAGGTAGCCGGTATTGTGTTCCAGAAAGAAGCCTCGAACCTGTACAATATTCGGATGACGCAGAGACGCCAGTACCTTCACCTCCTGGTAAAACAGCTGCAGACTGCGATGGTAGTTGTCGAGCTGTTTCGACTCGATGACTTCCACATTGTTGTACTCTCCGCGTCGGGCCAGCTTCTTCGGCAGGAACTCCTTGATGATCACCTCGTCCTGGGTGTCCTCATCCTCGGCCAGATAGATCAGACTGAAGCCGCCGCTGGCCACCAGCTTCATGATCAGGTAACAGTCGATCTCCGTGCCCGGTGGCAAGCTGTCCCGTTGCTTATCCATTTTATGACTGCCCGGCATGAGTGCAGACGCCTTGGGGGCAGATGTAATGTATCGATTCCTGGATCATCAGATGACCGTTGTTCAAATAAATCTCGCAAGTGAAACGTCTGAGCCTCAGAGGCAGACTGTTATTAATCCAATCAGCATGTAATTATGGTACATATTCCACAAGCCGACGAATCAGAAACAGGTATGTTCTTCCTCGATCACAGAAGTTTCAGGCAGAAAAGTAATGATCAGTAGTATGACCGCCTTTGCGCGTAAAGAGTACCGGGGTGAACTCGGTGAAATCAGTTGGGAATTACGTTCAGTCAATCATCGTTATTTGGAAATGTTTCTGCGGCTGCCGGAGGAACTGCGGGTGCTGGAGACCGCGGTGCGGGAGAAGATCTCAGCGCGCCTTGGCAGGGGAAAGCTGGATGTCGGCCTGAAATTCAAATCCGGCGAGTTGGCGGAGTCCAACTTGCGGGTCAACCGGCGGATGGTCGAGCAACTGGTATCGGCTGATCAGGAGGTAGCATCGATGCTGCATGTGGACTCCTATCTCAAGCCCCTGGAGTTGTTGCGCTGGCCGGGTGTGTTACAAGAAGAAGAGCGGGATTTCACCCCCGTGAAGCAACAGGCGATGGAGCTGCTGGAGTCGGCCTTGGAGAGTCTGGTGGAGAGCCGCCAACGAGAAGGCTCCCGGCTGGCGGAGATCGTCTTGCAGCGTTCTCGGGCAATGCAGGAACAGGTCAAAGGTGTACGGGAATTGATGCCGGAAGTCCTCAAGGAGGTGAAGGCGCGAATACAGGAACGCCTGTTGGAAGTGATGGAAGCGTTGGATGAGAACCGCCTGGAGCAGGAGATGGCACTGTTGGCCCAACGCTTGGATGTGGCTGAGGAGATGGATCGACTGGAGGCGCATCTGGAGGAAGTGGAGCGGGTCCTGAACGCTGATGAACCGGTAGGTCGTCGCCTGGACTTTCTCATGCAGGAACTGAATCGTGAGGCCAATACCCTCACCTCGAAATCCAGCAATGTCGAAGTCACCCGCTTGGCGGTGGAGATGAAGGTCCTGATCGAACAGATGCGTGAACAGATCCAGAATATCGAGTGACTGTCAGCTTTTCTCAATCAAACCCAGATAGGTGTCACATGAAAGTGCAAATCACCCTCACAATCATCTTGCTTCTTCTCCTATCGGCTTGTGCCACCAGCCCCACTGGGCGGAAACAATTGATGATTGTCTCCGAGGAACAGGCAATCAGCTCGTCCAAAACGGCCTATGTGGAGATGCTCAAGCCATACGACGAAAAAGGTCAGCTGGATAATGATCCCAAACTGGCTGCAAGAGTGCGCCTGATCACCGGCCGACTTATCGCCCAGGCGGTTGAGATGCGGCCGGAGACCCGGGAATGGGAATGGAGCATGAAGATCATCGATGATTCCGAAACCGCCAATGCCTGGGCCATGGCGGGGGGCAAGATGGCCATCTATACCGGCTTGATCGAACAGGTCAAACCCACGGATGATGAATTGGCCCAGGTGTTGGCCCACGAGATCAGCCATGCCCTGGCCAAGCACACGGCGGAGAAGATGTCGGTGGCGATGGCCAGTCAGGTGGGTGTGGTGGCGGTGGGGGTCGCGTCGGACAGCAGTCAGTTGGCACTGGCCGGTGCTGCGCTTGCGGCGAAGCTGGCTGTCGAGCTGCCCAACAGCCGCACGGCCGAGGCCGAGGCGGACCGCATCGGTATCGAGCTGGCGGCCAAGGCGGGCTATGATCCGCGGGCTGCAGCGACCCTCTGGGAAAAGATGGGATCGCTCTCCGGCGGTCGTCCACCGCAGTTTCTCAGCACCCACCCGAGTCCGGAGAATCGCCAGCAAGTACTCCGCGACCTGGCCGAGGAGATGATGCCCTATTACACCGCCAAGGGGACCCGGCCCAGTTTCTACTATTGATTCATGCGTGCCAGCGGTTTCAATCTGCCTGTTAAAAAGCGTCTACAGGAATCTGCCATGCCTCAAGGTACGTTGTATATCCTTTCTGCGCCTTCCGGTGCCGGTAAAACCAGCCTGTTGCAGGCCTTGCGGGAACAGGATGGGGACCTGCAGGTCTCCATCTCTCACACCACTCGGGCCATACGGCCTGGTGAAACAGACGGAGTGCACTACCACTTCATCAGCCATGAGCAGTTTCTCCACATGGTCGAGGCCGGTGAGTTTCTCGAACATGCGGAGGTCTTCGGTAATTTTTACGGTACTGCGGAGGCGACAGTGCGTTCCCAGCTTGAGCGGGGCGACCTGGTGCTGGAGATCGATTGGCAGGGGGCACGACAGGTCAGACAGCGATTTTCCGAAGCGGTCTCGATCTTCATCCTGCCGCCGGATCCGGAGAGTCTGCGGGAGCGTCTCGATGCCCGGGGGCAGGACAGTGAGGAGATCATCCAGAGGCGCATGCAGAAGGCGGTGAACGAGATGTCCCACTATGCCGAGTTCGACTATCTAGTGATCAATGACATCTTCGATGCAGCGCTGGCCGAGCTCGATTGTATCGTGCGGAGTCAAAGGTTGCGTAGGGACCGGCAAGTGGAACAGTACGGGGATAGGATTCGAGAGCTTCTTGAATCTTGAGATCTTCCGGGTTCTGTATGATCTAACCATCCATTCCCCAACCGCTGTTGCAGTTGGGGGATGTTCTCTCTCTGGTTCAGAGGCTCGTTAAGGTCCGCCAATAACCGTCTGGGAAGTAAGTTGTGAAAGTAAAGCTTACGATCGTCCCTGAGATGTCAATCTTGAATTTCTTGATTTCTTCGATACTGGTATCTGTTTGTACGTCCAACCGCTCCGTATCAAAGACTAGATAGGCGTATCCATCATAGCCATTTTCGACTGACCAGGTCCCTCTGATATCGTAAAAATAGTTATCAAAATCTGCGCAGGTATCATCAGTACACCTGTTGCATGAGTATTGGGTCATATTGCCGGTATCGCCGATCGAAACAAAATCGGGTGATGCATAGACAGTGACGGCATCACAATGCATGTATCCCCCTTCAGAATCGATGCTGATGAAATAATCAGGTTCTCCGGATAGGTAGTAATAGCCGGTTATTGTTGAAGTGAAGACTTGATTGGTCGGGATGTGGGTCAGCGAGGTAAGGAGCTCTTCTGGAATGTACGTAACGCCATCAATCGTGACATTGGCACCGATCGTCACTATGATCGATCCCTCCCAGTCGTGATCATTACTGTCCGTGCCTTCCAGATAGAACTCATATTTCAAACCCACATTGAGCGAATTCAATTCCGTTATATCGAAAAGCACTGAAAGGTCGGTGGGCGTGGAATCATCATCACCCCCACCTCCACCACATGCTGTAAGTATGAGGAGTGAAACCAACAGAGACATGAGGAGATAAATCCTTTTCATGGGTACACCTTCCTTGAGGTTAAGGCATGCTTGGAGAAGCGTTCCCTGACCTCAATCGACACCTGCTTTGAAGGACCCTGCCCAATCTGAGGTTGAGGGTTGGATGCAGGGTAGGATCTGCGCTTACAGTCACTGTGAGTGAATCAAAATCCTACCTTCAATTCTAGACCAGATTGACCGGGATTCTGCAGAAATATCGAGCGTTTTCCCTACGCAGAAGCGCGGATGATGATTCCAGCATACGTAGCGCAGTATTGCACTGATCCATCGAGCAGTTGGGCTAGGCTGCGGAAGTAGGCAGAAATCCCCGGGGCATTATGCTCGGCGGCAGGGGAATTTGTGGAGAAAGATCGGAAAAAGTTAAACTAGCGGTTTTTCTGAACTTCAGGACATTTATGGCCGGTAAACTGTACATCAAGACCTTTGGCTGTCAGATGAATGAGTACGACTCGACACGCATGGCGGATGGCCTGCGCGTGGCTGAAGGCCTCGAGCTGACTGATCAACCTGAAGCGGCGGATGTCCTGTTGCTCAACACCTGCTCGATACGCGAGAAGGCCCAAGAGAAGGTTTTTTCCCAGCTCGGTCGCTGGCGGCCTTGGAAGGAACGCAATCCTGCCTTGATCATCGGTGTGGGCGGTTGCGTGGCGAGCCAGGAGGGTGAGGCGATCCGCGAACGGGCGCCCTATGTTGACCTGGTGTTCGGCCCTCAGACCCTGCACCGCCTGCCGCAGATGATCCGGGAGGTGCGTCAGACACATCACCCGGTGGTGGATGTCACCTTTCCTGAGATCGAGAAATTCGACAATCTGCCCGAGCCCCGTGCCGAGGGCCCGACGGCCTATGTGTCCATCATGGAGGGTTGTTCCAAATACTGCACCTACTGCGTGGTGCCCTTTACCCGAGGCGAAGAGATCAGCCGGCCGTTTGACGATGTGATCGCGGAGGTGGCGGGATTGGCGGCTCAGGGGGTGCGGGAAGTCAACCTGTTGGGACAGAATGTCAACGCCTACCGGGGCGAGATGCATGATTGTGAAAGCGCCGATCTGGCGTTATTAATCGAGTATGTAGCGGCGGTGGAGGGTATCGAGCGTATTCGTTTCACCACCTCCCATCCGGTGGAATTCTCCGATAGCCTGATCGAGGTCTACGGTCGGGTGCCGGAACTGGTCAGTTTCCTGCATCTGCCGGTACAGTCCGGGTCGGATCGCATCCTGGGGTTGATGAAGCGTGGTCACATGGCCGCCGAATACAAAGCCAAGATCCGCAGGCTGCGTGAAGTACGTCCCGATATTACCATCTCTTCCGATTTTATCGTCGGATTTCCCGGCGAGACCGAAGCGGATTTTCAGGACACCCTGCGGCTGATCGAGGAGATCGGCTTCGATCATTCCTACAGCTTCATCTACAGTCGCCGTCCGGGGACTCCGGCATCCGAGCTGCCGGATGATGTGCCCCATCGGGTTAAGCAGGCCAGGCTCGCAAAGCTCCAGCAACTGATCAACAGCCAGGCCCAGCGTATCGCCCGGCAGATGGTCGGCAGGGTACAACGGGTTCTGGTGGATCGTCCCGCGCGCAAGGACCCGGAACAGTTGGCGGGGCGTACCGAGAATAACCGGGTGGTCAACTTCGCCGGCCCGCCGGATCTGCTTGGTCAGTTCGTCGATGTGATGATTACCGAGGCCCTGCCCAATTCCCTGCGCGGCGAGCGGGTTGAAACGGTTGCATCCCGTGCGGTAAACGGCTGACAATTACTAAACCTTTCGATTGGATTTTCCATTTTGTCTGAACACCCCGAATCCCTTGATTTGACCCTGGAGCCGGCTGACAACCAGCAGTTGGCCAATGTCTGTGGTCAGCTGGACGAGCATTTGCGCCAGATCGAGCGCCGCCTGGGTATCGAGATCAACAATCGCGGCAATCAATTTCACCTGATCGGTGAACGGGATGCGATACGTGCCGGCGAACAGGTGTTGCAGGATCTCTATCGAACCGCGGCGGATGAGGCACTCGACCCCCAAAGAATCCATCTGTTTCTGCAGGATTCCGGTATCGATGCCTTGCTAGAGCCGTCCGCTCGGCCAGAGGTTCCGGAAACGCTGATCAAGACCCGGCGGGGCTTGGTGCGGCCGCGGGGACCCAATCAGCAGGAGTATCTGCACAAGGTGCTGACCCATGACATCAACTTCGGGGTCGGTCCGGCGGGTACCGGCAAGACCTATCTGGCAGTGGCCTGTGCGGTGGATGCCATGGAGCGGGACCAGGTGCGGCGCATCCTGTTGGTACGCCCTGCCGTTGAGGCCGGTGAACGCCTGGGTTTTCTACCCGGCGATCTGGCGCAGAAAATTGATCCCTATCTGCGGCCGCTGTATGACGCGCTGTACGAGATGCTCGGCTTTGAAAAGGTGGCCAAGCTGGTGGAGCGTAACGTCATCGAGGTGGCGCCCCTGGCCTATATGCGTGGGCGCACCCTCAACGAATCCTTCGTGATCCTGGACGAGGCCCAGAACACCACCCCGGAACAGATGAAGATGTTCCTGACCCGCATCGGTTTCGGCTCCACAGCGGTGATCACCGGCGATGTCACGCAGATCGATCTGCCGCGAGGCCAACAATCCGGGCTGCGGCAGGCCATCGAGGTGCTGTCGCGGGTGGACGGCATCACTTTTACCTTCTTCAATGCACGAGACGTAGTCAGGCATCCGCTGGTGCAGCGTGTGGTGCAGGCCTACGATGACTTCGACCGACAACGTTGAATACTCGCATTGGCAAAGCGGGGCCGCAGGCCGGTCGATCGTGAATCTGGAGGTGGAAATCCAACCCGTGACCCAAGCCACGGCATTACCTGCAGAGGATGATTTCATCCGTTGGGTACAGGCGGCCCTGGTTGCCCCGCGCAACCGGACAGAGCTGGTGATCCGTCTCGTCGATGAAGCGGAGAGCCGGCGCTTGAACCTGCAGTATCGCGGCCTGGATCGGCCGACCAATGTGCTCTCCTTTCCATTCGAACCCCCATCTGAAGTCGCCAGTGCCCTGCTGGGTGACCTGGTGATCTGTGCGCCGGTGGTGTCGGAAGAAGCGCGGCAACAGGGCAAGCCAGACCTGGCCCATTGGGCCCATATGGTGGTTCATGGCGTATTGCACCTGCAGGGTTATGACCATCAGACCGACCCTGAGGCGGAGCGAATGGAGGCATTGGAACGGACCATCCTCCAGCAGCTCCATTTTCCCGATCCCTACCACGAAGAGGACCCATGAACGGTATAGACCGAGAGGACTGTGGCTCGCTTATCAACTGGCTGGAACGACTCAGCCGTTTTTTCGGGGGTGAACCCAAAGACAGGGAGCAATTACTGGAACTGCTGAATCTATCGCAAGAACGCGAGTTACTGGATCTCGAAACTCTGAGCATGATGCAGGGGGCGATGATGGTTTCGGAACTCAGGGTCCGTGAGGTTATGACCCCACGCAAGCAGTTGGTCGTGTTACGCAAGAACGACGACCTGGAAGAGGTGTTGCGGGTCGTCAACGAATCCCTGCATTCGCGTATTCCGGTGATCGGTAAGGACACTGACGAGGTGGTGGGGATATTGTTACCCAAGGACCTGCTCGGTTGGATGCATCAACAAGACAAGAAGAAGTTCAAATTGAAAAATTTCCTACGGGAAGTGCTCATCGTCCCCGATAGCATGCGCCTCAGCAGTCTGATGCGGAAGCTGCGTCTGACGCGCAATCACATGGCGATCGTGGTCGACGAATACGGTTCGACGGTTGGTTTGATCACCCTGGAGGACGTGTTGGAGCAGATCGTCGGCGATATCGAAGACGAGCACGACGCTCCGCCGGAACCCAGCAGCTTGCAGAGTAGTCCCCCCGCGCTGACCTGACGTCCCGCAATGAGCCTGAGCCACACCCATCCCGGGCTGATCGCTGTACTGGCCGGTATCCTGACCACCGGAGCCTTTGCCCCCTTTGCCATCTGGCCGCTGGCGATCCTGGGTCCTGCACTGCTATTCCAGCTCTGGTTGAAGAATCCGGGAGGGGGCTTTCGTCTGGGGTTCTTCTTCGGTTTGGGGATGATGGGGACCGGTGTCACCTGGTTGCATGTCAGTATCGCCCAGTTCGGAAATATTGGTTGGTTCCTGCCGATTCTGATCACCCTGGTCTTCGTGGTCCTCATGGCCCTCTACTATGGGCTCCTGGGTTGGCTGAGTGAGCGCTTCGAGACACCTGACAGACTCAAGTTGCTGGGGGTCTATCCGGCGTTATGGGTGCTTGTCGAGTGGTTTCGTGGCTGGTTTCTAAGCGGTTTCCCCTGGTTGGAGCTTGGCCATGCGCAGATCGACACGCCACTGGCAGGGTTTGGGCCGCTCTTGGGAGGCTTGGGCGTCAGCTATGTAACAGCACTATCTGCAGGCTTGGGCCTGTTGGTGCTGAAGCCTGGGAAAGCGCGCCCATTCGCAATATCAGGGTTGATGGGGATATGGTTGTCAGGCTGGGGGCTCTTGCAGGTGCAGTGGAGTCAGCAGAGTGCGGAGCCCATCGAAGTGGCGCTGGTCCAGGGCAATATCCCACAGGAGGAGAAATGGGAGCTCGATCAGTTGGTACCTTCATTGACGCTCTATGCGCGTCTCACCAAAGAGAACCTGGGTACTGATCTGATCGTCTGGCCGGAGACTGCCGTGTCCGCCTTTCAGCATCAGGTTGACGAGGCCTTCCTGCAGCCACTCGAGCAGGAACTCAAGGCGCGGGGTACCGAGCTGGTCTTCGGCGTGGTGCGTCTGGGTGAGGATGGTAGCCGGTATTACAATTCGATGGTCTCCATGGGAAAGTTACGCGACCACTATTCCAAAAGGCATCTGGTTCCCTTTACCGAATATCTCCCATGGAAGCCAATCTTGACCGGCCTGGTGGATTTTTTCACCATCCCCATGTCCGACTTCACCCCCGGCAGCAAGCCGAAACCCTTGATGCGGGTCGGTGAGCACCAGGTCGGGATGTCGATCTGCTATGAGGATGCTTTCGGGACTGAAATGGCCGAGGCCCTGCCGGAGGCGGCCTATCTGATCAATGCCAGCAACGATGCCTGGTTCGGGCGATCCCTGGCACCTCATCAGCACCTGCAGATCGCCAGGATGCGGGCCCTGGAGACCAGCCGCTATCTGTTGCGCGCCACGAATACCGGGATCTCGGCCATTGTCGGTCCTGATGGAGCCCTGCTTGCCAGAACGCCCCTCATGCAGGAGACCGTCCTCAAGGGTGAGATTCTGCCCATGTCTGGTATCACGCCCTTTGCCCGGTTTGGCAATTTGCCGATTCTGGCGTTATTGAGCCTGGGGCTGGTGATCGGTTTTCCCTGTGCCTCGGCGAAGACCTGCGGCCGCACTGGCGCAGCGGATTGAAACCTCGAAGCCCACCTTCCTTCGTGTCAGGTCTACAGGGAATACCCGGCTTTTATTTTTTTCTGCAAAGGCGTATAAAATCTAGCGGGGAGATGAGGGCAAGAGGCCCTCGTGATAAAGCAAGCCGTAACCCATACGATGAACGTCAACCGGTGAGCGGCAAGGTGCGGAGCGTGGGCAGGCCATTGGATAAGAAATGGCGCAACCGGCCAGTTTATTTGAGCTGACTGCTCACGCACGACCCATCAAACTTAGAAGAGCCCAAGCGAGATACGATCCTGCCCCACCGTGTCGGAACGGACAGTCAGCGGTTTTGCATGGTTTATTTGCCAGTTTTTTCTTCCCGTCCGTGGCTCCAGGATAACAATCGGCTAGAAGACGATGAACAGTTGGATTGAGCAATCGGTTTTCGCCAGGTACTGGCAACAGGTTCAGACCTGCTCGGTGGATGACGCAATCTCCCCCCGGTGGGAGATGCCCGCTAGATGGTTGGCTCGGGCGCTGGCGAGGGATGGGGAAAGGATTGCTCTGCATGTGGCAAATAGAAGCCTGAGCTATCGGGAGTTTACCGGCGCTGTCGAATGCTTCGCTGAACGGTTGCATGCCACGACCCAAGCGCCCGTTTTCGGCATCTGTACTGAAAATCCCTACTGCACCCTGCTTGGCCAGTTTGCCGCCGCTCGTTTGGGACGCGCCTTGCTGCCCCTCGATCGAGGTTTGCCCTCTCATCAGCGAAACTCCATGCTCTATCAGAGCGGCTGCAGGCTGGTCGTGTGTGACCGGGATATCGTCCTGCCGGTCGGTATCAAGAGGCTGGCGACTGAGGAACTGCTCGGATCGATCGATGATTCAGGTATGCAATCAGAGAGGCAAATGGAGCCGTCACCCGACGACCCGCAACGGATTCTTCTGATCGTACCGACCAGCGGGACCTGCAGCTCTCCCAAGGGTGTCATGCTGTCTGCTATCAATCTGGCGACCAGCGCCCACCAGGTCAACCAACAGTTGGATTTACAGGCTGCTGATTGTTGGCTGAACTGTCTTCCGTTGAGTCATATTGCCGGGCTCGCTATCCCGCTTCGCTGTTTTGCCGCGGGCGCAGCCATGGTGTTGCATCAGGGTTTTGATGAAGGTCTGGTCTGGCAGGACCTGGAAAGGCATCAAGTCACCCACCTCTCCCTGGTCCCCGCCATGTTGGGTCGTTTGCTCGACGCGGCCCAGGGCAGGATGGCGCCTAGCTCACTGCGCGTGGTCCTGGTCGGTGGTGGCTCTCTGGACGCCTCGTTGGCGCAGCGTGCCCATGCGGCTGGCTGGCCGCTGGTCGTCTGCTACGGGATGACCGAGACGGGCTCCATGTGTGTGCTGGATCGGACCAGCCAGGCGGGCTTGAGACCAGGGCGAGTCGGTGAGGTGATGCCGGGCTTCGATCTCATGCTGTCTGACGACCGGCAGGGAGAGATATGGATTTCGGGTGATGCGGTGATGGCCGGTTATGTAAATCCACGACTGCAGCCCGGCGATGGGCTGCAGGAGGGACGTTACAAGTCCGGTGACCTGGGCTATCTGGACGATCAAGACCAGCTCTGTTTGACCGGTCGGGCGGATGATCAGCTCAACTCTGGTGGTCTGCGTCTGCATCCTGCAGAGGTGGAACGTCTGCTGGATGTCTGCCCCGGCTTGACCTCGGCGGCGGTGAGCAGCCGTTCTGATCCCATTTGGGGGGATCGACTGGTGCTCTTGTATCAAGGTCGTGTCTCGGAGATCTGGCTGGACGCCTGGGTGCGCCTCCATCTGCCCAGTGGCTTACGTCCCAGGGAGTTTGTCAAGGTTGATGCGCTGCCCAGGAATCGACTGGGAAAACTCGATCGCAAGGCCCTCAGGCAGTGTATTCCTGCAAGGTCTTGCTTAGCGTCTCGGGCAGCGCCATGGGTTTCCGGTCCCCGCTACCCAACATGACATGAGTGGTCCTTACCCGGGCTGATAACCGGTCCTGCGGGTCGATAAATCGATAGCTCAGGGTAAATGAGCTGTTACCGATCCGCTCCAGGCTGAGTTCGATGGTGACGGCGTCCCCATGACAGACCGGCAGCAGAAAGTCCGCCTCGCTGTGCACGAGGGGTATGATCGTTTGCTGCGCGATCAATTCCGGTAGGCCATTTTCGATCCTGGCCATGAAGGCCTCGTAGGCATCATGGGCATGGCGGAAGTAGTGGGCGAAGAACATGACGCCGGCCGCATCGATGTCGTGCAGATTGGCGGTGAATGGATAGGTGAAGATCATCTGGTGTGCTGGCTCAATGGGTCGGATGTAATTCAAGAAAGGCTGGCAGGAGCCTGGCGCCAAGGCCGTCAAGGTCGGACAGTCGCAGTCGACCCTGCTGGGTGGCAATGGGTTCGGCCAGATCGTAACTGAACCATTCGGCCGTTGCCAACCCGTGGGCCTGGGGACTGGAGGGCGGGTCGATTGCCATGGCCAGTTGGGCGGCCGCGCGAACGCCGACAGAGCTTTCCAGGGTGCTGGTGACGATCGATTCCATACCCGCCTGAGCGGCGCTATCTGCCAATCGCTTGGCCGGAAGCAGTCCACCCAACACGCTGGGCTTGATGATCAGCCGCCTCACGGGTGGATGCTCGATCAGTCTGTCCCTGGATAACCGGGCAATGGATTCATCCAGGGCCAGTGGGATCTCGGTCGACCTCTGCAGTTCATATAGATCGTCCAGGTGCGGCGCGCGCAAAGGCTCCTCCAGAGATTCGATAGGTAAACCGGAGATACGGCGCAGGAACTCTTGCGCCGACGCCAGATTCCAGGCGCCATTGGCATCGAGTCTCAGTCGGATGTTCGTCGGCAGCCGCGCCGCGAGCCGTTGCAATCGGTCAATCTCCAAGGGTACATCGAATACACCCACCTTGAGTTTGACGGTCTCGTAACCCTGCGCCAGGAGTGCTTCGACTCGCTCGAAGAGCTGTTCATCCAGCCCGCCCGCGGCGCCGTTCACGCTAATCTCATCGATCGCGCTCGGCGACAACCAACGACGCAGGCTCACGTGCCCGGCTTGACTGAGCAGGTCCAGCAGGGCGGTCTCCAGGGCGTGGTGGGCTGCCGGAGCCCTGTTGTCGCTGGGCAGGCGCTGCAATGCTTCGGTCGGAGAACAGTTCCGCAGCCGTGGTAATTGTCGGGCCAGCCAGGTGTTTGCCGCAGAGGCGGTTTCCGTACCCGCATCCGGCAGCGGGGCGCAGTCCCCAAGGCCCAACAGGCCGCTGTCGGTAGCCAGTTCGACGATCCACCCGGAGCGTTCCCGCAATTCGCCCCGGTTGGTTCGCCAGACCTGATTGAGCGGCAGACGGTAGTTGAGCAGGCGGCTCGCGTTGATTCGCATCTCAGAGCAGAAGGGCGCTGACCAATAGCAGGCCATAGACCATTTGCAGTACGGCAGTACGCGCCAGGATCCGGTTGAACACCGGGCCTGGCGGTTCGCTCACAAAACGCTGGATCAACAACCAGGCGAAAGGCAGAGCGAGGAGGACCAGCCAGACTCCTGCATCCAATTCGGCGAGCATCAGTGGCAGCAGGAAAGGTCCAAGTAAAAGGGTGGCATACACTTTTTGTGAACCATACGTGCCTAAGTAATGGCTGAGGGTCAGTTTGCCCGCTTTGCGGTCGCTCTGCAGATCCCGGTAGTTATTTACCAGCAGCACGGCGGCGGCATGCAGTCCAATGGCGCAACCAGCAGCCAGGGCGTTAAGTGATAGGCTCAGGGCCTGCAGATAGTAGCTGCCCAGGACCGCCGCCAGACCAAAAAACAGAAACACGAAGAGCTCGCCGGTGGCGCTGTAAGCGATGGGTTTAGGCCCTCCCGTATAGGCAAAGCCGGCCAGCAGAGAGAGCAGCCCGATGGTGAGGATCGGCCAACCGCCATGCCAGATCAGATAGAGACCGATCATGAAGGCCAAGCCGAAGGCGATCTTGGCGCCACGCATCACCGTTTCGCTGCTGAGCCAGCCTTGAGCGGTGGCCCTGGGCGGCCCCAACCGTTCCTCGGTGTCCGTCCCGCGGGCGAAGTCCTCCGCATCGTTGTGCAGGTTGGTGCCGATCTGGATGAGGATGGCACCGCAGAGTGCGGCAAGGGCCGGCAGGGGTTGGAAGAGTTGGGTCTCACGCCAGGCCAGGGCGATGCCGACCAGCACGGGGACCACCGAAAGGCTGAGGGTCTTCGGCCGGATGGCCAGTAGCCAGTATTTAACCTGCCTCATCAAGGGCGACGGGGAAATTTGCTGAAGTCGACGGGGCGCTTCTCGACGAACGCGTTGCGCCCCTCCTGGGCCTCGTCGGTCAGATAAAACAGCGCGGTGGCGTTGCCCGCCAGTTCCTGGATGCCGGCCAGGCCGTCGGTCTCGGCATTGAAGGCGGCCTTCAGCACCCGCAGGGCGGTAGGCGAGTGGACCAGCATCTCCCGGCACCAGTTGACGGTCTCCCGTTCCAGTTCGGCCAACGGCACCACCGCGTTCACCAGGCCCATCGCCAGGGCCTGCCGGGCGTCGTACTGGCGGCACAGGAACCAGATCTCTTTGGCCTTCTTCATGCCCACGGTGCGCGCCAGCAGGCCGGCCCCAAGGCCGGCGTCGAAGCTCCCCACCTTGGGACCAGTTTGACCGAAGCGGGCATTGTCCGCCGCGATGCTGAGGTCGCAGATCAGGTGCAGCACATGACCGCCACCAATCGCATAGCCGGCCACCATGGCCACCACCGGTTTCGGGAGGGTACGGATCTGGCGCTGCAGTTCCAGTACGTTCAAGTGTTCCACCCCTTGACTGTCCCGGTAGCCTCCGTCGCCGCGGATCTTCTGATCACCGCCGGAGCAGAAGGCGAGATCCCCGGCACCGGTGAGGATGATCACGCCGATCAGCGGGTCCAGGTGGGCGCGGCGAAAGGCATGACTCATCTCCTCCACGGTCTCGGGACGAAATGCATTGCGCACCTGGGGGCGGTTGATGGTGATCTTGGCGATGCCCTCGGCCTGGTGGTAGAGGATGTCCTGATAGTCGCTGTCCGACGGGATTTGCCAGATAATGTCGTTACTCATACTCGGTTTGTCTGCATTGACTCTGAAACAGGTGGGCCTATCTTATGGAAACCGGGAAAAATTACCATTCTGGATATCACTCTTGCTGAACGGAGGGGAGGAACGCATGGGTCGTAAGGGAGATTGGTTGTATCTCAGCGGCGTCCTGTTGGCATTGGGCAGTGTCCTGCTGGGGAATTCGCTGCAGTCCGAGTTGAGAACCTTGCCGATCGAACAATTGATGCTGGCTCGTGGACCGGAGAGCCTGCGGGTCCTGGGTTTCGCCTTCGGATTTCCATTGGGAATCGGTCTCAGCATCCTGGGGGCCTTGCTTGGCAGCGAATCCTCTCTCCGGCGATTGCTGTTGTTCACCGGGATGGTGACAAGCGCTGTGTTGGCGGCGATTCTGGTGCCTGGTCTGTTTGGCCGGGAATTGGGCGACGGATATTTCGGAACCGGCGGCTATCTCATCATGGCCTTGGTGCTGGGCCTGATCTGGCTGTGGGGGCGGTATCGAACGACCGTGGCGCGGGCGGTTCGCAATGGGGTGGATCTGCAGGGCATGGGCTATCTCTGTTTTGCCTTGGCTGCCTGGAATCTCTGTGGTGCGGCCACCATGCCGTCGTTCGGCCTGGAGCCGGAGATGATGCTGACCATGGGCTCGCAGGCCTTCGCCATTGGACAGATGAAGAGCATCATGGCCTTGTTCGTGCTGGGCTGGCTGTGCAGTCTGCTCGGATGGTGGATCACCCTCAGGGGTGCCAAGTCGGCGCAGGTCGTCACAGAATGACGCACCGGCGAATCCTTCTGTCGGTGCTCTTTTGTCTTGTTTTGGCCGGTTGTAGCAGGGTGAAGTTCGCTTATCATCAACTGGATTGGTTGATCCCCTATTACGTGGATGACTATATCGAACTCAATGACAGTCAGGCCTCCTTTCTGGAAACCGAGGTGGAGAAGCTTCTGCAGTGGCATTGCGGTAACCACCTCACGTCATATGCGATGCTGTTGCGCAGGGCCAATCAGGATTTTCAGCAGGGCGCCATGGATGCGGACAGGCTGCAACTGACCTCAACCCGGATCGAAGCTTATTGGAAAGAGATCAAGCGGCAGGCCAGTCCGGCGATCGCCCGGTTGTTCCTGACCTCGGAGCAGGTCCAGCTGGATGATTTTTTCAGCGCCATGCAAAAGAAGAACCGGGAGTGGCTTGAGGATTTCCAGGCTCAGACCGAGATGGAGATCCGCGAGGACTACCAGGAACGCATGAGCGACGAGCTCGAACGCTGGTTTGGTCCCCTGACGGCTGAGCAACAGCAACGGGTCGTGCAGTGGAGCAGAGATTTCAAGCCCTTGGGTATGCAGGGCTTGTTGGCCAGGCAACAGTGGCAGATGCGGCTGCAGGTGCTGCTCGATCATCGCAAAGATGATGAGGCCTTTTACGCTAAGCTCGAGGAGCTGTTCGTCAACCCCTATCACGGTCAGCCCGAGCAATACTTGAGAAGGCTGGAACAGAATCGGAGTATGACCATCGGGATGCTGGCTGAGTTAGGGGAGCGACTGACCCAGGAGCAACTCAGACACTTGGACGAAATGGTCCGATCCGTTGCGGCAGACTTCGATCAATTGGCATGTGCCGGCGAAGTTTTGGGGGTTGCGGTGGACGGTCGAAGGACATCGCCAAAATTACAGGAAGTCGATTTCCTGGAAACAATGACCGAATAAAGTGAGCAATATGGAACGCTTGTCGAAGCGCGCGATACGACAGCGGGATTGCCTTCGGATGGTCACCTCTCCAGGGGAGTGGTGAGCTCCCCTGTCAGCTGGTCAGTACAGCCTATGGTGTATGCGGTTCAGTGCTTGATCAGATCAATCACGCTCATGGTCTTCGCGGTCATCGTCATCCCGGTCCTCATCATCCCACTCTTCGTCGTCCCGGTCCTCGTCATCCCGCTCTTCGTCGTCCCGGTCCTCATCATCCCGGTCTTCTTCGTCACCTTCGTCCGGTGGGGTTGTCGGGGCGTCGAGTGGATCGGTAATGGTCGCCTGAGTCGCGTCGGTATCGCTCAGATTGACCTCGTCCCATACCGTCAGGATGACATTGAAGGTGCCGGCGGTGCTGTAGGTGTGGTTGGGGGTTGCGCCGGCGTCTATCAAGACGGTGCCGTCACCGAATTCCCAATCATAACTGACGATGTTGCCGTCTGGATCAGTCGATCCGGTGGCGTCGAACGTCACCGTCTCGCCAATATCAGCCGTGTAAGGCCCACCTGCGTCGGCTATCGGCGGTAGATCACCCGTACCGATGCTGGCGGTGGCGGTATCGCTGTCTGTCACCCCCTCATCATCGGTCACGGTCAGGATTACCGTATAACTGCCGGTTGCGGTGTAGACATGGCTTGGAGTGGCGCCCGCATCTGCGAGCGTTGCGCTACCGTCTCCGAAGTTCCAATCGTATCGGACGATAGCGCCGCCGTCCGGATCGGTGGAACCGGTGCCGTTGAAGGTCACTGGGTTATCCACGGTGCCTGAGTAAGGGCCGCCTGCATCGGCAATCGGCGGCGTACTCGTGTCGACGGCTATGATGGTGGCGCTGGTGCTGGCGCTATCGCGCGCATTGTCGTCATCCGTCACGGTGAGGGTGACGGGGTAGGTCCCGGCAGCCGTATAGGTGTGAGTGGGCGATTCGGTGCTGGCCGAAGCGCCATCGCCAAATGTCCAGAGATAGGAGACGATGGAGCCATCCGGGTCGGACGAGCCGCTGCCATCGAAATTGATGGGTTCTCCCACGCTGGCCGTATAGGGACCGGCAGAATCGGCGGTCGGCGGATCATTGACGACCACATCGACCGGATCGAGATCTCCACTCACCCCTGCAGGGGCAGAGACGGTCCAGGCCGGTTGGGCATTGGCATTGATCTCCACGATATTGGCGTCGCCTTGGCCGTCCGAATCGGCGCTTTCTGCATTCAGAATACCGCTCCTGACCGCGGAACCGTAGCTATTCAATGAGCTGTTATCGGCGTCATAAGTCGTATGACACAATGCTCAGTTTGCATTGTCGTCAGACAGCGAGTCGGGATAGATATTCTGCCAGTTGCTGAGCCAGGTGTTGGTGGCATGGGCCAGGGGTGAGAGGGCTATCAATGCCCCGCTGGTGAGGGTAGGAAATAGCAGCCTGTTGAGCATTTTTCGATTAGAAACAATGTGTGAATGCATTGTTCTCTCCTTCGCGAGTATTAACTTTTGATCATTCTTCCTTCTGTGGTTATTAAACTGCTTTACTGCGCCACGAATAATCGCTCGAGTGAGGACCGCTCGCTGATTGTTTAACCCTTCAGTCAACTATCAAGCGGTCACGATCCTCAGGGCCACTTATAACAAGATAATGATTTTGATTCCTATTCTGAATTGCCTTATGAATCCGTAAAGGTTGTGGTACGTCACATTTATATGTGGATTTAATCAGCACATTGATAGAATTTATCTATCGACTGGCCGGTCTTGCTATAGATAGATAACTAAAGTAGCTATCAAGGGAGTCAGGGTTTGCCCGGGTAGATGACGTTTTATGCTAGCGATACGTTAAAGCGCTTCCGCTGATGTTGTCGTATGAATGGACCATGGACGGCTATTGGGAGGCAAAGCTCTGACCCTGCAAGCGTCAGATCAGGAAGACAATTTCAAGTCGGCCATCTGACGGTAACGGGACTGAGCGAACAGGCTCAATTTCCTGTCGAGCATGATTTCGATGAGTGTGACACCGCCCGTGGAGAGTGCTTTGCGCAGCGCGGGTCGGAACTGGTCCTGTCTTTCGATCCGGTAGTGCTCCAGCGCATAAAGTCTTGCGGTATGGGTGAAATCCAAGTGGGTGGGCATCAGCCAGTGCTGTTCGAAGGTTTCCAGTTCGGCCTGGGGCAGCAGGCCGAAGATGCCACCGCCATCATTGTTGAAAACAATGATCACAGCGTCCAGCTCACGGGCGAAGAGCAGGCCGTTCATATCGTGGAAAAAGGTGAGATCCCCCAGCAGCCCGACCACCGGCTGTTCACTGGCTGCGGCCAGGCCGAGCAGGGTAGAGACATTGCCGTCGATACCGCTGGCGCCACGATTGGCAATGATGCGCAGACGCTTTGCCGCCTGGCCGCTCCAGCTGTCGAGCTGGCGAATCGGCAGGGAGTTGCCGCTGAAAAGCAGACTGTCATCGGGCAGGGTGTCGATCAGTTCCTCAATTACGACCTGTTCTCTAGGTGTCGCTGATTCACAGGGCGCCGTGATATCAGCGATCGCACTTTCAGCCTGGGTGAATCCTTGCAGCCAGGTTTGGGTTTCGGAGGCGGTGCAAGCATCGGACAGGGCGTTGCACAGCAGGGCGGGTGCCGCGCGCACCATCTCACCGGTCTGATGCAAAGGGTCGGGCCAGTCACCCCAGGGTGCGCAGAGCACCAGGTGAATGTCTGGCCATTTTAGATACTCCAGCAGATGCTTGGAGACTGGTGCGGCCCCAAAACGCAGCACCCAGTCTGGTCTTGCGCCATGCCTGAAATGGTCGTTACCCAGAAAACTGTCGTAACGGCTGATGAGCCGGCTGTGGTCGTGACTGCCGAATCGCAAGCCGCTCAAGGGATCGGCCAGCAGGGGGCAGTTCAACTGCCCGGCCAGACGGGTGACGGCGCTTGGGAACTTCGCGTCCTGGGGCATGGGGCCGCAGACGATCAGCCCCCGGCCCGAAATCATCACCCGGGCAAGACGTTGCAGTTGCCGGGGATCGGGTTGTACTGGGCTGTGGGATGTGGGAACCGATGGACCGGGTAGGGTGCGTTGCGCGATTCGATGGGGTGTCAAGGGCTCCTGAAAGGCCAGGTTGATGTGAACCGGGCCCGGGGCTGGCCACAGGGCCTGGTGGGTGGCCTGGATTCCCAGGCGACGGATATGTGCGAGTGCCTGAGGGTCATCGGTCGGGGTACCGGCCTGATAGAAACCGCGGACCTGGGTGCCGAACAGGTGGACCTGATCGATGGTTTGATTCGAACCGCAGGCCTGCAGTCCAGGTGGGCGATCGGCACTGAGTAGGATAAGCGGGACATGTGATCGGTTGGCCTCGATAGTCGCGGCCAGCCAGTGTGCAGGGGCGCTGCCGGAGGTGGCGATCAAGGCGACAGGTTGCCGTTGATGTATCGCCAGACCCAGGGCGAAAAAGGCGGCGCTACGTTCGTCGGGATGCTGCCAATGCCTCAGTTTGGGGTGGCGATTGACCGCGAGTACGAGTGGTGTGGATCTCGATCCTGGGGAGAGTACGATTCGTCTGACACCGGCGGCGGCGAGACCGTCCATCAGTTGGTCGGACCAGAGAAGATTCAGCGCAGCGGTGTCCATTAGCTCGATAAACCAAAGCCGATCAGCTCGCAGGATGTGAGTAAGGCAGCGCAGGAAAGGGTCGCTCGAACACCCCTGGTGAGCATGACACCTGGTTTCTCGGGTGTGGCGTACGCTGCGTCAGGATGGTCAATCCACCTCATATCAGGAGTCACAGCGGTCTGTTGTGCTGCGAGGGACAGGTTATGCGGCCGGTTGCCCGCTGCGTCAACTTTGCAGAATACTAGATTTGAGCCATGTAACATCGTAATGATCGATTAAGCGTCAGAATGAAGCAGTCATTGGTGGATTCCAGGATCAGGCATCTTCCAGGGCCTCCAGCATGGCGGAGAGCTTCAGTTCGGTTTCCATGTACTCACTGTCGGGATCGGAATCTGCGGTGATACCCGCCCCGGCATACAATTCCGCATCATAACCCTTGAGCAACGCACAGCGAATCAACACCGCCAGCTCTCCATCGCCCCTGGCATTGACCCAGCCTGCGGCACCGGTGAACCAACCACGGCAAAAGGGTTCATGGGTCTGCAGCCAGCTGAGAGCCTGCTGCACCGGCATGCCGTTCACCGCGGCCGTCGGGTGCAGATGCTCGGCGGCCTCGAACAGGTCGATACCAGGTTTCAATTCACCTTTCAGCACAGTCCATAGATGCTGCAGTACGCGCAGGCGTTTGAGCCTTGCGGGGTTTGCCGGCTCCACCTCACTGCAGATCTCATGCAGTACAGCCTGAATATTTTCCACGACAACCTGGTGTTCATGTTGGGATTTAGGGTCATTCAGGAGGTCCAGGCCCAACTGATGGTCCCTGATTTCATCCGCAGCACGAGGCAGGGTACCTGCCACTGCGTCGCTGCTAATCGAGGCATCTTTGATGCTCAGCAGATACTCCGGGGTTGCCGCCAGAAAGGTCAGCCCATCCTGTTGGGTCGCGAACAGGACGCTATCCGGGTACAGACAGTTGAGTGTCGACATCAAGCGGATCGGGTTGAGTTTTCTCTCTGCACGTACCTGGATACGGCGAGCGAGCACGACCTTTTCCAGCGCTTGGTTTTCGATATCCCGTTTGATGGCCCTGACCTGATCCAACCAAACGTCCTTTACGGGATCCAGGTGAGTGACAGGCAGGTTGGTTCTGTGACCAGGGGGGCCGGGCCTCTGCAGCATATCGTCGAAGATTTCACTCAGCAGTGAGAGCCAGCGTTCGATCTGCTGAGTCATATGCGCTGTCTGTTGAGGGAAACAGGAGCAGGATAGGGTATAGTGGTTGCCTTGCCGCTGGAGTAAGATCTCCGGCAGACAGAGTGCGGTATTGGGGAGTCCCTGCCAAGGATCATTCATCGGAGCATCTGCAGAAAACGCAAAACCGGTAAACATTACGGGCTCCATCATTGATGCGTCCGGATCATACCTGTCCCATTGGCTGAGCGTTTGACGGTATGTCGTTGAGAGTTGTGCGAAGCGATCTGCCCCTGTGGTGCAGTATCTGAAAACCTCACCAGCACCTAGGCGATATTCCTCTTTATCCGGTTTACTCCAATAGCACCAGCGATTTCCAGCTCGGGAAAGATTATTGAGATGGATGTCTTCGATGCGCAGTGTCAGCGTATAGTATCTGTGACTTTTTGGCGGGTGCCGTGTGAGTTCGTCACCGAGTCGTTGCCGAAGTACCGAGAGTAGTATTTGTGGTTCAAACATGCTTAGACTGAGCCAGCCCCGGTCAGCATGGGTGACATTGACGGCGCTGCCTTGGTTGATGCGCTTGGTGGGTCGATCGATTCAAACCTGGTCGATGAAGCCATACATTGGTGCCAGTTTGCGGGTATCATTGGGTTCCAAGATCTGTGAGTTGCCTGTGAGGGTCTCGGTCTCATGGTTTTTCCACCATCATACCCCTTCGTAGACTTTTTTTTCTCGTTAAAGTCGGCATGCTGTCGGTCTCTGGATTGTCCGATCTGTTTTCTGCAAACTCATCGCGGCTTTATGGGATTCAGTAGGATCTGATGGCGGATTGGAATGTGGACAGCCATCACTGTTAGATTGGATTCAATTGGGTAAAGCTTAACAATCTTAATACTACGCATTAGTATTTGGAATTGTTTGTCAGGCCTGTGGCTGGTATTTTCTAGACTACTTCCTGTGTGCGATGGGGTATTTTCAGTGCGGAATCTAATTTTACTTATCGCTTTGGCGTGTCTGCCCCTGAAAGCTTGGACGGAGAACGGGGCGGTCCTGGAGGCGCTGGAGGATTTCCTGGAGTTTGCCGAATATGCGGAGGGTGCCATCACCCCGGATCAGCTGAGCAGTGTCGGGTTGCAGGCGTTTTTAGTGGTCGATACACGGCTTGACAGCCAATTTGACAAGGGTCATATCCCTGGCGCGGTGAACATCGAATGGCGGGATGTAGTGGCTAAACGGGATCAATTGCCGTTGGAAAAGCCGATCATTCTATATTGTGACACCGGTCTATTGTCCTCGAAAGCCCACTTTGCATTGAGATTGCTCGGGCGTGAGAACGTCAAGGTCCTGTTCGGCGGCTTCAACAGCTGGTTGATGCAGCAGGGATTGAGCTCGGTTAACTAGGGACGATGCCAGATTCTGGCACCTGAGAGAGCATCGATCTACTCATTGTAAAATGGATAAAAGGGTTCAGGCGGACAATCCGTTGCCGGCTCGTCTTGCATCATTCTGGCTTTGACGCGAGTGACGGTCAGACCCTGGGTGTCGAATACTCTGGGAAACAGGCGGTAGATCCTGCTGGTTGCCATGGGTCGCCGCCAGGCGGCCCGTTCCAGCCAGCTTCGGGTAGCAGGAATGAGGTCATGGATTTGCAGTAACCAAGGTGCCTGCCAGGCGAGAAAATCAGTGACCAGATGGGTTTGTTCCCTTGAGGGCCAGTCGGTAGAGAGATAGAGTTCGGGAAATTCACGGCGGTCAATCTCTTCCCCGTTAGACAACAGGCCGTTGCCGGATCCCGTCCTTTCCACCCAAAGACCCACAGGTTTTCTTCCGGCCCGCTGTTGGATCATGTTCGCCAGGCTGTCGGCATTGCCGAATGTGGATGAAAAGTGGCGTTTTGCTGCGGCACCCGGATGCCAGTGGGGGCAGTCAGTTGTGACTGGGCGGTCCAATCGGGTGCAGCTCTCCAGAAGAGCCAGCGGCCTTTGTCTCGCCTCGTCGATCAGCCAGTATTCGTGGCAGTCCAGGGGTTCGAACGGGACAGAAGCGGCACATGCATAGAGTGCCTCGACCAAGCGCTCTCCGGTTTCTTCGATGAGGCTGGATGCCGAGGTGCCGCGGATCCTGGAACGCGAACAACCCTTATGGAGGTTCCAATCGCCATAGCGAACCTCAGAGAGACCGGTATGACTGACGATGCTCTCGTCCGCGACGAAGAGTTTCCAGTTATACCCATCGACGCTTTCCGCTATGCCTCCCTCTTGACTGACGACCTGCAGCATGCCGTGGCAGGGGCAGAGCACTCGTTGGCTATAAGTTTGATAGTCGGCTGTCTCTTGCATCTGATCAGTTCCCTGTTGGTCTGCGTGCTTTCCAGATCGAATCCCGCATGAATCTCTTTAATAAGACAGCATAGCAGGTGGTAAAGTGGCAATGTCTGGACGCAACAGATGCTAATGAGATCGTTTCTTGATGTGGTGGTATGATAGGCGGCTACTGTTCAAACCGGGTGAATCCTTGAAGTCACTGCTCAATTTCTTCGTCGACCTTTGCCTATTGCGGGCTGCGCCTCAGGACCTGAATGGTTCACACCTCCTTCTGAAGATCACCCTGATCCTCAACCTGGTGCTAGGTGTGGTGATGATCGCCGAGACCAGGGTTGGCATTACGGTGGCGATCCTGGAGAGCGTGTTTGAAGTGTCGTTGATGCTGGTTGTGCTCTACATCGGGCTCAAGCTGCACGGTAGCGTGGCGCGTTTTCAGCAAACCGCTACGGCGCTTATGGGTAGTGGCGTTCTGCTCGGTCTGCTGGCCTTGCCCCTGGTGGCCTGGAGTCATCATTCGGAGTCCAGTGAAGCCGGACTGCTGTTGTTGGCAGTGATCATCTGGAGCCTGGTGGTGATGGGTCACATCCTGCGTCATACCTTCGACACACGCTTCGGTCTAGGGTTGGGGATAGCTGTTCTCTATACCCTGGTATCCTGGAATCTCACTTTTATGCTGTTTCCGGTAGTCAATTAATGCATCTGCACATCCTCGGTATCTGTGGCACCTTCATGGGCGGAATCGCTTTGTTGGCGCGGGCCATGGGTCATCAAGTCAGCGGCTCGGACGCCAATGTCTACCCTCCCATGAGTACTCAACTCACCGCGGCGGGTATCGAATTGATGGAAGGTTACTTGCCCGAACATCTGCAGCCTGCCCCCGATGTGGTGGTGGTCGGTAACGCTATGTCGCGTGGCAATCCGGTTGTGGAATACATGCTGGACAGGGGGCTGCCCTATACATCGGGTCCTCAATGGCTTGCCGAGCACATCTTACAGGGGCGTTGGGTGCTGGCAGTGGCGGGTACTCACGGCAAGACCAGCACAGCCAGTCTACTGGCCTGGATCCTCGAAGACGCAGGACTCAATCCGGGATTTCTGATCGGTGGTGTGCCGGAGAATTTCGGGGTCTCCGCGCGGTTGGGTGAGGTCCCCTTTTTTGTCGTGGAGGCGGATGAGTACGACACGGCCTTTTTCGACAAACGCTCCAAGTTTGTCCATTACCGGCCACAGACCTTGGTGTTAAACAATCTGGAATTCGATCATGCCGACATTTTCGACGACCTGGAGATGATCCAACGGCAATTTCATCATCTGATCAGGACCGTGCCGAGCACCGGCCTGATCATCTCACCCTTGGAGGATGGCCATCTTCTGGATGTGTTGGAGATGGGTTGCTGGACACCGGTGGAATATTTCGCCCCGCACATCGAGGCGGGCTGGCATGTCGTCAATGCTTCGGCCGATGGAGCGGTGTTTGACCTGGTCTGTGATGGCGAGATCGTGGGGCGGGTCGAATGGGACCTCATTGGTTGGCACAACCTCTCCAATGCCCTGGCCGCTCTGGCAGCTGCCCGGCATGCCGGGGTGCCCCCCGGCCTGGCGATCCACGCCCTGAAACGTTTCAAAAACGTGAAGCGTCGTATGGAGCTGCGCGGCGAGGTAGGCGGCGTGCGGGTGTATGACGATTTCGCCCATCATCCGACTGCCATCAGGATGACCCTGGAAGGACTGCGCCGATGGGTGGGTGATGTCCCGATCATTGCTGTATTGGAACCCCGGTCCAACACCATGAAACGGGGAATCCATGCCCACGAACTCGCCGATGCCCTGATGCTGGCCGATCAGGTTATACTTTATGCCCCGGCCGACCTGCAATGGGATGCCAGAGAAGCCATGCAGCCTTTGGGTATCCGGGCCGAGGTGTTCGAGGATACCCAAACGATCGTTGCACGGATTGTCGCCGAGGCGGAGCCGGGAACCCATATCCTGGTGATGAGCAATGGCGGCTTTGAGGCGATCCACCAGCGTTTACTGGATGCCCTGAAATCGCAGCTATGAGTGAACAACAGCAACCCATCGCCCTCGCCATCACCGGTGCCTCGGGCAGTGCTTACGCCCTCAGATTGTTGGAGTGTCTGGTGGGAGCAGGCAGACGCGTCTATCTGATGATCTCCCAAGCCGGGCAGATCGTCATGAAGATGGAATCCGATCTGGAACTCCCATCCCAGCCCGCCGAGATGCAGTCGTTACTGAGCGCGCGCTTCGACGCGGAACCGGGCCAGCTGCAGGTGTTCGGCCGGCAGCAGTGGCTGGCACCTGTGGCGAGCGGTTCCAATCCTCCGCAGGCGATGGTGGTCTGTCCCTGTACCACGGGCACTTTGGCAGCCATTGCCAGCGGTGCCAGCAACGATTTGATGGAACGGGCGGCGGATGTGATGCTCAAGGAGCGTCGCAAACTGATCCTGGTGGTGCGGGAGACGCCCTTTTCCGAGATCCATCTGGAGAACATGCTGAAACTGGCTCGTATGGGGGCGGTCATCATGCCCGCCAATCCCGGCTTCTACTATCAACCGGAAACGCTCGAGGATTTGGTCAATTTCATGGTGGCCCGGGTTCTCGATCATCTCGGTATCGAACAGGACCTGTTGCCACGCTGGGGGGACTGAGAGCAGCAGATCTCCCGAGGATCCCAACGCGGCATATTTTGCCAGGGACAATTGAGATCGACCTGGATTCTCCAAAAGTGCCTGTGATATTGGATGTGTTCTGACAATCGCGTGGAGGCACTGAGTCAGCGCCTCATCAAAGTGCCTTGATGTAGGCAGCCATGATCATTCGCTCCTCGTCACTCAGGTTCGGGAAGCTGGGCATGATGTGTCCGCCATCTTTGAGCAGTCCGGCGATCTCCTCCATCGAGGATTCGGTACCAGCGATCTGAAACAGAAAACCAAACTTGCCGCCGCCGTTGGCGCCATGACATGCTTGGCAGGCACCGTTGTAGATGTCGGCGGCTGTCATGTTTTCAGTGGGTGTGAAATCGTCAGGGCCCCCGCAACCGCTGAGGATGGCTGTCAAGAACGAAGTTGCGATTAGCCGGGTCATTGTGTTCATCGGTTTGCTACTCTGTGTTGTCATGCTGAAAAAAACCGGCATGTTAGCAAACCTGTGAGACATTTCTAGGGCAGTGTCATTGCCTGATCATCAGGGGGTTATCTGTCGAGGGCATCGGGGATAGGCCCGCTTCTACCAAATCGCCGCGCAAGATCGACAAGGGAGTATCGAAATCTTCAACGGTGACCGGGTAACTCAGAATGTTCAGGTTGACCACTTTGCGTTGACTGGCGACATTGCCCAACCAGAGCGGCTGCAGCGAGTCAGCCATTCGGTAGGCGCTACTCCAGACACGCAATACCAGACGCCCGCCATCGGCTAAGGGTTTTGCCAGCAATAAAGTTTCGTGGCGCCCGTCATGCACCTGGGGCAGCACGGGGAGTTCCTGCAGGCTCAATGAAGGTGAGAGCAGGCGCAGCAGATTTGACCAGCTCAACTGATCGGCGGGTTGCCAGCCGAGCAGCTGCAGCTGGCTCGACAGCATCTCGAGATCCCCGACGAACTGGATGTCCAGCGGGTGATTGAAACGTCCCCTGACATCGTGTCGATAGCTTGGCAGATCCGCCTCGCCGGAGATCCAAGCCGTTTCCTGGAGTGATACGGATGCTGGACCGGGTTGAAAGCGCCTGACGGTTTCCTCCTGATGCAGCCAGGCGGCGCAGGTCAGCGTGAGAAGCAGGATGCCGGTCACGCCCAGGGTGAGTCGCATCGGGTGGGTGGCGGGTTGAGTATGTCGATGGTAGGCGATGCCCAGTGCGGAGATCCAGGCCAGGCCAAGCAGTAGGCTCCCGACAACATCCGTCAGCCAATGAACCCCGAGATAGAGTCTGGAAAGTCCGATGGCGGCGACCGCCACCGCCACGAATCCATAACTCAGCCAACGCCAGTCACGCAGAATGGAACGGGCTATCATCACCGCAAAGAAACCATAGACTGTCAGGGAGCGCAGCACATGGGCGCTGGGAAAAGACCAGGGGCCGAGATGTTCGACTCCCGATTCAGGGCGCGGAATCCGCAATCCATATTTCAACAGCACCGGGACCAACAGGCCGAACAGGGTTGCTGCGAGCCAGTAGCCCAAGGTCCGCCAGTCCCGGCGCAGCAGCAGGGAGAGGCCGACCGTCCCTGCAAAGATCAGGATGATAGAGAGATCTCCGAGGCGGGTGAAATGGACCATCAGCTCATCAGACCAGGGGGCGCGTAAACTCTGCAGCGAGTTGTGCAGCATGGTGTCGAGGGTTTGGGTCGGTTGACTCGGAAGCAGGCCCGCCAGCAGGGCGAACAAGGCCGTGGAAAAGATCAGCAGACTGGCCAGCTGGGTCAGACCCTTGATCTCCGGATGTTTTGGATTGCCCAGGGCGCGAGCAATCTCCTGAAAGCCCCTGTGCCTGCCTCCCCAGCTGCAGAGGGTTTGGACGATTTGCGTGGTGTGGGAGTGGGTCAACCGATAGAATCCGCGGACGCCCTGAAACACCAGCCAGACTGTGATCAAGAGCAGCAACAGTAGTAATACCAGCCGAAATGCCACCTCAGAGGCCAATTCCAGAGAGGCCCCGAGCACCACACCGGGCAGCAGATAGGCTGGGGCCCAGACCAGGGCCGATAGCAGATTGGCGATGATAAAGCGCCAGACCGGCATTCCCAGCATGCCGGCCACCAGAGGGATTACCGCCCGAACCGGTCCGAAAAAACGGCCGATGGCCACACTCTTGCCGCCGTAACGCTGAAAGAAGTCGATGCCCCGCTCAAGGGTTCGTGGATGCCTGCTGAACGGCCAGAAGCCCCGGAGTTGGTCCTGGAAGTGGCGTCCGATCCAGAAGCTCAGCCCGTCACCGGTAACCGCGCCCGCCACCGCCCAAGCGTACACCGGCCAGAATTCGAGGGTACCGGTGGCGATCAGGGCACCGAAACCAAACATCAGCACCACGCCGGGGACCAATAGCCCGAGGATGGCCACGGACTCGGAAAAGGCCACGAAAAAGACCGCGACTCCGGCCCAGAAGTTGTTGTTCGCGACCCATTCCAGCAGTTGGTTGAAGAGCTCGGTCATCGGGATCGATTATTGCAACTGGACTGGCGGGCGATACGGCGTAAGCGCAACCGGGTTGCGGGTTCAACTTTCCTCGTCTTGCAGCCGATCCCGTTGCGCCTGGTAAGTTTCATGACGGGTGCGCTTGGCTGCACAATCCCAAGCGATGTTGTCCAGGCATTGCTGCAGGTGTACGGATTCCAGCGTCACGTAGCCGGTGCGTTGCAGGGAGTTCCAACTGCAACCGCTGCTGCTGATGGTCACTGGTAGTATCCACCGCAGCATGCGCATTGGGGCTTGGAGGATCATTGCAGGGTCTCGAGGGCCTCGGCAGCTGCATCGATGGTCGCCTGGATATCCTCGTCCGTATGCGCGGCGGAGACGAAACCGGCCTCGTAGGCGGAGGGGGCGAGATAGACTCCCCGCTCGAGCATGGCATGAAAGAATTGTTTGAAGCGCTCTAAATCGCAGGCGGTTGCACCGGCGAAATCGGTGACCTGCTCTGCCTCGGTGAAGAACAGGCCGAACATACCGCCCACATGGTTTTCAGTCATCGGGATGCCAGCAGCCGCGGCCTTCTCCAGGATGCCTTTGACCAGGGATTCCACCTTGCTGGAGAGTGTGCCGAAGAAACCGGGTGTGGAAATCAGCTCCAGGGTCTGCAGACCGGCGGTCATGGCCACCGGATTCCCGGACAGGGTGCCGGCCTGGTAGACCGGGCCCAGGGGGGCGATATGCTCCATGATCTCGCGCCTGCCGCCAAAGGCGCCCACCGGCATGCCGCCGCCGATCACTTTACCCAGGGTGGTGAGATCGGGTCTGACGCCATAGTGGGCCTGGACGCCGCCAAGGGCGACCCTGAAGCCGGTCATTACCTCGTCGAAGATCAATACACTGCCATACTGATCGCACACCTCACGCAAAGTTTGCAGGAAACCGGACACGGGTGGGATGCAGTTCATGTTACCCGCCACCGGTTCCACGATGATGCAGGCGATCTGCTCACCGATCTGGCTGAAGGTCTCTCTGACCTGCATGCTGTCGTTGTAGTTGAGGGTTAGGGTATGCTCCGCCAGGGAGGCCGGGACACCGGGAGAGGAAGGCTCACCCAGGGTCAGCAATCCAGATCCTGCCTTGACCAGCAATGAATCCGAGTGGCCGTGATAGCAACCCTCGAACTTGACGATCTTGTCCCGTCCGGTAAAGCCCCGGGCCAGGCGGATCGCGGACATGGTCGCCTCGGTACCGGAGGAGACCATGCGCACCAGGTCCATACTGGGGACCAGTTCACAAACCTTGTCGGCCATCCGATTCTCCAGCTCGGTGGGTGCACCGAAACTGAGGCCCTTGTGGATGACCTCGGCAACCGCCTCGATCACCTGCGGATGGGTGTGGCCAAGGATCATGGGGCCCCAGGAACCCACATAATCGATGTAGCGTTTGCCATCAGGGTCAAAGAGGTAGGCACCCTTGGCCGAATCGATGAAGACCGGATCGCCGCCAACGCCACGAAAGGCCCGCACCGGTGAATTCACTCCACCGGGGATATGCAGTTGGGCATGGGAGAAGAGGTCGTGGGAGCGGCTCATGGCGGATTATCCTCCGGTAGCAAAGATGGGTCGAAAACGTTCGCAGGCTTGGCGAATGTCGGGCTGGCCGAACACGGCATGGATGACCGCCAACATGTCGGCACCTGCGCTTATCAATGGGCCGCCATTGTCCGGAGTTATGCCGCCGATGGCAACTAGGGGTAGGGTCAGGGTTTGCCGGGCTTGGCGTAGCAGTTGCGGGTTGGCTTGGACCGCCTGTGGCTTGGTCAAAGAAGGAAAGAAGCGGCCGAACGCCACATAGTCAGCGCCGGCCTGTTCGGCCTGCTTTGCCAGCGCCAGGCGGTTGTAACAGGAGATGCCGATGATCGCCTCCGTTCCGAGCCGTTGCCTGGCATGGGTGATGTCGGCATCATGTCTACCGAGATGTACACCATCTGCACCGGTCTCCGCGGCCAGCTCGATGTCGTCATTGATGATCAACAGGGCATGGTATTGTTTGGTCAATTGCAGCAGTTGGGATGCCTCAGCGACCCGGCGTTGTCGGCCCTTGCCTTTGTCCCGGTACTGAATGACGCGTGTCCCGCCCTCCAGTGCTTGTGAAACCTGATTTGGCAGGTCACGATCGGCGGCTTGCGGCGAGTTGGTGATGGCGTATAGCCCACGCAACAGGGTACGTTGGTTCATCGGGATTGACGGTTCAGTCGGTAGAGTCGGTCAGGTAGGGATTGGCAGCGGCCGGTGCGAAAGCCTCTGTGCAGGCTCTCCCAAGTAAAGGCCTGAGCCAGGCGCACGGCGTCGATGATCGTGCATCCCCGGGCCAAACTTGCAGCAACAGCGGCGGCCAGTGTGCAACCCGAGCCATGATATTCACCTGGCAGGCGTTCCCACTGGGATTCATCGATCAGCCCGGTATCATTATACAGTCGATTGCTGACGATCGAGGTCTGTTCGTGAGTGCCGGTGATCAACACGGATTTCACCCCCTTGTCCAGCAGATCTCGGGCGCATTCGTCCACAGACAGATTGGCCCCGCTCAGCCGTCGGGCCTCCAGACTGTTGGGGGTGATCAGGTTGCATTGCGGCAGCAGATCTTTCTGGAAAACCCGGATGAGGTGTTCGCTGGCAAGATCAGTACCGGCACCGGTGGCCAACACAGGATCCAAAACCACTGGAATGTCGGGATATTCCTCCAGGAGTCTACTCGCGGCTTGCGCTAGCTGGGGGGAGCCGAGCAGACCCAGTTTGATGGCACCGACCTCACAGTCGTTAAGCACGGCCTTCGATTGGGCCGTCATCAACGCGGAATCGACCTGGTGCAGCGCATGGATATCACAGCTGTCTTGAATCGTCAGGCAGGAAACCACGGTCGCTGCATGACCTCCGTTGGCAGCAATGGCCTCAATGTCGGCTTGGATGCCGGCGCCACCACCAGGATCATGACCACCTATGCTCAGCACCACAGGGGGATTATGGGTATCTGTGTGCATGCTTCGCAGTGTAACCGCCTTTACCGCTTTGCCCAATCCCGCTACAGGCGTAGCTTGCTGCAATGCCCCGGTATTAGGGATTGTCTGAATTGTAGGCCATTGAGGTATTTGGTAATTTTTATCGGTCTTAATTCCTAGATTGAAGGCTTTGCCTAGGATTGTCAGATCTGACTGCTAAAATATTACACAGCCATACGAGAGACATCAGAGGAATTATGGAGTTTGGGTCTGTCAGTTTGCATCAAGGATGAGAGGGGCTGACCCAAAGGCTAATCAATGTTAGAAGAATTCAGGGGGATTCCATGAGTCCACAAGTCCATGAATTGAAAACCCTAGCCGCCCACTACTGCGAGCTGGTCGACTGCCTCAATGAAGGGGATGCCAACTGGCTGAATTCGGTGGCAAATCTCCTGCCGCGGCTGC
>JASJBU010000175.1 GCA_030066355.1 Gammaproteobacteria bacterium | reverse complement strand
GTGGCCCAGTCGGACTGGCAGTACCACGCCTATCACGGTAGCTCCAAGTTTTCCCAGAAGGGGGCCAATCAGGATATTCGCGCGGTCTTTTCCATTCATAGCGAACCTTTTACGGTGATGGCGCGGCGTGACAGCGGGATCCATGCGTTCAGCGACCTGAAAGGCAAGCGCGTGAATATCGGCAATCCCGGTTCCGGGCAGCGCGGGACCATGGAGGTCCTGATGAAGACGTTGGGCTGGCAAAAAGCGGATTTCAAGCTGGCATCCGAGCTCAAGGCCACAGAACAGGCGAGGGCGCTGTGTGATAACAAGATCGATGCGATGATTTACACCGTGGGTCATCCCAATGCTTCGATCAAGGAGGCCTCGACTGCCTGTGATGCCCAACTGGTCCCGGTCGAGGGCGAGGCGGTGAAAACCTTGCTTGAAGGGAACACCTACTACGCGCCGGCTACGATACCGGCCGGTATGTACCGTGGCACGGATCAGCCCACGAATACCTTCGGAGTCAAGGCGACCTTGGTGACCTCCGCTAAGGTAGATGCAGAGGTGGTTTATCAGCTGGTCAAAGCGGTATTCGAGAATTTGGATAAATTCCGCAAGCTACATCCCGCCTTCAGTGATCTGCAGGCGCAGGCCATGATGCAAGGAAATTCAGCCCCGTTTCATGCGGGGGCGATTCGTTATTTCAAGGAGGCCGGGTTGATGTGACAACAAGATGGACGTTAGGCCCCATAGCTGTCGCAGCCATGGGGCCAAGTGGGTCCATTCACACTCAACAAGGATGTCTACATGGCCCAGACCAGTGCCAGGTAGTATTTGAAATCGTTCTTCTCTACATCACCTTCAGCTTCAGAATCGTACTCGTTGCTCAGGCCGATCTTCATCGCCAGCTTACCCTGCTCCTCCATCTTCATCTTCCAATCGAGCGTCGTGATATTGCGGTATTCTCCACCGTTATCCAGGCTGGGATAGAAGGTGCTGACGAAATCGACGGACTCCCGGTCTGAGATGGTCCAGCCCAGGTTCAAGCCGATGAGTGCCTCTGGCGTGAAGTCCTCATCTTCGTCCCCATAGGTCTTGCTGCCACCCAGACCGATCTTACCGCTGATATCCCAGGTATTGTTTTTCACGAACTGGTAGCCGGGACCCGCCGCAAATGAGATCCGGTGGTCCCAGTCCTTGTAGTCGTCCCAGTCGTAGCGCCCCTGGGCGAACGCAAACCAGGGGGAGTCGGACCAGAGCCAATCCTTTTCGAGATCGGCAAAGAACTGATTGCGGGACTCCTCGCCATCGCTGCTGGCGTTGTCATAGGCGGTGCGGAATTTCCAGACATCTTCGCTATCCTCGTAGTCGGCTTTGAAGCCGGCATGGATACTGAGAGATTCTGAATTACCGTCGGAGCCGTTGATGCCGATATCCAGCTCCCGTTTCCACCCTTGCAGCAGACCCGTGGAGAGCAGTCCGCTGTCGGTTATTGCGGATTCTTCGGCCATTACGTTGAGGGTGAAGAGTAACAGGAGTGCAGCGAGCGCGCAGCCGCGAACAGGTTGTGTCATCATTTCCAGATCCTTGTTGGTGAAGCAAAAATTCAAAAGCCGCGTAAACTATCATGCCAGGTTCTAAATTTCCTCAAGCAATTTGTTAAATTTTCGAATTTTAGACCATGAACCAGACTGAAACGGCAGCGCAGCTGCAAAGGGTTGAAGCCGTCGAATACGGTGGGCGGCAGCCTGCGGGCTGGCAACGGCGTCTATTGATGGGTAGTGCGCTTTGTTGGTCGCTGTTTCAGCTCTGGGTCGCTTCACCCATCCCCTTCGCCCTCGGCATAGGCGTGTTCAACGATACGGAGATCCGCTCCATCCATCTCGCCTTTGCCATCTTTCTGGTCTACTGCTCCTTTCCCAGGTTAAGGGGACGGATCAGCCACCGTATCCCGCCACTGGAGCTGATGCTGGCGATCTTGGCGGCGTTTTGTGCCGCCTATCTGTTTCTGTTTCATGCCGAGCTTGCGGAGCGGGCGGGTGACCCGACCCGGATGGATATCCTGGTTGCCACAGCTGGCATGTTGTTGCTGCTGGAGGCCACGCGGCGTGCTCTCGGATGGCCCTTGAGCATCATCGCCACGCTCTTTTTGTTCTATACGTTTGCCGGTCCCTGGCTGCCCGATCTACTGGCACACAAGGGTGCATCACTGCAGCGTGTGGCCTCGCATCAGTGGCTTTCCACCGAGGGGGTGTTCGGCGTCGCGGTGGGGGTCTCCGCCGGCTTTGTCTTCCTCTTTGTGCTGTTTGGCAGCCTGCTGGAACAGGCCGGCGGTGGGCGCTATTTCATTCGGGTGGCCTTCGCCCTGGTCGGACACCTGCGCGGCGGGCCCGCCAAGGCCGGGGTCTTGGCCTCCGGGCTGACCGGCATGATCTCCGGTTCATCCATCGCCAATGTGGTGACCACCGGTACTTTTACCATCCCGCTGATGAAGAAGGTCGGATTCAGTGGGGTCAAGGCAGGGGCCATCGAAGTGGCGGCCTCCACCAACGGCCAGATCATGCCGCCGGTCATGGGCGCCGCCGCCTTCCTGATGGTGGAGTATCTGAATATCTCCTATCTGGAGGTGATACGCCACGCCTTTCTACCCGCGCTGTTGAGCTATCTGGCCCTGATGTATCTGGTGCATCTGGAAGCGCTGAAGGCCGGTATGCAGGGACACGCCAGGCCGCGCACGCGTCCCTGGGTCTGGCGGTTGTTGGCCGGGGGGTTGGTCTTGTCCGGATTGGCGGTGTTTTTCAGCTTGGCCTATTGGGTCTTGCAGGGGATCGATCAATGGTTCGGAGACAATGGATTCTATCTGATCAGCGGCCTGATCCTGCTGCTCTATGTGGGACTGATCTATCTCGAGGCACGTTTCGGTTTGCAGCCCGATGACGACACCCCGGTGCCGGCATCTGTGCGCGAGGCACTGCTCGAAGGACTGCATTTTCTACTGCCGATCCTGGTGCTGGTTTGGTGTCTGACCCTGCTGCGGCTCTCGCCCGCCACGGCTGTGTTCTATGCGATCTGTCTGATGATTCTGATTCAACTGACCCAGGATGGTCTGCGCGCGATATTGACAGGCAAAGATCCACGGCTGGGGCTGCGCCGCGGTTTTTCATCGCTGGTCAGCGGGCTGGAGAACGGTGCCCGCAACATGATCGGCATCGGAGTGGCGACCGCCACCGCAGGTATCGTGGTTGGCACCGTGAGCCTCACCGGAATCGGCCAGGTATTGGGAGAACTGATCGAGACCCTCTCACTGGGTTCGGTGCTTCTCATGCTCTTGTTGACGGCAGTGATCTGCATGATCCTGGGAATGGGCCTGCCGACCACCGCCAACTATATCGTGGTCTCAACCTTGATGGCGCCGGTCATCGTTCAGCTCTCCGCCGCGCACGGCCTGGATATTCCGTTGGTCGCAGTGCATATGTTCGTCTTCTACTTCGGTATCCTGGCCGACGATACACCGCCCGTGGGTCTTGCGGCCTATGCTGCAGCGGGGCTCTCTGGCGCCGACCCGATCCGTACCGGCCTGCAATCCTTTTATTACGACATCCGTACGGCGATTCTGCCCTTCATGTTTGTCTTCAACACCGAATTGCTGATGATTGGCGTTGAGACCACCTCGCAGTTTCTCACGGTTGCCGCCATGGGATTGATCGCAATGCTGCTGTTCGTCTCGGCCACCCAGGGCTGGCTGCTTATCAGAAATCGCTGGTGGGAGAATCTGCTGTTTCTGCTGATCGCCTTTTCGCTGTTTCGCCCCGATTTTTGGCGGGACAGCCTGTTCGAATCGGCCGAGCTCATGCCGGCCACGAGTCTTGAGCAGGCGTTGGAAGATGACAGTCTTGGGGATAAGCTGCGATTGCTGCTGGAGGTTGAACAAGATGATGGATCATCGGTCCAACGTGATCTGGTATTTACCCTGCCAGCGAAACCGTCCGGTCATGGACTTGCCGGTCTGGGGTTTATTACCGAGACGGAAGGCGATAGGCTTCAGGTCACCGAGATCGAGTTCATGAGCCCAGCGGAGTCGGCCGGTCTGGAGTCCGGTTACACCCGGTCTATCCTGGGTTACTACCGTACCCTGGAACAACCGGACAAACGCTGGTTCCTGATTCCGCCGCTGGGTTTGATGGTACTCCTGATCTGGAGACAAAAGCGGCACAGTCATTCCACAACAGGAGGAGACAGATGAAAAAGCTTGGGTTGGCACTCATTCTTATGGTTATTGGCCAATCATATGCGGATCAACCGCAGTCAACACAGCAAGGCCCCATGGTGATCTATCAGTCGGAGGAGTCATTCGAGGACGTGATCGAGAATATCAAGATGGCCATTGAAGAGCGGGGCATGCTGGTCAGCGGCACCTTACATGTCAGCGACATGCTCAACCGCACCGGCCCGGATCTCGGCTATTCGAAAGTATTCGAAAAGGCGGAGTCCGTGGAGTTCTGCAGTGCCTCGATCTCTCATCAGATGACACAGGTGGCAGCGGAGAACATGTCGGTCTGTCCGTTTACTATCTCGGTGTATGTCAAGTCAGCCGAGCCGGATCAGCTTTACGTGGCGTATCGACGCCAGCAACTGGCGGGTGAGGCGGCCGAGGTGACACAGGCCATCGAGGAAATGCTCGATGGCATCGTTCAGGATTCCATCGAATGACCGGCACGACACATGCCACTGGACGACAGGCGATTGGGGGACGGGTTAAGCCGCCAACATCGAGGTTTTGGGACATCAGTCAGGGATGCGTCTTGACAACCTAATGCGACTCTTCTAAGTTCCTTTTTATTGTCCCCGACCTCTCTTCTGGAGCACACAGCACGAATGATCAATTTCAACACACAATTCATCAGCAAGGCCGCGCACCCCGTGGGTCACTGGTGTGTGCGTGTTGTGTTGAGCGGCTCCGTTTCTCGTCGCGGCATGAATCTATTGTCGATTAACGGCGGTCGTCAACCCAAGGGTCCCCCATAGGTCAACCAAGATAAAACGATATTTATCTGAAAACCTCCCGGGGATCCAACCCCGGGAGGTTTTTTTTTGCCTTCCCATGGAACAGAAAGGATCAAGCCATGATGGCTAAACAGAAACGCAAGCAAAGTCACAGCGATTTAATCGAACGTTACACCACACAACCGGTCATGTTGCCCAAGTCATTGCGCGCGGACATCGAGCAGCGCATCAATGGCGAGCCGGTGCAGTTGTATGCATTGGCGGATCTCGATCAATCCCTGCGGCTGCACGAGACCTGGGTGGTGCTCAGCGCGGGCCATCTGGTGATCGCGGAATCGAACGATAACGGGCAGACCTATGGTTGCAATATCATCGATCGCTCCCGGATCGGGGCGGCGCACGAAATACCCGGGCTGAGCTGTTCCAGCCTGGTGTTCGAGGGCGCCTCCGGGGATGGCCGGCTGGCGGTGCTTCGCTACAGCCACCGCCAACGCCGGGCCATGGAGAATATCCGTTATCTGCTCGATCAGCAGATCGCCGGTCGCGATGTCCAACTGAAGGATGCCGACCAGGTCTACGCAGCTGCGGTCACACAACCGGTGCGTGACGCCCAGGCATCCATCGCCGGCCAGCGGCTGTCGGTGCTCTGGCGTTTGCTGAGTTATCTCTCGCCATACCGCAAGGAGTTGGTGATCGGCATGTTGGCGGCAGTGGTCATGACCATTCTCAGTCTGTTGCCTCCCTATCTGACCAAATATCTGATCGACCAGACGATCCGCCCCTTCGAAGCCGGCGCCATGACGGCGGAGCAGGCGCAGTTGATCGGCTGGGTGGTGATCGGCGCGCTGGCCTTGGCCTACCTGCTGCGGGAGGTCGGCCACTGGCTGAGGCTGAGATACATGTCGGTACTGGGCGAATTCGTGGCGGCGGACCTGAGACGCGAGCTGTATGAGCACCTGCAGCAACTGTCGCTGAGCTTCTACTCCCGCAAACAGACCGGGAGCATCATCAGCCGGGTCAGCCATGACACCGACCGGTTGTGGGACTTTATCGCCTTCGGCGTGGTGGAGGTCTCCCTGTCATTGCTGATGCTGTTGGGGCTGAGCGCCGTGCTGCTCGCCCTGGACTGGCGCCTGGGCCTGGTCATGACCCTG
>JASJBU010000174.1 GCA_030066355.1 Gammaproteobacteria bacterium | reverse complement strand
CTGATAGTCGGATTCCCCATAGCCATAGCTGAGGTAACCCACGAAGTCCTTGAACAGCTTTTTATCCAACTGCAGATTCAGGTTGGTATAGAGATAACCGGACGCCCCATCTTCGGTGGTCTCGCTCAAGGTCCGATTCAGGCTGCCGGTAAACTTGAAGGTCTCCGCCGGATACCAACGCAGGCTGACCCCGAAATCGGGCTCGGTCACCGTATCGAACCGGTCATCATCATAATCCTGGGAAAGCAGGCCGACAAAGGCCTCCAGGCGGTCCTTCTTACCGAACTTACTGATCAGGCCAACCGCGGCCTTGTAACCCTTGGAGCTGCGTTCCCATCCATTTTGATCCTGCTGCTCGTCATAGTCACGCTGATTGAGCAGCCCCTGGGCGAAGAGCCTGGTCTGCTTGTCGAGGGCCCGGGTGACCCGCAGCCCCGCGCCGGTGTGGGTCCTGTCCCGGTCATCGTTGATCAGGGTTCCCACATTGTCGAAGTCCAGCTTTTCGAAGGTGAAGCCAAGCCTGAGCACATAGTCGGCCAGGTTGTGCCGACCGCCAAGCTGGGCGCTCAGCACATCGTAGGTGGTGGGCTCATCCGCGCTCTGCGCACTGCCTTTGGCATCCCGGCCCTCGTGTTTTTTATTGTAGCCGGCCCCGCCAAACAGACTGGTGGCGGTACTGAGTTCGTATCTGCCGTTGGCGTCGATCCACAGGTCTTCGTAGTCCTCGGAGGAGTTGTCCCGGTAGCGGCCGATGTTCGCCCCGGCATTCAGCTTCAGGCTGTGGGTGTCCCACAAAGATTTGATCTTCAGGGTGGGTGAGAGGATCCCCACGATATCCGACTCCGTGGCCTTATCGGTGGCGTAGATATTGTCATCGTGATAGGCGGTGACCTGGATTTCGGGAAGGATATGAAACGAATCGGTATAAAACCCCGGCTTTTTGGCCTTGGTCGTCGTCGAGGCAGAACCGGCCGATGATCCGCTGGAGGTATCGGTGGCCCAGACACTCGAGACCATGCCCCCGGAAACAGTTACGGCAAGTGCCGATAAGATGCATGTAAGCGATTTATTCCAGTCTGTTTTTTTCATCTCGATAACCTGATGTCTTCCCAATGGTGTGCTAAAGATCAGCAAGAGCCCGACAGGCCCGGCCCCCAACTATACACCTCATAGGGAAATCTCCCTAGGCAATGTGATGCAGTTCCGCATTGTAACAATTAGAAACAACTCTGATACAAAGTGATAACACTCAGGAAATCCGCAGGAAATAAGTGCTGACTAAAGTAACTATCAGATGAAGGCGAAACGTTTTCATGGAGAAGCGATTTCCTCATCGAATCATTCATAACCAAACGAGGAAGTAATTATGAAACAGACTCTACACAAGATCCTGGCGATGACTGCCATCGCTTCCCTGGCCATGAGCGGCTATGCCTTTGCCCATCATCCATCAGAGGATATGAATCCGAACTTTGACACCATCACTGATACTATCAGTGACAACCACATGACCGTCATCGACGGCATGATGGAAGATGACTCCTTGATGGCCAATACCTCACAAGGCATGGACGGCGGAGAAGCCAACACAGCCGCAGGTGACGGTGCCAATGCCAACCAGACCTCCAACGTAGGTGCCGCACCGACTGCTGCTCCCGGCATCAGCAATGCAGGACAGGCCAGGGCCGGAGCCAGAAATCAAAATCGCTAAGCGAATTTCATTAAAAGCGAACAGGGCGCCATCGGCGCCCTGTTTCGTTTGAGGTTCAATCACCCCGCCCGATCGCGTAATAGCTGAAGCCGTCCCGCTGCAGATGGGCCGGGTCGTAGATATTACGTCCATCGAAGATCACCGGCTGCTTCAGGGACTGTTTGATCCTGGTGAAATCCGGGCTGCGGAAGAGCTGCCATTCGGTCACCACCACCAGGGCGTCCGCCCCCTCCAGGGTCTCGGTCTGATTCTCGCAATAGATCAGGTCGGGTCGTTCACCATAGATGCGTCGACACTCGTCCATCGCCTCCGGATCATAGACCCGGATGCTGGCCCCGGCCTGCCACAAGGCCTCCATCAGCACCCGGCTCGAGGCCTCGCGCATGTCATCGGTGTTGGGTTTGAAGGCTAGGCCCCAGAGGGCAAAGCTACGGCCCTGCAGATCCCCCGCGAAGTGCTTGTGGATCTTGTGGAACAACACCTCCTTCTGGCGGGCATTCACCGCCTCCACCGCGGTCAGCAGCTGTGCATCGTAACCCACTTCATGGGCGGTGCGTTCCAGGGCGCTTACATCCTTGGGGAAACAGGAGCCGCCGTAGCCACAGCCCGGGTAGATGAAAGAATAACCGATGCGGCTGTCGGAACCGATCCCATGACGCACCTGTTCGATATCCGCACCCAGGCGCTCGGCCAGATTGGACAGTTCGTTCATGAAGCTGATTTTGGTGGCGAGCATGGCATTCGCCGCATACTTGGTCAGCTCGGCGGAACGGATATCCATGGCGATCAAGCGGTCGTGATTCCGATTGAACGGTGCGTAGAGCTCCCGCAGCAGTTCGGTGGTGCGCGGGTTGTCGGTACCGATAATGACCCGGTCGGGTTTCATGAAGTCATCCAGCGCGGCACCCTCTTTGAGGAACTCCGGGTTCGAGACCACATCGAACTCCAACTGCTCATCCCGACCCTCCAGGACTTCCAGGATCTTCGCCCGCACCTTGTCTGCGGTACCCACGGGTACCGTCGATTTATCGACGACGATGCGATACCCCTGCATGTGCTTGGCGATGGTCTCGGCCACCGCCAGCACATATTGGAGGTCCGCTGAACCATCCTCATCCGGCGGTGTGCCCACCGCGATAAACTGAAACAGACCGTGATCTACCGCCTCATGCGGGTCGGTGGTAAATTGCAGCCGTCCTGCTTTGACGTTGCGTTCCACCATCTGGTCCAATCCCGGCTCATAGATCGGCATCTGCCCGGCATTCAACATGTCGATCTTAGCGGCATCCACATCCATGCAGACCACTTGATTGCCCACTTCCGCGAGACAGGCTCCGGTGACCAGTCCTACATAACCCGACCCAAATACTGTGACTTTCATTGTTTTTCCTGTGAACGTTAGATCAACGGTTGCAACTCAACGATAAGGCGCATGATACAAAGTTCGTCAGCCTGGCTCCATGCCCAAGCTAGATTCCATCAGCAGAAGATCCGCTCCGGGCGTTACCGGGTTCGATGAGATCGCGGATCGCTTCGAGCAGTTCCTCCGGCTCCCTGCCCGCAGGCCGGATCACCGGGAAGGCCGCGATCCTTGCCTCGGCTCTCAACAATACGGGCGATATCACATGCCCCTGCCGCCTGATTCCACTGATCCGCATGGGCACCAGCGGGGCGCCGGTATGCATGGCGAGGCGCGCCGCCCCCGCCTTGAGCCGCCTGGGCGGATCGCTGTCGAGATGGATCTTGCCGTGGGGAAAGAGCGCCACCACTTCGCCCTGGCGCAGCATCTTGAAGGCGGCCCGCATGGCCTTTTCCGGTGAACGCTGCCGGTCCACCGGGATGCAGCCCACGGACCTGAACAACCAGCGCAGGCCGAAACGCTCGTACTGCTCCCGAGCGATCAAAAACCGCAGAGGGCGCCGGCTGGAGGCGGCCATCAGCAGGGGATCGAGCCCGGAGATATGGTTGGAGACGAGGATCGCCGGACCGCCCTCGGGGATCTGCAACTCGACCGCCGGCAGTCGATGGTAGTGCCGGCAAAACAGCCGATTGAGACCGTCCAGGCGATTCAACCAGCCGACGCCCCACTCCACCTCATTGGCCGCCAGGCCCAGGCGACCGAGACGATGCACGGCATAGCCCAGCCCCAGCGCCAGGCAGATCAGCAGTAACAGACCCGTGTCCACGAATCGCTAAGGCGTCCTCAGTTGCGCCGCGGCTTGCCGCCCTTCTGATAGACCTTGCGCTGAAACAGATCGGTGCGCCGGCTTACCAGACGGTCGACGAACAGCATGCCGTCCAGATGGTCCACCTCGTGTTGCAGGGCGCGGGCCTCGTAGCCTTCCATCTCGAATTGCAGGGCCTCACCCCTGGGGTCCTGGGCGGTCAGCTTGATGCGCTCCGCCCGGATCACGTTACCCGTGTAGTCGGGTACCGAGAGGCAGCCTTCGCGGCCCAGTTCGAAGCCTTCCCAATCGGTGATCTCCGGATTCACCAGGACCAGGCGACCATGGTTGGGTACCGGTTTGCGGGTGGTGGAGCAGTCGATAATGACCAGACGCTGCAGACGGCCGACCTGGGGTGCGGCGATACCCACCGCCGCCGGGCCGTGCAGACGGGTCTCTTCCAGGTCCGCGATGAAGCCGTGCAATTCGTCGTCGAACCGTTCCACCGGCTCGGAGACCTCCTTCAAGCGGGGATCGGGCAGTTTGAGAATCTCGAGGATTGCCATGGACTCAACCGATCAGGGTTTCGATGGGTGAGACATTGACCTCGATATCCGGATCCTTGGCGCTCGCCAAGACCGCTTCCAGGGCCTCCAGGGTCGCCTCCGCATAACCTTGGATGGTCATGATGTAGACCGGCTGCTCACGGCTGCCCACCACATCCGAGTCCAGTTCCAGGATATTGAAGCCCTCCGCCGCCAGCGCCCCGGTGACCTGCGCCACGATGCCCGCCCGATCGGCCCCCACCACTCTGACCTGAAAATTGGGCACCCGATGCTGGTGCAAGGCAGCGTGTATCGGATCCAGATGGTATTGCAGGTGCAACTGCTCGGCCACCGGCTCGATCAGCTCGTGCATCGATTGCCGGCCATTGCTGACCATCATCATGATGGTGAAGTTGCCACCCAACCGTAGCATCGAGGTCTCCCCCAGCGTACAGCCACCATCGAACAGGGCCGCAGTCACCCGCGCCACTATACCCGGTTGATCTTCCCCCACCAGGGTCAACATTTGCCATTCCATCAGGATCATTCCTCCGCTTCACGCCAGGGTTTCATGCTTGCAGCCAGATGAGCGAGGCCATGCGCCCGGTCACCCCATCCCGCCGATAGGAATAAAAACGTTCTCGGTCCGTCACTGTACAGTAATCTCCGCCACCAACGAACCCTGCCCCCAGCCTGGTGAGCCGTTGCCTGGCCAGGGCATAGAGATCCGCCAACCAGTGACCGCTGCGACTCGGCTCGAAGGCCGCCTCAGCCGCTGACGACTGACGGATGAAGGCCTGACGTACCTCGTCCCCCACCTCGAAGGCTCGCGGACCGATCGCCGGCCCCAGCCAGACCAGCAGATCCGCGGGCGGGCGGTCGAGCCTGCGCAGCGCCGCCTCGATCACGCCGGCCGCCAGACCCCGCCAGCCGGCATGCACTGCACAGACCCGCTCGCCCTGTCGGTCACAAATCAGCAGGGGCAGGCAATCGGCAGTGAGTACCGCACAGACCCGCCCCGGCAGGTCCGCGCAGACCCCATCGGCCTCGCAACCCGGCGACGCGTCGTCCGTCGAGGTCACCCGACAACCATGCACCTGGGTCAACCAATGCGGCTCGGCGGGCAGGCCAAGCCGGTCCCGCAACAGGGCCCGGTTGCCGGCCACGGCGACCGGATCGTCTCCCACATGATCTCCCAGGTTCAAACCTGCATAGGCCCCCTGACTGAGTCCGCCGATCCGGGTGGTGATCACCGCACGGACATTGGGGGGCGCCGGCCACTCGGGGGTTAAAACGTTCATGATGAAGCCGCATCCCGCCGCAGCAACTCAAGGAGCCGTTGCAGGTCATCCGGCAGCGGGGACTCCCAGACCATGAGCGCCCCTGAAGCGGGGTGTTGCAGCTCCAGCCGGGCGGCATGCAAGGCCTGGCGGCGAAAGCCCTGCAACGCCCCGCGCAGCTCCGGCGTCACCCCGGCGGGCATCCGCAGACGTCCGCCATACACCGGATCACCCAGCAAAGGGTGGTGCAGATAGGCCATATGCACACGGATCTGATGGGTCCGCCCCGTCTCCAGATTGATCTTCAGATAACTGTGGGCCCGAAACCGTTCCAGCACCCGATAGTTGGTCACCGCCGGTTTGCCCGCCGGCTGGACCGCCATGCGGACCCGGTGCAATGGATGGCGGCCGATGGGTTGATCCACACTCCCGCCGGCGGTCAGGA
>JASJBU010000173.1 GCA_030066355.1 Gammaproteobacteria bacterium | reverse complement strand
TTCATTGCTGCCCCTCAGCAACCGTTACATCGCCACCAACCTCTACAGTGACCGTGCCTTCGGTATGGGAAACCTGATGGTGTGGGGGATGCAGGTGAAGGAGGGCGACATCTATCAACCCTGGTTCATCCGTATGGTGGACGAGCTGTATAAAGATGTCAGCCGTCTGGATTATGCGAATTCTGACAACTTTATCGGCATCGCCTCGCCGAAAATGCGCAATATCGGAATCAGTGCGGATGGCAGTCTGGATTTCAAACGTCTGATACCGGCCAACGGCTTGTCGGATGATGCAGTCGAACGTAGTGCCCAATTGGACTATCTGCGCAAGGGGCTCGAAGCGAACCTGGTGATGCAGCCGTTGCTGACCTATTACGAAGACACACAGGGCAACAAGTGTGAATTGCTCGATGATCAGGGTGCGGTAACCAACGAGTCGATCGCCCGGGTACTCGAACACTGTGCCGCAAAAGGTACCTTCATCATTGGTGATTTCAGCAATGAGCTGAAGAACGACAATCTGGCCTGGATCAAGCGGGCCAAAGCGCAGATGGCGGACTATGAGGCTCGCTATGGTGACCGGGTCGAGTTTCAGATTTCCGGAGAACCCTACTTTCTGGCCTCGATGATTCAGGAGTTGCGGGACAAGGCCTGGTTGCTTGGCGTCTCATTGCTGATCATTTTGGGGGTGCTCAGATACGAGTTCAGGCACTGGAGTTGTGCGCTCTGGCCCTTGATCGGCGTGGGTATGACCATCATTCTGACTTTGGGGGCCATGGGTATCACCCAATTCAAGTTGACCACCATGATGGCACTGACCCCTATGTTATTACTCGCGGTCGGGATCGGTCATGCCATGCAGATCACCCGTCGATTCATGCAGGAGTTCTACCAGAGCCGCGATCCTGAGCAGGCGGCCTTCGAATCGATTCGCCATACCATCGTTCCGGCAGCCCTGTCGATCGGCACGGACCTGCACGGTTTCATTGCCATCGCATTTGTGGACATTTCTTTTTACAAGGCCTATGCCTGGTTCGGCATCTTCGGCATGACCACTTTGATATTCACCACCACCACGCTGATTCCGTTGCTGATGTTGAGTTTCCCCCCCCGGCTGAAAGAACATGAACAAAATCGTCAGTGGGACAAACGGATGGCCGTGGGTTTGACGAACCTGTTGACCGGCCCCATGAAGTGGCTGCCGTTGGTCCTGGTCGGGGCGGTTGTCTGGACCTCCGCCCATTATGCGGAGCTGGGCCGGGGCGTCGGGGCGATCATTGCGGGAGAGGCAGGACGCGGCGATCCTGAGGTTGCGCGCATCCAGGATGAATTCGACATCATGCCCGGGGCTGAAAAGGGCATTCACTATCCCCGTGCCGCCTACAAGGACCATTACATGCTGGGAGAAATCCTCTACGGGGATGGTGAGGTCCAGCCGATTGCCCAGTTGAACAGGTTGTCGGCGATGATGCCGGGCGTGATTACCGCGAACCTGGTCGTGCGTTCTCAAGCGGGTATCCTGCCGGCCTGCGGCCTGGAGGCATGGAGTGATTCGGGAGAACGTCTGATCGGACCTGACCGATGCCACGATGAGCACGAAGATCCTCCCCAGGGAATCTTCAGCGACGCCGAGGTGCTGAAGGCCTTGTCCGAGTTCGAGGATTGGCTGAGGAGCCATCCCAACATCGGATTCACCGCCTCCTATGTACAGTTCCTCAAGACCCTCAACATGATCTTCAATACCCCGGAGGGAGAAGAGCCGCTGGCGCATCTGAATCTCTATGCGATACCCGGCAATCAACATCTGCAGGCCAACCGGTACGCCTACCGGACCCCTGATGATCCCGATTTCGTACCTGATCCCGAGGAGATGATCAAAAACTACAACGGTATGCTGGCGTCCGCGTCGGGCGAGGGTGAGCTCGATTCCTTTATCGATACCCAGACCTGGGATGAAGGCATTGTGATTGCCTTCGTCAACACCATGGATCCGGTGAAGGCCCATCAGACCATTGTGGATATCCAGGACTACCTGGCTGCTCACGAGCGGCATCCTGGTTTCGATAAACTGAGGATCGGCATCGAAGGGGGAGAGGAGATACCGGTTGTAGAAGATGGCGAGCTGAAGACCATCCTCACCGAGGACAGCATCGAAGGCAGGACGGCAATCGGCGGTTTTCTCGGCGTGACCGAAGCGACCCGGGATGTGGCCTTCGAAGAGTGGCTGCATGCACCCCTCGCCACGTCCGCCACGGTATTCATCATGACCGCGATCATGTTTCGTTCCTGGTCCGTGGCGCTGATTCTGATCAGCCTCTGCTTCATCACCCTGATGTCCCAATACGGTTTGGGCGGCTACATGACCTCCATCAAGGAGTGGTCCGCGAATCTGGCGTTTCACGTCCAGGTGGCGCTGAGTATCGCGATGGGTCTGGGTGTGGATTATTCTGTCTACATGGTGGCGCGACTCCGTGAGGAGATGCAGGCCAGCGGACAGAACTGGCGGGAAGCCTTGCAGGCGACCTTGAGCACCACCGGTTCGGCGATCATCCTGGCGGTTGTGGTCTTGCTGAGCAGCTTCATTCCTCTGATGAATACGGAGCTCGCCAATCTTTGGTCGGTCAGCCTGTACATTGCCGAGGCGTTGATCCTGGATGTCATCACGGCCCTGATGTTTCTGCCACTGCTGATCTATTGGTTCAAGCCCAGGTTCGTATTTGGCGGATCACAAGGCCATTGAGCTGTATGCCTTGTATCTTATCGATTCGGGGCCTGCCTGAGTCTGAGCGCTCGGCGCTCCTATTCAGCGAATGACCGATCATCCACCCAGGATGGCATCAACCTGCTCCTGGGCCAGCGCTTGGGCCTCACAGGCCTGTATGCCGATCACCACATCGGTGTGTCTGTGCGTGGAAGCGTCGATCTTGCCCAACGCCAAGGGTAAACGGTGTCGTCTCGACTGGGCGCCCAACCAGGCTTTCTCTACTGGTCACGACAAAAGGCTGTCGGGCTGACTCTAGAAACCCCTGGTTGATGGTGGCCTGACGGGTCAGAACTCAACCCCCTGTTCCGCCTTGATCCCGGTATCGAAGGCGTGTTTGATCGGACGCATCTCGGTTGCGGTATCCGCCATCTGGATGAGCTCGGTGGGGGCTTGTCTGCCGGTTAGGATCAGATGCATCCAGGCGGGTTTCTCCCGGCGGATGAATTCGGCGATCTCCGTTCCCGTCAACCAGCCATATCCGCAGCAGTAATTGATCTCATCCAGGACCACCAGATCATAGTCCTGAGAGCGGATCTTGGCCTTACAGAATTCCCAGATCTCACGGCTGGTTTTCCGATCCTGTTGCGGGTTCTGGGTGTCCCAGGTGAAGCCGTCGCCCAAGGCATGCCATTCGATGTTTTCGAAACGCTTGGCCGCCTGTTCTTCCCCCGTTTTCCAGCGCCCTTTGATGAATTGGATCACACAGACCCTCATTCCCCATCCCGCAGCCCTGAATACCACTCCGAAGGCGCTGGAGGATTTGCCCTTGCCGTCTCCTGTATTCACCAGGGTAATGCCCCTGCGTTTGTCTCGTGTTTTCATCTCTGCCGTTCTGTCGTCGGTTGTTGACCCGCGCATGATCCTGTACTGGCAGGCAACTGGCAAGGCTGGGTTGAAATATCAAATGAGAATAATTATCATTAACAACAATGACTGATTCAGTCCATCTGATTGTTGTTGGTTTGCTTGGAGAAGGAGTAGGTATGAGAAAGCATCTCCCATTGATTGGGATTGTTCTGTTGTCATTATTGGTAGCATGTCCTTTGGTGTCGGCCGGTAATGGAGAGGTCAATCTATACTCGGCCCGCAAGGAAAAGTTGATCAAACCCTTGCTTGACCGATTTACCCAACAGACCGGTATTCAGGTCAACCTGGTGACCGGCAAGGCCGATGCATTGCTGCAACGTCTGCAGAGTGAGGGGCGCAATTCACCGGCGGATCTATTGATTACCACCGATGCGGGCCGTTTGCATCGGGCCCTGCAAGCAGGGGTGATCCAACCCGTGCAATCAGAGCTGTTGTCGAGCATCATCCCGCATGCGTTTCGCGATCCCCAGGGCCATTGGTATGGCCTGTCACTGCGTGCCCGTCCAATCCTCTATGTCAAGGGCAAGGTGGAGCCACATGAGCTCAGCAGTTATGAGGCGCTGGCCGATCCGCAATGGCAGGGGCGGATCTGTATCCGTTCTTCCAACAATATCTACAACCAGTCACTGGTGGCCTCGATGATCGCCGCCAATGGTGAGGAAACCACCCAGGTCTGGGCCGAGGGTCTGGTGAAGAATCTAGCCCGACCACCAAAAGGAGGGGATAGGGACCAGATCAAGGGTGCGGCGGCAGGTGTCTGCGACCTGGCAGTCGCCAATACCTATTACTTGGCAGGTATGCTCAAGTCCAAAGACGCGGGGCAGCGTGCCGCGGCGGAGAAGCTGGCGGTCTTCTGGCCCAACCAGTCAGGGCGGGGGGCGCATGTGAATGTCAGCGGTGCGGCGGTCACCGCGGCTGCGAAGAACCGCGACAATGCCGTCAAGCTGATCGAGTTTCTCGCCGGCAAGGCGGCTCAGCAATGGTACGCAGAGGCCAATGGCGAGTTCCCGGTGCGCGGCGATGTGGAGGCTGATGAATTATTGCGGAGCTGGGGCGACTTTAAAATGGATACGCTCAGTCTGAGCAAGCTGGGAGAGCTGAATCCCGATGCCCTGAGGTTGATGGATCGGGCCGGTTGGAAATAACCCAAAGCCAGTCAGTCTTGACCACCCCATCCGGTCAAAGGCCGGATGGGGTTTCCTTTTTATGACGGAACGGTTGATAATCCCGCCTCTTTCAACAACATCAACAGGATCATGCAGTCGCTCACCGAGTCAGCAGCCATCACCAATGCTTCGTCCAGACTGACCATCTGGAATCTGGGTGTGGTAACCATTGCGCTGCTTCTGGCGCTGCCGGTCTGCGTGGTCTTGGCCTATCTGTTCGAGCCGTCGGGCGAGGTCTGGAATCATCTGGTCGAGACGGTGCTGCGGGACTATGTGGTCAATTCCCTGCTGCTGATGGTCGGGGTGGGCATCGGGGTGCTGGCCCTGGGGGTTTCCACCGCCTGGTTGACCAGCATGTGCAGCTTTCCCGGCCGCGCATTCTTCGAGTGGGCCCTGTTGCTACCGATGGCGATGCCCGCCTATATCATCGCCTATACCTATACCGGTCTGTTCGATTTCGCCGGGCCTTTTCAGAGTCTGTTGCGGGAGTTGACCGGCTGGGGCTATGGGGATTACTGGTTCCCGGAGATCCGCTCCCTGGAGGGGGCCGCGTTGATGCTCTCCCTGGTGCTCTATCCCTATGTCTACCTGCTCTCACGCGCGGCCTTTCTCAGCCAGTCACTGTGTGTGCTGGATGTGAGCCGGACCCTGGGCAACGGCCCCTGGCGTACCTTTTTCACGGTGGCCCTGCCCCTGGCACGGCCGGCGATCGTCGCCGGACTCTCCCTTGCCCTGATGGAGACCCTGGCGGATTACGGTACGGTACAATATTTCGGTGTTTCCACCTTCACCACGGGTATCTTTCGCACCTGGTATGGTCTGAACAATGCCGCGGCGGCGGCCCAGCTGTCCGCCTTGCTGTTGCTGGTGGTGTTCATGCTGGTGATCATCGAGCGGGGCTCTAGACGCCAAGCCAGATACCACCACACCAGTCAGCGCCAACAGCAACTATCGCGCTTCCGGCTCACCGGCTGGCGGGGCTTCTGGTCTTTCTTGATCTGTTTCGGTGCCCTCTCTCTGGGGTTTCTGCTACCCGCCGGGCAGCTGCTCTGGTGGGCGCTGACCACCGCCGAGGAGAGTCTGGACGGCCGCTTCCTCAATCTGATCGTTCATAGTCTGCTGCTGGCCGGGAGTGCATCCGTCCTGGCGTTGTTGCTGGCGCTGTTTCTGGGGTACGGTAAGCGGTTGGAAAAGCGCTGGCCGGTGCGTGTGGCGGTACGCATGGCCGGTATGGGTTACGCGGTTCCCGGTACGGTGATCGCAGTGGGGGTGATCATCCCTTTCGCCGCCATCGACAATGCCCTGGATGCATGGATGCGTCAGCAGTTTGGCGTGTCTACCGGGCTGTTG
>JASJBU010000021.1 GCA_030066355.1 Gammaproteobacteria bacterium | reverse complement strand
CTCCATCTCCGGATCGATGCTCTCGGTCATGGTATCCATATCCTTGGTCAGGTTATAGATCAAATAAAAGCCCGAGAGACCCAACAGAGCCATCACCAGCAGAGACGGATAGACCAGCCTCTCCCAACGGGTGATGCTGGTATTGAACGACTTGAAAAACTGGGTAAGCGTGATCTCCAGTTTTACCATCGCCTTCTGTTCAGGCGTCAGATTTTTCACATCCGCCTCGAACGTTCTGGGATCTTTTTCAAACATTTTCAGCTCAATAGCGTCTAAACAGCTAAACTTGAGGTAACTCTGGATATTCAGAATTTCTTTCAGCTGAATTGGTGCAGTTACCCACTAAGCATAGTATTCCATAAGGCATTAGACATCGGCATGACCGAAATCAGGTTTGAAATACTTCCAGCCAGAGATGAGACCTTCTCGTGTAATCCGACTTTGTTTTAAACATGGCTTGCACACCGATGAATGATTTTATCCTTTCCTATGAACTCGCCATCCGCTTGAGCGCCTTTTTATGCGTCTTTGCCGTTATGGCCTCATGGGAAAAAGTGGCCCCCCGGAGGAAGCTGTTGTTTTCGAAACTTCGTCGCTGGCTGAGCAATCTGGGACTGGTCTTTCTGAATACCCTGCTGCTTCGTCTGATATTCCCGGCGGCCGCGGTAGGTATGGCCAGCCACGCAGCGACACACGGCTGGGGGCTGTTCAATGCCATCCAGCTACCCCTCTGGCTCGTGGTTCCGCTCTCAGTCATCCTGTTGGACATGGTCATCTATCTGCAGCACGTCATGGTGCATGCGGTACCGGCGCTCTGGCGGTTGCACCGGGTGCATCATGCCGATCCGGACTACGATGTCACCACCGGTTCGCGCTTCCATCCAATCGAAATCATCCTCTCCATGCTGATCAAATTCGCCACGATCGCGGCGTTAGGCACGCCCGTGCTGGCGGTTATCATCCTCGAGGTGTTACTCAACGGGATGGCGATGTTCAATCATGCCAACGTCGGTCTGCCTGAGTGGTTGGACCGCAGACTCCGTTGGCTGCTGGTGACGCCGGACATGCATCGTGTCCACCATTCACAAGAAGTGGATGAGTCCAACAGCAACTTCGGATTCAATCTCTCGATCTGGGACAGACTGATGGGCACCTATCGCGCTCAGCCAAGACTCGGTCATCGGGATATGGTCATCGGTATCGCTTCCATCACAGAGCCGCAGCGTACCACCCACCTGGGGGGTATGTTGATGATCCCTTTTACAAATGCTGATGACAATTATTCCATCAATCGTCGATCCTTCGGTAAATCATCATGAGTTTCGAGACCTACGACGTCTACTTCTCCGGAAAACTGATCAAGGGCCAGGACCCGGAGGTCGTCCAGCAAAAGATTGGCGCACTGTTCAAACTTGAGGGCCCGGGGCTACAACGTCTGTTCTCCGGTGAAGCCATAGCGATCAAGAAAGGCGTCGATATGGACCAGGCCATCAAATACCGGGTAACCTTCCGTGATGCGGGGGCCCTGGTGGACATCCGTCCGGCGGGAGCCACCCAGACACCGGCAACTTCCCCGGCATCCAATGCCAGCCCACCCGACGTTGCCTCCATGACCCTCTCACCGCCCAACCGCTTCGACCTGAGTGATTGCGCAGTGCCGCTGCAACCCCAGCCGATACCCGACATCAGCCGCCTGAATCTTGACAGTCCCGGCATCATCCTGGACAACAGCCCTCCCCCGCCCCCCCTGGAGATCGACACGGGCGCCCTCAAACTGGACAAACCAGGGGTGATCCTTGATGCGTCGCCTCCACCGCCTGCTCTGCAGATCGATACCGGTGACCTGCAGCTCAATCCACCCAACCAAGGCAGTCTGGAGGAGTTCCAACCGGCAGTGGAAAAGGTCATGCTGCCAAACATTGATCACCTGGATCTTGTCGCGCGGGCTGTACCGGAGGAAAAGCCGAACTCAGAAGACTAAGTCGAGAGAATTCTCGGTGGCTGCCGGGAGACCGGCCTGTTGAGCGGCATGCGGGCGACCCGTCTCCAGGAGCCCTTGGACCGTACCGAACCGCCGTTGGACATAGAATCTCAAAGGCAGGCGCTGCTCATCGTCACTCATCCAGACCGCTGTGACGGACTCTCGATTCGGCGCTTTCTTACGCACCTCACGGAGGCTCAGTTTGAACGCTGGACGATCCCAGCCCGCCAGTTTCAGCTGCTCCCGTGATACCTTTACCCGATAGCGTTTGATGCGTTTTCCGTTAAACAAGGGCATCTCGAAAGTCGCACCCTCCCGGAGATCCGCGAAGCGCAGACGGTAGAGCATTGAAAGATAATCCCAGACAGCTTCATCGGGCAACACCTGCCGATGCGCCCGGATCAATCGAGGTTCGGCGCCCTCTTTAACACCCACCGTCTCCAATATGGCGTCCAATGGGAGTGCGATGACATCGGGAGACTCATCGGTCCCGACAAATCGATAACCTTGGCGGCTTTGCCGATCGAACCAGAGCAGCTCCTGACTGATTTTGTCCGTTTGCAGAGTTTCACTGACCAGCAACGGGATCTGTCGATCAGGCTCCAGCCAACTCCGGTAGTGGTAGCGGATCGGGTAGATCAGCTCCGCCTTGCCGTAGGGCTCGGTGGTCAAATCCAGGCGGGTCAGATAGGCCTCTCGCCCCTGCACAGTATGACTTTCCGGCTGAATATCAAAGACGGCATGGGCAATATCCATCATTGCGAATGCGGAGAAGATACCCTGGTAGCTGAAGGTATACTCCAGCCGCTCCCCCGGTCTCATCTGCGCCGCCTGAAGGGGCAGCAGCCCGCTCAGCAGGAGCAGCAGGATCGGGAATGTGAGGTTGATCGGGTACGATTTGGTCATGGCATCGTCTCTCGTGAGTAGTTTAGTCTGGCGAAAGCCTGTTGACTGGCATGTTTTTCGCATCTTATGTCTCAAATTCTGAATTTGAGCTGAATCAGTCATTTTTTCGACGCGAGAGGCACCCACAACATGGTCACACCCGTCAATACCGACAAATCTATGGCGCCAGGCTCAGAGCGGGCCGCACAATCACGCCAAGGCTCGGCAAACGAAATCACGGAAGACCGGCGCGCAGATGCCCAACCACAAGAAATGGTGAATCAAGCATCCAGAGCCAACGTGGATTCCGCCCTTCAGATGTATCGGTTGGAAAACAACCGACTGGGAACGCTCAACGCTGCGCTCGAAACACCAGAACAAGCCAAAGCCCTGCTCAATCAGATACGGCAACAGATGGCGGAAATGCCAGTGGCCGCCTTGCAGGTCCAAGCCGGTAAAGATACCGCCGTGCTCGGTAACCTGCTGTTATCCGCACCCGGCTAGACGATTTCATTCTCCTTGGAAAAGATCTTGGGGCATCTTCGGGTGCCTCTTTTTTTTGGGGGGCTGGGGAAGTGAACACCGCAAAGGGTGTCATCCAAGGGATACCGCTAGTGTATTGATTGGGCGGCAAGCCTCCTGCTGGCGGTCAGTAACACGGATGGAGCGGAAGGCCCTCTGCACCTGTCCAAGCCCGCTAGGATCTGTGCCGGACCGGCTTGTCGATGCCGGCCAACCGACCTACTAGCGCAGTGTTCCTCCCATCTCGATCCGCTCGATATCCGCCACGTTGACCACCCGGCCATCCAGGGTCTGAAAACGCCGACCTTCCACATCTCCGCGGCGCGCCTGATAGGTCACAGTCTCGCCCGTCTGGGTATTGATCACCTGGACGCTGACCACCCGATACTCATCCCGCCACTGCATGAACAGTACGATGCCGCTGGCCAGGACCATAAAGCCGATCAATGCATAGGCCGCCAGGCGTGGCGAACGAGTGTCTTGTGGATTCGATGAAGGTGCAGCGAGCCGCGAGGACTGGGCATCGCTGGAGATCCGCCTCGGGCGGTTTCGGTTGCGTATCACCAGCCAGGCAATCGCAATGACGCCCAGGGTAAACAACAGCTTGGTAATCATAGCCTGCAACCCTAGCACGACAATCTGTTCCTGCCTATCATTGGTTGGGCATGCCAACAGAGAAGCGAGACAGCACAGCCTGATCGGCAGGCCGTCGAACTTGCAGCTCGATCGATTGTCGATTTACTATCAGATGATGCACACCATACACCTCCCTTTACTCCTCGCCTTACTGAGCTTGTTTACCGCCTGCAGTAAACCGGAACCACCTACCATCAATCTCTACCGGGCGGTGCATATCGGGGATATCGACCAGATCGAGCGTAATCTCTACTGGGACGCCGATGTCAATCAACCCGGTCCGGACGGTCAGACCGCCCTGCACGTGGCGGCCCGAAAAGGCAGTCTGGTGATCGTCAAGATGTTGCTGCAGAGCGGGGCTGACCAAGAGGCGGTGAATCAGCAAGGCCATGCCCCGCTGGCCAGCGCACTGCTCGCCCGCAACACCCTGGTGGCGGATTATCTGGTCAAACAAGGGGCGAGTCTCGATCCAGATGCACTGCTGCGGGAAACCGTGCTACTGGGTCAGGCCGACCGTGACGTGATAGACTTCCTCAAGAAACAAGGTGCTTCATCCAACACACCGGACGCAGAAGGTTATACCCCCTTGCATCTGGCGATACTCAACGGCCACCGGGTCATCGCGAAATATCTGGTAGAGCGGGGCGCAGACATCGATTTGACTGATCGTGCAGGCAGAACACCGCTGCAAATCGCGATCGAACTCCAGAATCAGGACATCGAACGGATGCTGAGGAAATTCGGCGCCGCGGCCAGTGGCCCCTGATGAACCAGAATCCATTCACTCAGAACTCAACGGAACACAAGTAAACAGCTATGGCATCGACACCTGATGAACTCACCGTCAATTATATGGAAGATGGTATCGACATCGTTAAGGAACTGGACAAGGTCATCCTTTCAAAAGGCGCCTGGACCACCATCATCTTTCGTTACCAGGACTGGAATCGAGCCAAAGAGACCTACGGACCGGACAAATACACCATCCGCCGTTACCAGAAACGCAGCGGTGAATACCTGCCGAAATCGAAATTCAACATCTCCAGCAAAGACCAGGCGAAGGCCATCATCGAGGCCCTGCAAGGCTGGGTCGAGGAAGATTAGTTCAGCCGACCTGTTCGGCCCAGGCAAGCAGATCCGGTATCAAGCAGCGGCGCGCTTCCGGCAGTTCTGTGTCGGCCTCCAACTGATCGAGTAAGACCAGGTACTCGTCCATCTGCAGGCTGCCGCCCCCTGCGGGCTCGAACAACCTGGCCGAGCGATACTCTTCCCACCGCTCAGCCTCATCCGCAGTCAGGGTCTCGGGCCAGTTCCTCGCCCGGTAGCGAAACAGCATCTCGGGCAGGCGCTGATCGTCGAACACCAGTGGGAAGTCCACCAGTTCCCGGGGACTGCAGGCGCGAATCTGCTCCATCCGCCGCCGGTCAGCCTGCGAGAAAAAACCACCGGCGTAGAGGGCCAGATCGGGATCCGAGACCGCATCGAACCGGGTCATCGAATGAACCCGCTTGAGCTTGTCCGCCACTCCCGTGGCGGCAAGTAGTCGATCCCGATAGCGCATACCCTGCGCCACATCGATAGACCAGCGTTGCGCGGCCTGCTCCGTCAATGTGTTCATCGGCACCACCACCGGGCACTTGTTCAGATGCACCGTCTTCAGTGGCAAACGCTCGATCCCTTCCGGCAACTCGCTGACCGGTGTAAACAGACGCCTGTGCAGTTCCTCATCCTCAAGACCCAACAGTGGTTCCGGATCATGGCGCAGATCATAGACGATAACCCCGTTCGGGTTGCTGGGATGCTTAACCAAGGGCATCACCATGGCGATACAACCCAACTCCGAGGGATACATGGAAGAGACGTGCAGCAGCGCCGGCCGCTCTCGCAAATCGAGTTGTTGCGCCACCTGCTGCTTCTGCCGGTGGTTGAACACATAGTTGTAGAGCCTCGGCTGAGCCTGTTTGATCAGCCTGGCCATGGCGATCGTTGCATGCACGTCTGACAAGGCATCATGCGCCGCTGCATGCACAATATCGTTCGCCAGGGTCAGATCCTCCAGACGAAAGCTCGGTTTGCCATCCGGGTGTCTGGGCCACTCGATACCCGCGGGGCGCAGGGCATGGGTGAGGCGCAGCATATCGATGATGTCCCAGCGAGAGTTGCCGTTCTGCCACTCTCTGGCATAGGGATCGTAAAAATTGCGGTACAGGGTATTGCGGGTCACTTCGTCATCGAAGCGGATGCTGTTGTAGCCCAGGGTGCAAGTGTCAGGGACAGCCAATTCATGATGGATGCGTTTGATGAACTCGGACTCGATCATACCCTCGGCCAACGCCGTCTGCGGGGTGATGCCGGTCACCATGCAGGCCATGGGATGCGGCAGTATGTCGTTGGCCGGCCGGCAATAAATCACCAGCGGCTCGCCGATCGGGTTGAGGTCCTGATCGGTGCGTAGACCTGCAAACTGGGCAGGCCAGTCCCGGCGCGGATCGGCGCCCCAGGTTTCGTAGTCGTGCCAATAGAAGGTCTGGGTCATCGTATGCGGTTCAGTGTAATCCCATCAGTAAGCGGATATGTCGCTCCACACACCGGGCCAGACTGTGCAGTTCGTAACCCCCCTCCAATACCGAGACAATACGCCCGGACGCTGATGCGTCTGCCACCCTCATAAGCTGTTCCGTCACCCATTGAAAATCCGCATCGGTCAGACTGACCCCAGACATATCGTCATCCTCATGTGCATCGAATCCAGCCGAGACGAAGAGCATCTCCGGTTTGAACCGCACCAGGGCAGGCAACCAGTGTTCAGTCACCGCCGCCCGGAACGCTGTACTTTTCGCGGTCGCCGCCAATGGTACCGAGACCATCCGGTCAGTGATATCCAGCAACGGCGTGTAAGGGTAGAACGGATGCTGGAAGGTGGAACAGAACAGCACCCGGCGGTCATCCATGAAGATCTGTTCGGTGCCGTTACCCTGATGCACGTCGAAATCGATGATCGCCACCCGACTCAAGCCGTGCACCTCCATTGCCTGGGCCGCACCCACCGCAACATTGTTGCACAGACAGAAGCCCATCCCTCTGGCACGCTCCGCATGATGCCCGGGGGGGCGTACGGCACAGAAGGCATTCTGCAGCTCCCCCCCCAGTATCCGATCGACCGCCATCACCACCGCCCCTGCAGCCCGCCTGGCGGCCTGCAGGCTTTGCGCACTGAGTTTGGTATCCGGATCCAGGTTGGCCAGCCCTCGTTCAGGGAGCAGGTCCTGCAGCCGGGTGAGATAATCCGCGCTGTGCACCCGCAGCAGCTGTTGGTCGGTCGCTTGTGGGGCATCGAGGTGTCTCAAGAAATCGAAAAGATGGGCCGATACAAGTCTGTCTTGGATGGCTGTCAGACGACGGGCGTTTTCCGGATGTCCCGTCCCGGTCTCATGTGCAAGGCAGTCGGAGTGGCTGATGTAAGCAGTACGCAAAAAACGAGTCTTTCCTCGGACCTGGTGACAGGCCCTCATCACTGTCCGTCATTCTAGTGTAAAAGTGCAAGACTAGACTAGTAATATGCCGTATTTTTACCCACTCACAAGCAAACCCTCGCTACCGAGCAGCCGAGGCTCAACGAAATAGCCTTCATCATCTCAGCATAACCCTAAATTCATATAGGTTGCCATTCATGCATTCACATTACCTGACCTCACTTTTTTCACCCAACAGCATCGCCATGTTCGGCGCCAGTGACAGAAAGAACTCCGTCGGAGAGGTCGTGTTTCGCAACCTTTTGTCCTCAGGCTTTCAGGGCATGATCCATGCGATCAACCCCAAGCACAAACAGGTGCAGGGCGAGAAGGCCTTTGCATCCCTGCACGAGATCAACGCTGCGATCGACCTGGCGGTGGTAGCCACACCCGCGAAAACCATCCCCGCCATCGTCGAGGCCTGCGGGGAGCACGGAGTGCGCATGATGTTGATCCTCTCAGCGGGCTTTCGTGAAGCAGGGCTGGAGGGACGACGACTCGAGGATCAGGTGACCCAATTGGCGAGGCGTTACGGGATACGCCTGATGGGGCCGAACTGTCTGGGCATCATCCGCCCCAGCCGGCAGCTCAACGCCACCTTCGGCCACAACAACGCCAGCCCGGGCAACCTCGCACTGGTCTCCCAATCCGGCGCGATCTGTACCGCGATCCTCGACTGGGCGGAGATGAACGGCATCGGGTTTTCCGCGGTCGTCTCCACCGGCATCGCCGCCGATCTCGATTTTGGCGACTATCTCGATTATCTCGCATCAGACCCCTTGACCAACAGCATCCTGCTCTATATCGAGGGCATCAATGATTCCCGGCGTTTCATGAGCAGCCTGCGTGCCGCGGCGCGCATCAAGCCGGTGATCGCCCTGAAGGTCGGCCGACACAGTGTGGGCGCGCAGGCCTCCATGTCCCACACCGGTGCCCTGGTGGGCAGTGACGAGACCTTTTCCGCCGCCCTGTCACGCTCCGGTGTGCTCCGGGTGGAAAGTATCAGCCAACTGTTTTCTGCGGCAAAGGCCCTCTCTTCGCGCTATCGGGGTGCGGCTGAGCGACTGGTCATCATCACCAATGGGGGTGGACCCGGGGTGATGGCGGCAGACCGGGCAGCTGACATGGGCATTGTACTGAGCAGCCTGAGTCCGGAGACCCATAGCGCCCTGAACCAGGTGCTGCCGGATGTCTGGTCCCGCGGCAATCCGGTGGACATCATCGGTGAGGCGCCGCCCGACCGGTATCAGAAAGCGGTGGATATCTGCCTGCAAGACCCTGGAGTGGACGGCGCCATCGTCATTCTCACTCCCCAGGCCATGACCCGTCCGACGGAGGTTGCGGAGGCCTTGATTCAATCGGCCGAGAAGAATACTAAACCCATCCTCACCAGCTGGATGGGCGGCCATCAGGTCGAACAGGCCCGCGAATTGTTCAACAACGCGCGCATCCCCAGTTTCCGCACCCTGGAGAATGCCGTGGATGCGTTTTCCTACATGGCGGCCTACAACAGGAACCAACGTCTGCTGTTGCAGACACCGGCCAAGATCACCCGCGACCAGGAACCACCGGATGCAGAGGGCGCCCGCCTGATCATCGAGAGCGCCCTGAACGAACAGCGCCGGATTCTCACCGAGCCGGAATCGATCGCGGTGCTGCGCGCCTTCCGTATACCGGCAGTGAGCAACGGCGTCGCCCACTCCGCCAACGAGGCCCTGATCATCGCCGAATCGATCGGTTTCCCAATTGCCATGAAGGTCTTGTCTCCCGACATCTCACACAAATCCGACGCGGGCGGGGTGCGCCTCAACATCAACACCGCCCATGAAGTCCGCGGCGCCTACAAGTCATTGCTCGAGCAGGTCGGCAGGCACCAACCCGAGGCCAAGATTGCGGGCGTCACGGTGGAGAAGATGTACCGCAGCTCGAATGGCCGGGAACTGTTGATCGGGATCATCCGCGATCCGGTGTTCGGACCGGTCATCAGTTTCGGCAGTGGCGGGACCCATGTGGAGATCATGGGGGACTCGGCCATTGCCCTTCCGCCCCTCAACCGCCAGCTGGCCAGGGACCTGATCCAACGCACCAAGGTCTCGCAACTGCTTCAGCAGTTTCGCGACATGCCGGCCGTGGACCTGGAGCGCTTGATCGATATCCTCCTGCGGGTCTCCACCATGGCCTGTGAACTCCCCTGGATCCAGGAGATGGACATCAATCCGCTGATCATGGATGAGAAGGAGGCGATTGCGGTGGATGCACGGATTCGCGTGGACTATCCAAAACCCTCCACCGATCCCTATCACCACCTGGCCATCCACCCCTATCCCGCCCACTTGGTCACCCAGATCCAGTTGCACGATGGCACCGATATCATCATCAGGCCCATCCGCCCCGAAGATGCAGAGATCGAGCAACAGTTCATTCGGGATCTCTCCAGTGAGGCGAAATACTTTCGCTTCATGAGCTCCCTGCAGGAACTCACCCCGGAAATGCTGGTGCGCTTCACCCAGATCGATTATCACAATGAAATGGCCCTGATCGCGGTGGTACAACACAATGACACGGAGCAAGAGATCGGGGTGGCCCGGTATGTGACGAACCTGGACAAAAAGAGTTGTGAATTCGCCCTGGTGGTCTCGGATCAATGGCAACGTAAGGGCATCGCCCATCAGCTGATGCAGAAACTCATGGAGATCGCCAGAGACCGGGGCTTGGAGCGGATGGATGGGGAAGTGCTCAGCCGCAACTCCAAGATGCTGGAGCTGATCAAATCACTCAACTTTCAGATCAGCAATCACCCCGAAGATATCAATATCAAACAGGTGCAGATACCGCTCCACTAACCGCGCGAAGGGCATGTAAAAGGCCACCCTGCAGACAACAAGGTGGCTCGTACGGAATACGTAACCTTAGATCTTCTCTTTGATACGTGCCGCCTTACCGGTACGCCCACGCAGATAGTAGAGCTTGGCGCGGCGTACGTCGCCGCGGCGCGTGACCTTGATACTGTCGATGGTCGGGCTGAAGGTCTGAAACACCCGCTCGACCCCTTCGCCATGAGAAATCTTACGTACGGTAAAGGCGGAGTTGAGGCCACGATTGCGTTTGGCGATCACCAGCCCTTCAAAGGCCTGCAGGCGCTCGCGTTCACCCTCTTTGATCTTTACCTGGACAACCACGGTATCACCCGGGCCAAACTCCGGAACCTCTCGGTTCATCTGCTCAGCTTCTAGCTCTGCGATGATGTTGCTCATGGTCTATTGCTCCTGTAGTTACTCCGCGTCTCCCGACGTGGCTCTGATTTCGTCTAATATATGTCTCTCTTCCGAGCTCAGCTCCCGATCCCGTAACAGATCCGGGCGACGCTCCAGCGTTCGCTGCAACGCCTGCCGCAGCCGCCAGCGGCGTATCCATTCATGGTTACCGCTCTGCAGGACTTGCGGCACAGCCAAACCGTCGATCTGTTCCGGACGGGTATAGTGGGGACAATCCAACAGCCCGTCCATGAAGGAATCCTGCTGGGCGGAATCCGCTGCACCCAGCGCGCCGGGCAGCAGTCGGATCACTGCGTCCATCAAAACCATGGCCGGCAGCTCCCCGCCGCTCAGCACATAGTCTCCGATCGACCACTCCGCATCCACATAACGCTCGATGATCCGTTCATCGATACCCTCGTAGCGTCCCGCGAGCAGGATTCGATCCCGCCCGGAGTTCGCCATGTGGCGCGCCGCCGTCTGATCGAAGCGCCGCCCCTGGGGACTCAGGTAGACCACTTCCGCCCGGGGCAGCGCGGCCTTGGCCTCCTCGATCGCTGCCCGCAATGGCTCGTACTTCATAAGCATCCCGGGGCCCCCGCCATACGGCCGGTCATCGACGGTCCGATGAACATCCTGCGTATAGTCCCGCGGATTCCAAAGCCGGATCTGTGCAATGCCTCGCTCGATGGCCCGCCCCACGACCCCCTGGTTCCTCAGGGCGTCGAACATGGCCGGCATCAGGGTGATGACATGAAAGCGCATGGCAACGCTCTAAAAGTCCGCATCCCAGTCGACGACCATCAGGCCCGCTGCCAGGTCCACCCGGCGGATGGCTTGGCCCCAGGTGTAGGGGATCAGACGCTCCCGGTCGCCCTTGACCACCACCACGTCATTCGCACCTGTCTCGAAGAGATGAGAAACCTTGCCAAGCTCCACCCCTTCGAGATTGACCACCTGCAGTCCCTGCAGGTCGCTCCAATAATATTCGTTTTCCTGCAATTCGGGCAGCTGCTCACGCTGCACCGCGATGTCACAGCCGATCAGTTCCGCCACTTGATCCCGGTCGTCATAGCCACGTAATTGGGCGACCACTCCCCGGCCCTGTCGATGCCCCGCCTCTATCTCATGGGCCTGCCAGACACCCTGTTGCTTCAGATACCAGGGTGAATAGTCCAGAATGCCCTCACGCGGTTCGGTGTGAGAGAAGACCTTGATCCAGCCGCTGACTCCAAACAGCCCCGAGACCCGGCCCATCACGATCATCTGCCTACTGGACATCTGTGATACGACCGTCGGCAATCTTTCAGCCCACCGCTCGGGCGGGCGTATGGGATCAGGCTGCCGCTTCGGCCGCCTGCTTCATGAGACCCGTGACCCGCACACTGGTCTGTGCACCCTTGGAGACCCAATGATCGATCCGCTCTTTGTCGAGTCTCAGCCGCTCTTCTCCACCGCGCGCGATCGGGTTGAAAAAGCCAAGGCGTTCGATATAGCGGCCATCACGGGCATTGCGGCTGTCGGTTACCACAATGTGATAGAAAGGCCGCTTCTTGGAACCGGTTCTGGCAAGTCGAATGGTAACCATGATCTACCCTTTGAAAATGTTCTTGAGCACCGGCAGCTAACCCACCGGCGGGAAACGGGGCATTATAGCCAAATCGAGGGAAATGTGAACCCTGTTTTTCGGCTAATCCTTGCAGGAGTGTCGCGGAGTCGAAGACTTCAGAATGGAAATCCTCCGCCCGGCGGCATGCCACCGCCCGGAAACCGCCCACCCAGACTGCGCATCATCTTTTTCATGCCACCACCCTTCATCTTTTTCATCATCTTCTGCATCTGGGTGAACTGTTTGAGGAGCTTGTTCACATCCTGGATCTGCGTGCCTGAGCCGGCTGCGATACGGCGCTTCCGCGAACCTTTGATCACCGCCGGAAAACGCCGCTCATGGGGGGTCATGGAGTTGATGATGGCGATCAGCCTGGCGATCTCCCTATCGTTGACCTGATTCTTGACCTGCTCCGGCACCTCGCCCATCCCCGGCAGCTTGTCCAGCAGGCCGCTCATGCCGCCCAGGTTGGCCATCTGGGACATTTGCTCCTTGAAATCCTCCAGATCGAAGCCCTTGCCCTTCTGCAGCTTTTTTGCCAGCTTTGCCGCTTTGTCCTGATCGACCTTACGGGAGACCTCTTCCACCAGGGTCAGGACATCTCCCATACCGAGGATGCGGGAGGCGATGCGATCCGGATGAAAGGGCTCCAGGGCATCGGTCTTCTCGCCCATGCCGATAAACTTGATCGGCTTACCGGTGATCTGGCGGATTGACAGTGCCGCCCCGCCACGGGCGTCGCCGTCCGCCTTGGTCAGGATCACCCCGGTAAGGGGCAATGCCTCGTTGAAGGCCTGCGCCGTATTCGCGGCATCCTGACCGGTCATGCTGTCCACGACGAACAAGGTCTCGACCGGATCGATGGCTGCGTGGAGCTGTTTGATTTCCGCCATCATTTCATCGTCGACATGCAGGCGGCCGGCCGTGTCGACAATCAGCACTTCGGCGAAGGCCTTTTTTGCCCGGGCCAGGGCGGCCTGTGCGATCTCGAGGGGATCCTGCTCCGCAGAACTGGGAAAAAACTCCGCTCCGACCTCCCCCGCCAAGGTCTGCAACTGATCGATGGCGGCCGGCCGGTAGACGTCACAGCTCACCACCATGACCTTCTTTTTGTCGTTCTGTTGCAACCAGCGGGAAAGTTTGGCGACACTGGTGGTCTTACCCGAGCCCTGCAGCCCGGCCATGAGGATCACCGCAGGGGGCTGGGCCGCCAGATCGAGGGACTCGTTGGCCTCGCCCATCACCCTGACCAGCTCCTCGTTGACGATCTTGATCAGCGTCTGTCCCGGCGAGAGGCTCTTCATCACCTCCTCACCCATGGCCTTCTCTTTGACCTGATCGACAAAGGCGCGCACCACCGGTAATGCCACGTCCGCTTCCAGTAACGCCATGCGTACCTCACGCATGGTGTCCTTGATGTTTTCCTCGGTGAGGCGTCCCTGCCCCCGCAGATTGGAGAGCACCTTGCCAAAACGTTCAGTCAGATTGTCAAACATAAGCATCCGCCAGTTGAGCTGGCCTGATTGAAAAATTGCAGGGATTATATAACAGCCTGGGGGAAATCACGCTGGGGTGATGGATTTCATTCACACTCATGGGAAAGTGTGCGATTATTCCGGCAGTCTATATTCAGGAAATCAAGAGCAACACACCTTGCTTTCACTTTCGGCCATTGCCGCCTACATGGCGGCTGCAGCATGCTTTGCCTTGAGACTGTTCCGCAGTGAGCGGATTTCGATCCCCTTGCGTCCCGCGGGCCTGTTGCTGGGCTTTTTCGGCATTCTGCTACATGCGACCCTGCTCTATAGTAATACAGTCACTGAGAGTGGCGTCAATCTGGGCGTTTTCAATGCCTTTTCACTGATTTCCTGGACGATTTTACTGTTGCTGCTGGTTTCCAGCCTCAGCAAACCCGTGGAAAACCTGGGTATCGTCCTGTTACCGATCGGTGCACTGGCGATTGCTTTGGAAACCCAATATGTTTCCGTGCGCCTGCTGAACGATACCACCTCCACCGGGTTGACCATCCACATCCTGGTCTCCATGCTCGCCTATAGCCTGTTCACCCTGGCGAGTGTTCAGGCAGTACTGCTCGCCATTCAGGATCACCACCTACACCACCGCCATCCTGGTGGTTTCATCCGCGCCCTGCCCCCTCTGCAGACCATGGAAACCCTGCTGTTCGAGATGATCGGCGCAGGCTTCGTGCTCCTCACCATGGCCCTGATCTCCGGCTTTACCTTCCTGGAAGACATGTTCGCCCAACGGGTGGCCCACAAGACCATCTTGTCGATCATCGCCTGGTTCGTTTTCGGCACCTTGTTATGGGGTAGGTTTCACTTCGGCTGGCGGGGGCAAAAGGCCCTGATCTGGACCTTAAGCGGCTTTGTGGTACTGATGCTGGCCTATTTCGGCAGCAAGGTGGTGGTCGAATTGATTCTCAGCGGAGCTTAGGCATTTTTCCGATAAGCCTGGGTCACTTTGCGGCCTTGCTTGAGCTCCCGCAGTTGCTTGGAAAGTTCTGACCGTTCTTTGCGGCCGATGGCCTCTGCCTGCTGATTCAACCGTTGGATCTCCCGCAAGGCCTCGACCTTATCCTTGATGGCCAGTGACGACGCGGCTTGCAGTTCCTCCTCGATGAGACGCTGACGCACCTGCTCCAACTCCGCCGCCTCGTCCCAGGCGCCCTGTTTTACCAGTTCCAGCATGTGTCGACTGAGCTCCAGACTCTGGTTCAACGGTGTCTGTTTCATGGATCGGTCTGCGGTCAAGCTGCTGAGACCGGTTCGTCACTGTTGCTTGGCGTTTTTTTCACTTCATCCGGTATGACGTCCCAGGCGGATTTGATCTCTGTGAGCAGGGAACTGACTTCGTCGAGGATGGCGAGGTCGTTCTTGAGATTCGACTCGCACAGACGCCGCACCATGTAGTCGTAGAGATTGTCCAGATTGACCGCCATCTCACCTCCCTCCTCCAGATTGAGACTGCTGCGCAGTCCATTGATGATGGAGATAGCCCAGTTAATATGTTTGCCCTTGGCCTCGAACTCTTTACGGTCCATATGTCCCTTGGCAACAGCAATCTTCTCCAGCGCCCCTTCCATGAGCATCTGCACCAAACGGTGAGGACTGGCGAATGCAGTTTCTGAACCGACTGCAACCCTACCGTACTGACGAGCGCCATGTTTATAGTTCATTGATTGTCTCCACCAGAATCATTGTCATTTACTACTGAACGCATCATCTAAACCAAGCTTTGTCCTATTGCAGAACCTAGTTGTCACTGTTGCTCGGCAACAACCTCTCCAAACTGGACAGCTGCGCCTCCACATAACTGCTCGTAGCCTGTAATTCACCCAGCAGAAGGTCCAGGGAGGTAAATTGATTGCGATATCTCGCTTCCACCATTTCCAGACGGGTTTGCATCTGCTTGATCTCGTCATTGGCCGAATCAATGCTGGCGTTGAGCCCTTCCTCCCGCACATCGATCACACCATCGGTGCCCAGCATATTATCGAGCAGGCCGGAGAGACGAAAGGCGAATCCTTGACTGTCATTGGCGAACAGCTCCGCCACTGCGTTCAAATCAGTCTCCACCGCATCGCTGAGTTTGCTGCTATTGAACTTTAGGGTTCCATCTTTCTGAAAACTGATACCGACTTGGCTGGCGTAGCTGTAAGCACCCCCCGCCCCGGCGCTGGATCCCAGGGTGGTGCGGATCTGATTCTCAATCATCCTCAAGGTACCATCACCCGATAGTTCGCCTAGGCTCAGTTCCACGAAGTCCTCGCGCATCTCATTGTAAGCATCGACCAGTTCTTCGACCGCCTCTGATATGGCATTCTCATCCCTACTGATGCTCAGCTGTCCCGTACCGGAACTCTGGCTGTGTACATTGATCGTCACACCCTGAATGGCGTCGCTGATCGTGTTTTCGCTACTCTCGACCACATAGACATCGTCAATCGTGATCTGAGCATCCAAGGCAGCCTGGGTCTGGGCAAATCCGAATGGATCGGTAATCGCTCCCCCGCCACTGTCGGTGAACGAAAGGGACATGGCGTTTGCCAGCCCAGTCTTCTCGCTGGTCAAGGAAAGATAGAAACTGCTGTCATTCTCACGAATGATCCCGGCGTTGATACCGATATTGTCGGTTGCCTCGTTGATCGCCGTTTGTATCTCGGACAGGGTCTTACCGCCGTAATCGATGGTGAAAGACCCGGTGCTGGTGCTGATGGTCAGTTGATCGCCCGCGTTGCCGTAGGTCGTGGTATCCGGATCGGTCTGACTGGCGGAACCCATCTTGTGAGCCTGGGCGATCGCATCCACTGAAATCCGATAATTCCCCGGTGCTGCGTCAGTGGTTGCACTCGCGGAGAAGGCCGCATCGCTGGAACTGGCGATCACCGGGTTGAAATCATCGAAACTCTTCAGCTTGTCTACCGCATCCTGAAATGGCGCCAGAACACTGCGAAGCTGGCCGTATGCGCTGATCTTGGCCAGATAGCCAGCCGACTCCAACTGCAGGCGCTGCATCGGAATCTGCTCAACCGCCATCAGGGAGTTTATGATCCCTTCGATATCTAACCCAGAGCCGATGCCGGGCGCTGAAAGTGTGGGCATGATTCTCTCCGGTTAGATCAGATCAATTGCTTGCCTCACGAAGAGGAGTTTCCAAGAAGGGCTTCAACCCGCCCTCAAAAGACGGGAAACAGCATGAGTCGTCCGTTTCCCGTCACTATGAATAGAATATGCAAAAAACAGGCCTGAATACGCAATCAGGCCTGTGTCTTCATCAAAAACCCTACTGGATGTGCCAGAGCACTCGTGCCATCGACCCCTTCCAGCTCGCTCTCGCGCATCTCTTTCATTTGCTTGGCGAGAGCCAACACCTCATCGGAAGGGATTTGCCGGATCAAATCGCCGGATTCCTTGTCAAGCACGCGCACCACCGTGCGGCCCAGATCTTCATCGACATCGAATTGCAACTCCCGATTCAGCATCTGAGCGAAATCCTGCATCTGACTGACCGCTCCCACCAACTGCTCTTTTGGAACAGCGGATGACTGGGTGTCGGATCCTTCAGTGCGTGTGGATTTTTCTACAGGCGATTTCTCGGTAACTGCCTCGGCCCCCTGAGGCAGCGCGGCTGGCTGACTCTCAGTCGCACGACGAACATCCTTGCCGGAATCCTTAGCCGGTAGAGCATTCAACGTGAGCATCATGTCTGTAGTCATGATCGTCACCTCTCTTACCTTAGACTCAGTGACCGCCCGGCCCTATGGCCGGGCGGTCTACCTGGTTCAGACTCCACTTACTGCAGGAGCGACAGAACCATCTGCGGCTGGGCGTTCGCCTGAGACAGCATGGAGATACCGGCCTGCTGCAGGATCTGCGTGCGGGTCAGGTTGGCGGTCTCCATGGCGAAATCCGCATCCTGGATTCGCGACCGTGCTGCCGAGACGTTCTCACTGACGTTACTCAGATTGACGATGGTTGATTCCAGACGATTCTGCATGGCACCCATGTCACCTCGGGTATCGGTGATGGTCTGCAAGGCGGCATCGATGGTTTCAATCGCAGCATGGGCACCGGTTTCCGTGGATATATCGACATCGGCCACAGAACTACCAGATGTTTCTGCACTGTTGGTTTCCAGCAGACCAGTGGATGCGGCCACATCGGCAGTTGCACCATCGCGAAAAGCGATCGATATTTCCGTCCCATCGACAGAATTTAATGCCACACCGGCAGTACCTGAAGCTGACGCCACTACACCATGCTCATCAGTCAGAAGGTTTATCGCAGTAACAAGATTACCCGCCTGAGTCGCTTCTGTGGTATTTCCCGCAACAGCGCCGATCTCTATACCGTTGATGATCAAGTCCCCTTCTAGCAGGGAGTCATTATCACCATCAGCGATCTGAAGACCGGTGATATCACTCTTGGTCCGAGTATTCAGACCGATACCAGCTTCAACGCCAGCTGTCGTCAGGTCAGCACCAAAGGCGAGGTCAACATTGGATACATTTGGATCAGTAATCTTGAGGCTCAACTGACCTTCATAAGCAGCAGCAAGGCCCGCATTCGTCCCATTGGTGACTGCGATGTCATTCGCACCATCAGCCCTCAGAACAAGTGCCCCGTCATCATTGAGAGAGGCGCTGATGACACCTTCACCCAGGGTGTTGATCTTGTCCACTACTTCCTGCATGCTGCCAGTATCGGTGACGACAATGGACTGCGTCGTGCCATCACCCATGGTAACGGCTAGTGTCAAGTTCGTTCCACGAAATATACCCGTAGCTGCGGTTGTAGCGGTACCCACTCCTTCTACGAAAGCACTGGCTTCGACACCAGAGACATTACTGTTGATGGTTTCCAGGGCGTCATCCAGGTTAGCTGCACCAGACAGATCGCCGACAGCTTGGCTATTGATGCTCAACGTATTGTCCGCATCTGCCTGAGTCACAAGCTTGAGTTCCGTCAACAAATCGTTATCGGAGGCAGCCCCCACCACATCACCATCAGCC
>JASJBU010000172.1 GCA_030066355.1 Gammaproteobacteria bacterium | reverse complement strand
CCGGGCGGACCTCCCTGCCCAGCCGTCAGCGCCATCGGTAGCAGTGCCAGCAGCAGGAACATGCCAAACAACTTCAGCATATGGCCAAATTGGAATTGTTGGTTGCGTAATGTCATCACACACCCCCTCCCAAGCATCGCGCTTGGTTCTCACTCCTACTCTCAATTTCAGTTTATTCCCCAGTCAGACTTCCTGCTTTGACAATTTGCAATCTTCCGAGCCTCATCGCGTGGCACAACTTGTATGGTTTGTTTTGCCAACCCATGTGCCGGTTGTGGTCATCCACGCCTAGGGTCGAAACGGCAATTTGGGTCGCACAACGGGCTGATTCGCCGCAGAAAAACAAAGCCCACTATTGCGGCAAATGCTGGGAAGCTGAGAAATCCGGAAGCAGGCGCTAGACGTTCACTGAGTCGACCAGAACAGCATAAAGCTGGGGCTCGACCACGGTGTTTTGCGATCTCAGGAGGGCTACCTCGGTCTCTCCCCGGACGAGAGTTACGGGTGGACCTGCACACCGTCTCCCCTGAGAGCCAAGTCTTTAACATCGATCAGCGTGATTCCGGTGCCACCGATACCATCCATCCCGTCACCCTCGGTGCCGTTGTCCTTGAACTTGCTCGGGGCGGAGAAGGCGCTTGCCGGTACCGTGGCTAGTGCGAACGCGATCAGCAGGGGGATCACTGCATTGGAGGATGTTGAACATTTCATCGCGCCCCCCAGACCCTTTGTGACCCTGGACAACCTGTTATCCGGGGCTTTCTCAACAGGAAGCAACCTTCCAAGCTTGGCTTTCAGGTGCCCCGGCCAAGTATGGTTTTTGACCGAAGGCACCGGGAAGCGGATGAGAGGTGACTAGCGGTTCTTGCCACCGCCACCACCACCACCGCCACCGCCACCGCCACCGCCACCGCCGGTTTTGCAGGCAGGGTGTTGGCGGCAGTCTCTTCTGTCCAAGCAGTCGATCAGCCCGTCACCATCGTTGTCGATACCATCGTCGCAGATTTCAGGTTGTGGCGGTACGTAGCAGTTTGGCGCTTGTCCACAGTCCTGCGTGTCATCACAGTCAATCAATCCATCATTGTCATTGTCGATACCGTCATCACAGACCTCAATTTCTGGTGTCGGTCCGTTTCCGGATAAGGCCAGAAACGCGTGGGTTTCACCATTTTTCACCCCATAGCCCGTGATATCGCCGTAGTCATTGATATCTTCTGCGACAACCAGGCTCGTCCAGCCGTTGTCCCTGCAAGCGGTCAGCGCACAAACGGATAGCATACGGCCACGGTCATAAAGAAAAGCGGCTCCCTCGCCGTTCGCGAGTCTACTAGTGCCAACGATCTGGCCACCCTCATTGATACCCGTGCCGACAGAGAAACCGCCCTCGAAGGCTCCCAGATCGTGCATTGTATTGCCATCGTAGAAGAAGGCATGCGATTCGCCTTCCGCCGTACCGGCAACACCGGTGACTTGGCCGAGATCGTTGATATCGTTGCCCCTCGAACTCGAACCACCCAGTGTGCCAAGGTCGTGCATCACGCCATCGTAGAGGAAGGCACGGCTGTCACTGAATGTGTTGTACGTTGTGCCGGTGACCTGGCCATTGTTGTTAATGCCGTTGGCGTAGGACTCATCCACCCCATTACTGAGCATAATCACATTGTTGCCGTCATAGAAAAACGCGTACCGCATCTCGGCGACCCACCCATCGTAGATGTGCTCGACACAGGTCCCGACGATCTGACCGCTGTCACTTATCGCGTAAGCCATCGACTCGTCGCAAGCCTCGAACAGCGGGTGCAAATCGAGCAGACTGCCGTCGTCATACAGAAATGCCCTGTGTGCCATGCCACCGGACGACCAGTGTGTAGCGGCGCTGGACCCGGTGACCTGGCCACTGCTATTGACGCCTCGACCAGCCGACCAGATATCACTCGGATCCAGCGTGCCCAGGTCCCGCATACTGTTACCGTTATGAACAAAGGCGTGGACCGCGTCGTTACCGGTGATTCTGCTCTGGCCACTGACCTGGCCGCTGTTGTTGACACTGTAACCGAACGACTGGTTGCCACCCAGGGTTCCCAGGTCGATCAGATCGTAAGCCATGTCGGGCGGGACATAACATATCGTTCTCTGGCCACAATCCTCAGCGTCTTTGCAATCGATAAGGCCGTCACCATCGTTGTCGATGCCATCGGTGCATAGCTCAGTAATCGGCTGGTCGGTCCAGGTGATCAGGAAGATATGTGACTCGCCACCGATAATGCCCTCGCCGGTGATGCAGCCAGCATCATTGATATCTTTCGCGACCTGGAGCAAGGTCCATCCTTTTGCACCACAATCCGTCAGATAACAGAGATTTCGCATCTCGAAGCCATCGTATAGAAATGGCGCAATGTCGCCATATGCAGAGGTCCTACTGGAGCCGACGACGTGACCATCATTGTTGACGCTTTTGCCCCAGGACGCATCACCCCCCAGTGTGCCAAGGTCTTGCATGAAACCCTGGTCATACAGGAAAGCGTGCGGTCCCCCGTCACCGGTATCGCTGCTTCCGGTCACCTGGCCGAAATCATTGATGTCATTGGCATAAGATTCATCGGCTTCACCGCCGCCCAACGTACCCAGGTCCAGCATCTGGCTGCCGTTATAGAGGTACGCATGCCAAATGTCAGGGTCCCATATTTCGCCGGCAATCAGGCTTCTGCCGACAACTTCTCCGAAGCTGTTGATACCGTAAGCGCGCGATTCGTCGCCGCCAAGCGTGCCGAGATCATGCATGGCCTCGCCATCGAAATAAAAGGCATGTTCGTCCGAACTTGTGTCACTGAACTCACTGGTACCCGCGACCTCCCCGGCGTCGTTGATCGCGTAGCCTGTCGAGCTTGCTCCGCCCAGCGTACCCAGGTCCTGGAGATTGCTGCCGTCATAGATGAATGCGGTACCGTTGGACCCAGTAACATGGCCCAAGTGGTTGAGCCCGAAAACAAATGCGCCTTCGCCCAATTGCGCACTCAGATCGTGCATCACGTTGCCGTCGTAGAAAAAGGGCGAAACACCATAGTAGTCCGTCTTCCACCTGATGTACCCGGCCACCTGCTGGCTGTTGTTGATGCCCTCGGCTTCCGCATAGGTCGAGCCAACCTCCACCAACGACCCCAGGTCCGTGATGGTATAGCCAGCGCTCCAGGCAGGACCGATGTTACTCATTACGCCCAGTATGCCGAACCCCACTCCGCACAATGCTCTGCTGATGTGCATCACGACCTCCCTCTGACATCTCATGACTGCCAGGCAGCAAACGAGCAGATTGGCGATCTGGTCCGGAAAGCACAACAACACCGGCCGCTTCCCGGCCCAGTCTTTAAGCTAACCTGTTGTTTTGTTGATTCCTGGTTAAAGACTCGCTCCGCAGTCCTCGGCTGTCATTGCGAAATGTCAAATTAGTTACCTCTTCTGATAGGACGACCTCCTTCTGCGTTTGAGCCAATATTTCTTTTGTTGATTGGCTGCAGATGAACTCATGTTTCCAGACAACCCAAATATTGGAGCAGCCGTTGAGCGCACCGACGCCCGTCAGGCTTGGAGCATTATTCTGAGCGGGGTCGATAGACATACCAGCGAGGCTACGAAGGTCGGCCGGAGGCGTCGCCTCAATGCTCCCTGGGCAAGGGGTTTAGATATCCGCCCCCAATGCCAAGTTGGCCGGACTGACAGCTTCGGTCGCTCAGCGGCTTGATGCGTCGCACAAAGTAAGCGTCCGCTTTTTCTTGGTCTCGATAGCGGTCATTCGGTTAACAGCAGCACCCGGCCAGAAGCAGACACCAGGCATTTGCTGAAGCCTGGTTTCCTGAGTAAGAAACATTTCGTTACATTTTGATGCTGCTGCGAAATACCTGCAGAACTCTTTCTGCATAGTCTGTACTTATCGACGAAATGTTATGCGTCATGTTCTAGGCAGCCTTGCCGACTGACTTAAAGAATCTTTACTGAGCCAAGTTAGCCACGATGAGGTTTTTATTGCAGATGCCCCCAACGCCGACATAAACAGGGAGTACATGGCTCGTTAATCCAATTCCTCCCGGCCCCAACCCTCCGGGGCGAACTTAGACCGGCCCGGTAAAATACAGCCGGTTTTTATTCCTTCCAAACTCCAGCTTAGTTGTTACAAGTGGTTTCAGATGGGCCTGCGCCGATTTGCGTCGTATATGTTTACTAATAGGAACACTCTGCAGGGCCGTAGATTAGGAAACACAGTTCCAACCGGACACTACCTGGAGAGCGCAAGCCCCTTCAGAGTGTTTGTGACCAAGTAATGCCCTCCAGACACACCGGCACTGGGCTGTTTTTTCACGCCAGCAATGGAGGAATGGATCATGAATAGACGAATCAAATTTGTCAGTAGCATCCTCAGCAGCCTGATGCTCGTGGCCGGCTTGGCGCTGGCCGATGATGATGGCTATTGCATGGACGTCAATATTAGCGGCTTTCATATGATGCCCGGGTCTGAGGATTCGGCCGGTTCATGCGCCGTTAGGGATTTCTGGGGCGGTGAATTACAGGCAGCGTTTTACCCATTCACCAAAGAGGATCATCTGTTCAACTGCGACTATTTTGAAGGTGTTGATCCTTACTATGGTGCGGCTGTGACTTTGCCGAACGGTGCTGTGGTTCCATCTTCTGTCGTTAGTCAGGACCAGATTATCGGAACCATCGGTGGTCACCCTTTCTCGGCCAAGCTCTACTGTGCCAGCCAGACCAACTGGTACCAGGATTCCTGCCTCGACCCCAACGACCCGACAACCTGCAAGTTTCAACTCAGGCAGCCGTTCCTCACCCCACCGGACGAGCCCTTCTATGCGCGGGTGAGCGAGGTGTCGGTGTTCGACGGTGTGATCACGGTTGAGAAGCGCAACAAGACGGTGGAGGTCCCGCTTGTTCTGGCGACCCGTGCGGCTGGTCTGATGCACGTGGAAGACCTCGCCGCCCCGCAGGTAGGTGCCTCGATCACGCACAGCGCTCTAGGCATGGTGACCTATGATGATGACGGCGACGAAGCCAGGGTATTGGACGGCAGCCTGGACCTGCTGTTGCAGGGCCATATTTTCCATCCAGGATCGGTTCAAGACGACGACAAACCAGCGGTCATCAAAGGGGCCATCTGCAGTGAAGCCCTGTACAAACTCCTGAACAAAACCGGTGGAGGAGGAAAAGGCAAGAAAGATGATTAGGAGGGTTAATTGCCAAACGTACTGACTCCGTTTGGACGCGGTCCGGTCTTATTCAAGGGGCCGGACCGCTTCGTTCCAAAAGCAGCCATTTGCCAGGTCGCCCATGACGACTGCTTCCGAGCCTTGGTGGAGATTCTATAGCGACCGTTATTAGTCGCTGAGATCAGTGAGATGACTGTTAGCGAAGGGAGTCTTTAACGAATACCCGGCCAGCCAATCCAGCAGGGTATTCGTTTATCCGCTGTTAACACGAATCAGTGGATCAAACTTGCTGGTGTATTGGTCACTTTGTCCTGCGGATCTTTTCCTGTGGGACAGGTGCAGAGTTTCTTGAACCAAGGCACTTCCAACACAGCCAACACCATGACGCCGATAATCACCAACATGATGAGGCCTGGGATAGCGAATGCACTTAAGGCCGACATTCCATTCGCCAAATTGCCCATGCCCCATCCCATCGCAATCACAACGCCGATTAGACTCCAACCAACACCTCGGGCACAGCATGCTTTTCTTTCGATATCCATTTCATCCCCCTAACACCGTGGCTCGCAAGTAATTGTGGGTCGCGGCATTTCGACATTAGTGGATTGATAGGCGATCATTTCCTTCGCCAGTTTTAAGAAAATAGGAGTTTAATCGCCTTACTGCGAATAGAAATCTTTGATAAACGTTAGCCGAAATCAACTTTTGCTTATGCGCACTTTGTGCCGGCACCCGTCAGTGCAACGGAAATCTCTTTAAAACAAAGCGATTTTCCGATTCTTTAGTCAAGTAGGGAGTTTTTTGGAATTAGGATTATCGGGGAGCGGGGAAACAAAAGACGTCCACAAATTCCAAATAACCCTCTAGAGCTGATCAACACTGCTCCTCACAAGAGAAAACGGGTTCACATATGGCTCTAATCTTGCCTCCCGGTG
>JASJBU010000176.1 GCA_030066355.1 Gammaproteobacteria bacterium | reverse complement strand
ATCAACAACAGCCCGTTAGGATCAGGCATCAGTGCTGGATCCTATCGCTGTTGTTGTTACTCGCGCCGCTGATCAGCCTGGCTCAATGGGCGCCCGAAGCAACCGGCCTGAACATGGATGATATGGAACCCCCTTGTCACCAGACTGAGATGACCCTGCCGGACCAGCAATGCAATCACTGCAGCGGTCTCGACGGCATCTTGGCCTGTGATTGCTGCCAAGGCGCCGTGTCACCGAGTCTGACCATGGAACAGACCCGAGTCGTTCACATCCCCTCTCACAGTGAGTTGAATCTGCAAGTCTACACGCGGAATCGCCCCAACCCTCCACCCGGCTCCCTCTACCGCCCTCCGATACAAAACCTGATCTGACCCGTTGGTTTGCCATGGCCTAGCGGTACATGGCTTAACGTCAATTCAGGAGCTGTCATCATGACCCTCAATCCATTCGCCCGGCCCGGCCGGACCCTGCTCTGTTTGAGCCTGCTAGTGATTCTGAGCGCCTGCGGCAAAGAAGCGCCCAGTCCCGAACCCTCGGAGCCCTTCGCGGAGGCCCTGGCCGACACACCGGAGGAGCATGCCCGTAAGCATCTCGATCCCAGGTATGTCTGTCCCATGCACCCGCAGATCTTCAAGGACGAGCCGGGGAGCTGCCCCATCTGCGGTATGAACCTGGTGGCCAAACGGATCGAGGCCCCGGATGCGGCCCGACCCGAGGTCCAGGTGCCCTCTGCAGTCATGCAAAGCATGGGTATCCGCACCGCACGGGCGAAGCGTGACACTCTCTGGAAATACATCCAGACCGTCGGGCGGGTGGACTATGACGAGACCCGTCTGGTGCATGTGCATCCGCGCACCGAGGGTTGGATCGAGCGCCTCAAGTTGCGTGCCGAGGGCGATCCGGTGAAACGCGGCGAGCTGCTGGGGCAGCTCTACTCCCCAGAGATCCTCAGCGCCCAGGTGGATTTTCTCATCGCTCTGGACCAAAAGAGCGGCCAGCACAACCTCGAAAAGGCACGTAACCGTCTGCGACTGTTGGGGGTCACCGAGGGCACTATCAGCCGCATTCAACAGAACCGGCAGAGCCAGAACACCATCCCGATTTATGCCCCAGCCAAGGGTGTGATGACCCAGCTACAGGCGCGGGAGGGCATGTATGTGAAACCGGAGATGGAGATCTTCACCATCGTCGACCCTTCGGTGATGTGGGTGCTGGTGGACGTCTTCGAATACCAGATCGACTGGCTGCGGGAGGGCCTGACCACCGAGATGCGGGTCCCCGCCTACCCCGGTCGCACCTGGGAGGGTAAGGTCGACTACATCTATCCGGACCTGGATCCCCAGGCCCGTACCCTGCGGGTGCGCCTGGCCTTCACCAACCCGGACGGAAAGCTCAAAGCCAACATGTTCGCCGAGGTGGTGATCTACGGCGGACCCAAGCACGACGTGCTGCAGATCCCGGTGGACGCCCTGATTGAGACCGGGGAACGCGCCAGTGTGATCAAGGCCCTGGGTGGTGGGCGCTTTCAGCCGGTAGATGTGGTGAAGGGGACGATGCGCGCCGGTCGAGTGGAGATCCTCGAGGGTCTCGAGGAAGGGGACAAGATAGTGGTCTCCGGGCAGTTCCTGATCGACTCGGAATCCAGCCTGCAAGCCAGTTTCCGGCGCATGGAGGAATAAACCATGTTGAAGCAGCTGATTGCCTGGTCGGTGCACAATCGCTTCCTGGTGCTAATCGCCACCCTGGTGGTCACCGGCTGGGGTTGGGTCTCCCTGCACAAGACACCACTGGATGCCATCCCCGACCTGTCAGACGTGCAGGTGATCATCCGCACCAGTTTCCCCGGCCAGTCGCCCCGGGTAGTGGAGGAACAGGTCACCTTTCCCATCACCACCACCATGCTCTCGGTGCCCGGAGCGCAGGTAGTACGCGGGTACTCCTTCTTCGGCGATTCCTTTGTATACGTGATTTTTAAGGACGGCACCGATCTCTACTGGGCGCGAGCCCGGGTCCTGGAATACCTGAATCAGGCCAGCTCGATCCTGCCGGAAGGGGTCCAGCCCAACCTGGGGCCGGACGCCACCGGGGTCGGCTGGGTCTACAGCTATGCCCTGGTGGATCGCACGGGTCAACATGACCTGGCCCAGCTCAGGAGCCTGCAGGACTGGTTTCTCAAATTCGAGCTGCAAACCGTCCCTGGGGTCTCAGAGGTGGCCACGGTAGGCGGCATGGTGCGACAGTACCAGGTGGTGGTGGACCCGGAGAAGCTGCGTGCCTACGGCATCTCGCTGCAGAAGGTCTCCAGTGCGATCCGCAACGCCAACCAGGAGGTGGGCGCATCGGTGATCGAGCTGGCGGAGGCGGAATACATGGTGCGCAGCCGGGGTTATCTGAAGAGCATCGAGGACCTGCAGGCGATCACCATCGACGTGACCTCCCAAGGTACCCCGGTCTTGCTCCGGGACCTGGCGCGCATTCAGGTGGGCCCGGAGATGCGCCGGGTGGTGGCGGACCTGGACGGCGAAGGGGAGATCACCGGCGGCATCGTGGTGATGCGCTACGGAGAGAACGCCCTGGCCACGATCCAACAGGTCAAGGCCAAACTCGAGTCCCTCAAACAGGGTCTGCCGGCGGGCGTGGAGATCGTCGAGACCTACGACCGCTCCGCGTTGATCGAACGAGCGGTGGACAACCTGCAGGAAAAGCTGATCGAGGAGTTTGTGGTGGTGGCCCTGGTCTGCCTGGTGTTCCTGTTTCATCTGCGCTCCGCTTTCGTGGCCATCGTCACCCTGCCCCTCGGGGTGCTGGCCTCCTTCATCGTGATGCAGCAGCAGGGGATCAACGCCAACATCATGTCCCTGGGGGGCATCGCCATCGCCATCGGCGCCATGGTGGACGCCGCCATTGTGATGATCGAGAACGCCCACAAGCACCTGGAGCGCTACAAGCAGGCCTACGGGCACTCACCCACCGGGCTGGAGCACTGGAATACGATGACCAAGGCCGCCGGCGAGGTGGGCCCGGCCCTGTTCTACTCACTGCTGATCATCACCCTGAGCTTCCTGCCGGTGTTCACCCTGGAGGCCCAGGAGGGACGGCTGTTCTCGCCCCTCGCTTTCACCAAGACCTATGCCATGGCCGCCTCCGCGGGGCTCGCCGTCACCCTGGTGCCGGTGCTGATGGGTTATTTCATCCGGGGACGCATCCCGGCGGAGCGGAGCAACCCCCTTAACTGGTTGTTGATCTGGCTGTATCGCCCGTTGCTCAAGGCGGTGATGCGCTGGCCGCGCTGGACCCTGGTCAATGCACTGCTATTGGTGGTCAGCCTGGTGATACCTATCGCCGGCATCACGGGTTTCCTGACGCCGCTGAAATGGCCCTTCCAAGTCGTCGAGGGGATCACCGGCGAGCCGCAAGCGGCCATCCAGCAGATTGAGGCGACCCAGCGAGACTGGTCGAAGCACTGGCGCAGATACTTTTCCGGGCTACCCTGGCTGGCGCGCTTCGCCGACGGTCTGGGTTCGGAATTCATGCCGGAGCTGGACGAAGGGGACCTGATGTACATGCCCACCACCCTGCCCGGGCTCTCCATCGGCAAGGCCCAGGAGCTGTTGCAACAGACCGACCGGCTGATCAAGACACTCCCTGAGGTGAAACAGGTGTTCGGCAAGGTGGGCCGGGCCGACACCGCCACCGATCCGGCGCCCCTGACCATGATCGAGACGCTGATCCAACTCAAGCCTAAGGATCAGTGGCGGTCTGGCATGACCACTCAGAAGCTGATACGGGAATTGGACAGCACAGTGAATTTCCCTGGCGTGACCAACGCCTGGGTAATGCCGATCAAGACCCGCATCGACATGCTCGCCACCGGGATCAAGACCCCGGTGGGGATCAAGGTCTCCGGCCCGGACCTGAAGATCATCGAACAGATCGGCCAGGCAATCGAAAAGGCGCTGTTGAGCGTACCCGGCACCACTTCGGCCTACTCCGAACGGGTGGCCGGGGGGCGTTACATCGACATCCTGCCGGACCGCATGGCGGCGGCCCGATACGGGCTCAACATCACCGACATCAATCAGGTGATCGCCGCCGCGGTGGGCGGTATCAATATCACCCGCACCGTGGAGGGACTGGAGCGCTATCCGGTGAATCTGCGCTTCCCCCGGGAGCAGCGCAATGACCTGGAGAAGCTGCGCTATCTGCCCCTGGTCACCCCCACCGGGGCTCAGATCCCCCTGGCCCAGGTGGCGGATATCAAGATCGTCGACGGCGCACCCATGCTGAAGAGCGAAAACGGCCGTTTGAACGGCTGGACCTTCGTCGACATCCGGGATGCGGATCTGGGTGGTTATGTGGCCCGTGCCCAACAGGCGGTGCGCGAACAGGTAAAGCTGCCCCAGGGTTATTCCATTGCCTGGTCGGGCCAATACGAGTACATGCTGCGTGCCCAGGAGCGGCTCTCCCAGGTGATCCCCCTGACCCTGGTCATCATCTTCGTGCTGCTCTATCTGGCGTTTCGCCACGCCGGCGAAGCGGCCATGGTGATGCTCTCCCTGCCCTTCGCCCTGGTGGGCGGCTTCTGGCTGATCTTTCTGCTCGACTACAACCTGTCGGTGGCGGTAGGGGTGGGCTTCATCGCCCTCGCCGGCGTGGCTGCCGAATTCGGTGTGGTGATGCTGATCTATCTGGACAATGCGCTCCGCGAACGGGAGCGCAGCGGCAAGCTCTCGGAGCATGACCTGCGGGATGCCATCATGGAGGGCGCAGTACTACGGGTCCGGCCCAAGGCGATGACCGTGGCAGTGATCGTCGCCGGCCTGATCCCGATCTTTCTCAGCGAGGGCACCGGCTCCGAGGTCATGAGCCGCATCGCCGCTCCGATGATTGGCGGCATGATCACCGCACCGCTGCTCTCGTTGTTCGTCATCCCCGTGATCTATTACATGTGGAAGGTGGCCGCAGTGAAGAAAACACCCTGATCCACCTGTCTCGAGGCATGGGTGGTGTGCAGATCTTACTCGCCCAGTGTGATGCCTCCGGGGCTGTCTATAGGATATCGTCGCCGACAATCATTCAGTTCGTCAGCTGATCCATAGAGCACCGGGGTCCAGCTCACAAGCATCTACGCAGCTGACATTCAAGAAGGGTCAGTTGCTGTTTGTCAAACTTCCTGTGCTACCTGCCTAAACATGAGTGTACTCAGGTCGCTATAGTCAATATGCCTGAGGATGCCTATTCATATCGCGAACACAAAACTGCATTGGGGTCAATTCTTCGTTTCTGGCCAGGCCTGGTATTGCTGATGATAACCATCCACTGCCAAGCAGCAGGTACCATCAGCCTTGAGGATTCAACAAAATATGTGAGCGACCCGGAGCGGATGCTGGAGCTAGAAGCGCTTATCGATCCAGCGCATAGCCTCGAATTCGTTTCATTAACCGAGGCGAAAAAAAATTTTGCATACGATAATGCAGTCCATTGGTTCCGCCTGACACCTCCACCCGGGGAATGGCTTCTGGAAGTGGCATATCCCCTGCTCGATCAAGTGACCTTTTATCGCCTCGCAGATGATGGAGGCGTCGATGCGAGTCATGCCGGTGATACCCAAGACTTTTCCGATCGGGAGATTCCCTACCATCATCCAGTGTTCCGTTTGAATCAGACCGGCAATGAAAATTTCTACCTGAGAGTGCAGACCGAAGGCTCTTTGCAGATGCCACTTCGGCTCTGGTCTGTATCCGAATTTACCGAAGCCGCGGTCAGGAATGGTCAGCATGTCGGCATCTACCTGGGGGCCATGCTGGCAATGGTTCTGTATAACCTTTTTCTCTACCTCTCTATCCGCGACACCAATTACCTGTACTACGTCATTTATATCAGTACTTTTTTGTTGTTCCAGGGTTCGTTGAGTGGCTATACCTTCCAGTACCTCTGGCCTGAATCACCCGCTTGGGGTAACAAGTCCGTCGTCTTTTTTGCCGGATTGGTGATTCTTTCAGCCCTGCAATTCTCCCGACACTTTCTGGAGACCTGGCAACAGGCCCCTCGCCTGGATATTGTCATGCGATTACTGATCGGGGCCGGGTTGCTGTGTATGCTGCTGGCGTTT
>JASJBU010000183.1 GCA_030066355.1 Gammaproteobacteria bacterium | reverse complement strand
GAAGAGAAGGTCCCCGTTTATCTGTTGGAGATAGAGCCATCGGAATGTGTATTCGATTCTGTCGGGGCGATTGCGGACCATTTCAAGACGAAGATCAAGGAACACCCGACCGCCCGTTACCTGGCAACCTTCGATCATTACGCCCATACCAAGAAACTGCCGAATGGTCAGTTGGCTGAGAATATCAGAGCGGCGGTGAATGTGGTGTTCTGCTTTGGCCTGACGCTACCCGAGCCCACACAGCTGGCCAACCGGCCCCGCTCTATCGGCATTTGCGAAACCGATGATCGATTCGTTATCTCATTCATGGAGGCGCCCATGCCGGTGGCAAACGCAGCCATCGAAGAATGGGCGAATGCCCTCTATACGCCTGACAAGCGAGCCCAACCCATACTCACCGTGGTCTGAGACAAGGCCTTGAAGATCGGCATCACCAGCCAGAATTTCCGCACGATCACCGGCCACGCCGGCAAGACCCGGCGTTTTCTGATTTTCGGCCAGGATGAAACCGGTCGACCCCTCGAACTCCAGCGCCTCGACTTACCCAAGACAATGTCGCTGCATGCATACCACGGCAGCGATCACCCCATTTTCCAGGTCGACCTGCTGGTCTGCGGCAGTTGTGGACAGGGCTTTATTCAGCGCATGGCCGCCCATGGGGTGCAGGTCATTCCAACCCGTGAAGAGGATCCGGTGCGGGCCGCCAAGGCGCTGTTCGCCGGTGAAACGCTGCCGCCCCCGGCGCCCCATGACCAGACAGACGGGGTCGATATATCCCGATCTTGAGTCGTTCCTGTGGGTGCCGGGAGACGCCCGCCTGTGGGGCTACATGGCCATTTCCAGATCGTCCAAGACCAAGTCTATACCGGCCTGGGCACAGGCTTCATCCGTCTTACCCGATGGCGCACCGCTGACGCCGACACCACCCAGCAGCTGGCCGGCCGCCTGCACCGGCAGTCCGCCCGCGGACATCACCAGACCGTCCAGCCGGCCGATCGGCGTATCGGCACGACTACCCAATTGTGAGGTGGAGGCATTGAAATTCACCGCGGTAAAGGCCTTCTGACGGCTGATCGACAAGGTGATGGGGGCAGCAATGGTATCGCGCAATGTCACCTGGGCGGTACCGTCGCGATCCACCACCGTCACCCCGATCTGAATACCCTGTTTGCGACAGGCAGCAATGGCTCCCTGGGCGATGGTGAGTGCCGTCTCCATGGAGAGGCGTTTGAGCGAGACGGTGGGTTCCGCGTCCTCTGCGGCGACCGCGCTTCCTTGGCTGAAGATCAATCCCGTTAGCAGCGGCAGGCAGGTCAGGGTTCTTTTCATGTCAGTCGATACCTCGGTAGGTTAATTCAGAAGCAAAGGTTAATCGTTTTCCGGTGTTTGCATTAACACTCCGGTTTATTGAGAGATCACATTGGGATTGGTGATTGGGATGAGCGTACCACCGGATGCCAGAAAGCCCGCGATCTCGGATTGCATCTCCGCGGTGGCGGCTGGACTCGCCGTGAGATCCAGTACAGAACTGTGCTCACCCTCGGTAAAACGGACGATGCCATCGGAGGCGGTCGTAGTGGTAATCGATTCGAGCGCCATCATACGAGCCAGGGGTTCGGTACCGGAGAGTGGGGCTCCAACAACACTGTTGGGGATGACCTGATCGGGCAGATTTCCACCGCCGCCAATGACCTCGATCATATGAATCGGATGCTCGACTGCAGCCAGCGCGGCAAAGTTGATTGGATCGGCCGAATCCACCGCAGTCTGCGCCACTACCATGAAGCTTTCGTAATCTGCGGTGCCCTTGATCACACCATTGGCGGCCAGACCCGCTTCGACGATCGGTCCAAAGGTAGCCGAGCCATCCAGCATTCGAGCGATACCGCCGCCCGGCATGGCGAGACTGGCGGCGAGCACGGTCTCATCCATCGCCAGGTAGACGCTGCCGGCGATACCGCCGAGGGAATGGCCGACGAAATGGACCTGGTCCGCATTCAAGTCTATGCCCGTGATGCCGGACAGGCTCGCGCGCAGTACCAACAGATCGGCCACCGCCTGACGCAGATTATCGCGGGAGGTCAACAGACTCTGCAGATTGATGTAGTGCTGGCCGGACGGATCGATCGCATCATCGGGCCCGGCCGCTCCGGTGGCATTGTCCACCAGGTCCAGGTCGAAGGTGCGTTCAACATCTTCCGGGAAAATGGTCAGATCTGCATGCAGGGCATTGTTCCGATCGGTGATCCCATGCAGCGGCAGGTCGATCGCCACCGCTGCGAAACCCGCCATGGCCAGGGTATCGGCAATACCCAGCAAGTTGGTCCGGTCCTGGGTGATACCGTGCTGGAAGATCACCAGCGGCCACCCCTCCGCCGGGGCGGAGGTTTCATTAGGCAGGGTCAGCAAGACCGGAATGGTCTGGGTGCTGGTCACAACCGGTATGGTGTTGTAACGGGTCAAGGCGCTGTCAGCCGTGCCGGTCCAATATTCCGTCAAGGGCGCAGTCGGCTCGACCTGATTGTCGGTCAGGTAGTAGGGAACGTCGAGGGTGCCGATGTAGACATCTGCCGTGCCCTGCAGCAGGGGATTGAGTTCCTGTGTAGTGAGACCGGTCGGTGCCAGACTGATGGTTCCGGGCACGGCAGTGTCTGCCAGATAGTCGAGGACCGGGGTGATGGATTGGGTGCTGAACACCCAGCTCAGCACGATCTCATCCGCAGGGATGCCCTGGCTGGCGGCCGCCGCCTCGAAGGTCTGGGTCAACAACCGCAAGGGCTCGAGTTCGGCGAGTTCACCGGTGAGGGGCTCGGTGGACTTCAGCACCCGATAGACCGTATCCGCCTTGGTCGCTGCACCGGCGGCGTCGGTGATCCCGCTGGTGAAGACCACCAGATAGCTGGTCTGTTCCTGCAGGGGCACCAGCGGTAGCATAACCAGAATCTCCAGATTCTCTCCGCTGAGGGTCGTCACATATTCATCGGCCGACAATTCACGTGTCACGCCCAGCACGGCACCATCCGAGGTGGTGGTGACCTCGTAGAGATGCACGGTACCGCCCGCTGTCACACTGGCCGGATCCAGGGTGGTGCTGAATTCCACAGTGATGGGAGAGGTGGTGGAGAAACCGTCCAATTCGTTGAGGGTGGCCTTCAGCAGTTGCTCCCCTTCCGAGTCCACCAGGGGATCGATGGGGATGTTGAGGGTACCGTCGGTGGAGCCCAGAAATAACAGATCGGTGGCGGAGGGAATCTGTCCCTCAGCCGGGTTGAACAGCGGCCTGGGTTGGATCTCGTTCTCTGCTTCGTAGGTTTCCTGCGCATCCTCGGCGCTCGCCTCGAAATCATGATCGCTGGAGTCGTTACATCCCGCAAGCGAGAAGAGCGACACCAATACCACGACAGGGAATAGCTTTGGTTTCATCTCACCGCTCCTTAGAATTCCATGGTTGCCTGAACACTGAAGATGTCGACTTCCGCCTCGTAGACGCCCCGCAGGGTATAGCCGTTCGAATCGGTATGATCGATTGCCGTATCGTCGATGAACAGGTGAGCATAGCCCAGATCGAGCCAGAAGGCCTCGAAGAACGGCATGCCCACCCCAAACGCCAACCAGGTGCGGTCATTGCCGGGGATTCTGGGCGTGCGATGCTCGGCATCGGGGATGGGGGTTTCGTCATAGGCCCAGCCGGCACGCCAGATCCGCTTGCCTTCCCGGTAGTTCAGCCCCACAGAGTAACGCATACTATCGTCCCAGGACTCGTCGGTCACCGCATCGGCCTGGGCGGGATTATCGAATTTGATACGCAGTTCATCGAAACTGCTCCAGCCTGTCCAGGTGATGTCCGCCAGCAGCGTCAGGCGATCGCTGACGCCGAGCACAGCGGATAGGGAGGCGGACGCGGGCAAGTCTGCGGTGGCGGTTACCGATGTATTAGTGAACAGGGTATTGAGACCGACCGAGTCCAGAATGCTGCGCAGTGCCGGATTCACCTCGAACTCACCATCGCCCTCCAGTCTGTGATCCACCTCCGATCGATAGGCCAGACCGATGCGACTCGATTCGTTGAACTGGTAGAGCAGGCCGAGATTGAATCCGTAGGACCAGTCATCCCCCTTGACGTTGGCGCTGCTATCATTTTCAACGGTATTGGGTAACAGCCCCGCATCCAGACACTGGGCCAACAATTCATTGCTGTCACCCGCTACTCTGAGACAGACCGCACCGGAATCGATCTGGTTGCTCAGGTCCGCTTCCACATACTGAACACTGATCCCTACCCCGAATGACAACGCATCATTGGCCTGCCAGGCCAGGGATGGGTTGATGTTAATGGTCATCAGGGAGGAATTGGTCCCGTGATAGCGGCCGACCCAATCATCCTCGTAGTCGGTCTCCAGACCGAATGGCGCATTCAGGCCGATACCGAAGGTATATCGCTCCGCAAAGGGCAGCACGTAGTAGAGATTGGGTACGATGCCAATCACATCTGTCTTGTCATTGGAGCCGCTGAGGGAACCGGGGGTGACCGAGTCACCGGTCAATGCCGGATTGATATATGAGCCTTCGTCACGATAGCTGGCTTCGGGAAGAACTGCATGCAAGGCACCGGCGACCTGCTGTTTGTCGAGCCGGACCATGCCTGCCGGATTGAACCAAACGGTGCTGGCATCTTCACCGATCGCCGCTGCGCCGGCAAACGCACTCCCCATTCCTGAGGCCGAGTTTTCTATCAACGCAAAACCCGCTGCACCGGCCGATTCGTGTAGGGCGGCAAGCGTAATTGCGAATACAAGCGCTTTCCTGCTTATTTTCATACTGGTCTCCAGGGTAGAGGTGATCGATTTGAGACCTGCTATCAACCCGATCACCCATACCACCCGTCTGTTTCCTCATTAAAAGATCAAGCTCCATTTCCGATCAACACGATCTAGCCAGAGTCGATATGATCGAAGATTTACCATCGATTTTCGGTAACCCGCAAATACTAGCCAAAGCCTGGTGAATAAACAAAAAAGAGTCTCGTGTTCCCGATGAGATTTATTAGCATTCACCCATAGAAGTAAGTTATGATATAAAATGAATTTATCCCAGCAAAGAATGTAAATTGAGTGTATTGAGCAATGGCTGATCGCAGACTCCAAGTATTTCACACGGTTGCACGGTTGTTGAGCTTTACCAAGGCGGCAGAAACCCTCCACATGACCCAACCCGCGGTCACCTTTCAGGTCCGTCAACTCGAAGAGTACTTCAATACACGCCTGTTCGATCGCACCCATAACCGGATCAGCCTCACCGAAGCGGGCGATAGGGTCTTTGAATACGCGGATCGCATCTTCGATCTCTATACCGACATGGAGAACTCGGTTCGCGAAATGACCGGTGAGATTCGCGGAGCGCTGACCATCGGCGCCAGTACGACCATTGCGGAGTATATGCTGCCGGCTTTGCTCGGGGATTTCGGTACCCGCTATCCGGAAGTCACCATACATCTCAGGGTATCCAATTCCGATGGTATCGTGTCCATGGTTGAGAACAACAGCATCGACCTGGGTGTTGTCGAAGCACCGGTGGGCAACAAAAACCTGGTGGTGGAAGTCTGCCGACTGGATCAGCTGGTGGCTATCGTGCCGCCCAACCATGACCTGGCCGACAAGGAGACGGTCGACTTCTCTGAATTGCTGAAATACCACTTTATCTGCCGGGAAGAGGGGTCGGGGACCCGCGAGGTGATCAACGAATACATGAATCAGCACCTCAATGGCTGCGGCACCGGATTGAATGTGACCATGGAACTGGGCAGTCCGGAAGCGGTGAAGGGTGCGGTCGAGGCCGGTATGGGCGTCTCCGTGGTCTCCCGGGCGACGATCCAAAAGGAGCTGAAACTCGATACCCTCCGGGCCATCAACCTGGAACCCCAGATGGAGCGACCCTTTTCATTCGTTCACCAAAAACAGAAATTCCGCCTGCGGGTCATGGAAGAGTTGCTCGAGTTTGCCCGCAGTT
>JASJBU010000182.1 GCA_030066355.1 Gammaproteobacteria bacterium | reverse complement strand
TCTTCGAACTGGTGAACCGTGGAATCGACGTGACGGGCCATGTCAAACAACAAATCCTCACGCACAAGTCCCATCAGGTCGATCCGGGCATAGCGAACGTGGTCCTCCGGATTATTCTCGCCCCAACGGGTACCCATGTAGCAATTGATCGCATAAAGGCCCTGCGCTACCGCGCCCGAGCGATCGATATTGGCCTTTTCGGCAACGACGATTTTCTTGTCCTGACCCCAGAACCTCGCCTCCCAGGCCGCACCACTTCCGCCAAGGCCACCACCGACGACCAGGACGTCAATATCGTCTTCTACGACGGTTTTATGAGCCATCAGTAGTACACCCCTTTTTTCAGTTTAAGACCGTTGGATTGCAGGGTGTGCAAGCCGCCGTCATCCATGCGGAGATACTTCGGCTCATTGTAAAGCAGCTGGCTGTCACGCATGTCCTGGTCGGGGCTGGGCACCTCGGCCAGCTTGGGAATACAGGTGCCCCAGGGTTTGGTGGTAATCGGCGACAGGAAGTTCTTTTCCGTGCCATCCCGGAATTTGATCTTCCAGGCGATGGTGCCTTTTTCTTCCTCGCGGCGCACACGGACACTATGGCCCAATGGCGCAAAGTCCGCATATCCTCGAACATCAATCGCATTCTGCGGGCAGGCCTTCACGCAAGAATAGCACTCCCAGCACATGTCAGGCTCAATATTGTAGGCACGGCGGTACGTCGGGTCGATGTGCATGATGTCTGAGGGGCAGATATCAACACAGTGTCCACAGCCGTCACAACGCGTCATGTATACGAAAGTTGGCATGTTAATCCTCTCTCTAGATTTTGATCAGTTGGAACGGCTCAGAAGTGGCTCGGCTCTTCGCGCTTGATGCCGAGTCCCATGTAGCCAGGGTTGTCACCCATGTACGTCGGGATGTCCGGGTAACGTGCCTGCAGCGCCGGATCGGACAGATCGCCGAGATCCGGCAGATTCTCTTGCGAGCCGTCAGCCCGGGTGATCTTCTTCTGATAGGCCGCAGCGGGCTTGAAGAACATGTGGGCAAACTTAGACCACAGGACGGTGCCGAACAACGTGGTGCTGGAGAGAATGAACAGGACAAAGAACAACCATCCGAGACCGCTGCCCTGAGTGAAGGACCACAGCAGGCCGAAGGTTGCGGTTGCAAGCAGCGAAACTATGAACAGATCGGCACGGGCCAACTGGTACCACTTATGACCTTCGGATGAAACGTCGACGCGGATAAAGAACCAGAACCAGTAGCCGCCGAAAGCCAGTGACAGCGCACCCAAGTGCCACAGAATCGGCCATACGCCGGCTGATGCATCGGTCGGGTAGCCAAAAATCAACACTGCCGTAGCGACAACGAAGATGATGAACCCGTACATCGTGAAGAGGTGAGAGATCCGTCGTTTCTGATTGGCAAACTCAGACGAGGTCAGCACCTCGTTCGTCAGGGTCTGCATGGCAAGGGAAGTCTTTTCGCTGCTGCTGACAGTACGCTTAGCGTTTTTTTCAGCTTTCTTCGCATTCTCAAAAAAGTACTTGGCGCTCTGCTTGTGCATCATGTCGAGAACCGTACCCCCGACAACCAGCAGAGCCATCAGTACGACATAGATCTGCATTGCCATGGGCGAGATGAAGCCGGAAAGCTCGCTGAAGGGGTTGATGGTAAACATGGTTTCCTCTCTCCTGGGGATGGTCGGGGTGACAGATAATAGTTGCTTGTATTAGCATCCTCTAATCAGCAATCTTTGTTAGCTTATCAGCGGGATTAATACACAGCGACCACCGCCCAACAATCAATGCTGGAAGACGATTTTCTAGGAATTCTCGACCCAACTATTGAAAAAATTCGAATGCTGACAAAGGTTTGTCGGCTGCATCAGCATGGATTCCTGGACAAGATGATCCGCAAGCAATGGATTTGCTAATGCGAATTATTCGCAGTCACTTCAATCGAATTCTCGCCGGGGACGACATCGACTCCCCAGCACCAAGCACTGCTACAGAAACCCTGGACTCTGCGACTCGCGGAACACCGTTCCCAACGTTTCACGGAAGCGGCCTGCTCAGTCGGCGCCAATACTCACCGCCGCAACCCCGGTGTAGTAAACGGGGCCGTCGATTTGATTCAGCGGTCACAACCGGGCGGTTTAACCTGTGGGGAAAGACCAGATCGAGGACTGGATTGAAGACCAAACCATATTAAACGGGAAGACCAGATTAGGCAGGGACCGAAGTACCCTCGCAGAGAATCCTTCAGGTTTCACCGCCTATGGTAGTTGGCCCTGTCAGGAATCACGTTGCGAATCCCCCCTCGTGGATCAGCAACATCCCCACTGTAACGAGGCAAGACAATCACAAGTAAATGATCGATGCTTCTTCCGGCGGCGCGGCCATCATTGTTGCTGACGGTGTACGCATCGGGTTTGCTAGTCAGAAAAGGAAGCTCTAAGACGGCTTCTACGTGATCCATAGGCCTGCCGCTCAGGTCTTCTCTGGTCATCATGCGCGGGTAGAGATCGGCAAAGCTCGTGGACTCGATAACGTCCTTCACGCCGTAAAGCGCATCGAAATAATCGTCGCGCTCCTGTCCGCTCAGATCGAAGATTGACACGACATGTCGTTTGGGGATGATCAGAGCATGGCCCGGGTTGACCGGGTTCGTGTCAAAGATCGCAACGAATGACCTGTTCTGAAAAATAAAGGGGTCGGCCTGACCGCTTGAGACCTTGCAAAAATAACATGTCTGTTGCGATGTGCTACTCGTCATTCTTGTTGCTGCGTCCTGTTAAGTGATCGCGGAGCTCGCCGCAAGACTTGGCGCGGTGGAGCAAAAACCGGTATTTCGATCACCTACCAAATCGATTCGGTGATTCGAACAGTGGGGCGGATACCGCCCTATCGCGCATCGTCCCGGCCAATTCACCGAGAGATTCGAGCAAGAGCTCTCGACAGCCATACGCTGGTATTCGGGAAATGAAGCGCGCCCCTACGCCATTCGCCAGGTCAGATATTCGTTCGCCCTTAGGGGGGTGACGCCTCCGTCATGCTCGGCAGGCACCATGTGGCGTTCCTTCACTAGCGTAACGGTGTCTGCATTGCGGGGCAGGCCGTAGAAATCGGGGCCGAAATGGCTGGAGAAACTCTCCAGCTTGTCCAGCGCATCTGCCGACTCAAATGCCTCGGCGTACAGCTCGATCGCGGCGTGAGCGGTGTAGATACCGGCGCAACCACAGGCTGCTTCCTTGGCACTAGTGGCATGGGGGGCGCTGTCCGTGCCCAGAAAGAACTTGGGGTTACCGCTCGTAGCGGCAGCAACCAAAGCCTCGCGGTGAGTCTCCCGCTTCAGCACCGGCAGGCAGTAGTAATGGGGCCGGATGCCACCCTGAAACATGGCATTACGGTTGTACAGCAGGTGGTGCGCGGTGATAGTCGCTGCCACGTTGGCCGGGGCGGCAGCCACGAATTCCGCTGCCTGGCGAGTGGTGATGTGCTCCAGTACCACCTTGAGCCTGGGCTGGCGTTGCAGCAGCGGCGCCAGAATCCGCTCGATGAACACCGCCTCCCGATCAAACAGGTCTACGTCCGGATCCGTTACCTCACCGTGCAACAGCAGGGGTAGTCCCACGTCCTGCATGGCCCCCAGTGCAGCCTCCACCTTGCCGATATCGGTAACACCGGAATCGGAATTGGTGGTAGCCCCGGCGGGGTAATACTTTACTGCGCGCACGAATCCGCTGTCCTTGGCCTTGAAGATTTCCTCCGGCGACGTGTTGTCCGTCAGATAAAGCGTCATCAGCGGCTCAAAATCCGTTCCGGCTGGAAGGGCTGCCAGAACGCGCTCACGGTAAGACGCGGCTTCCGACACAGTGCGAACCGGCGGATTCAGGTTGGGCATCACGATAGCCCTGGCGAAACGGCGTGCAGTGTCCGGCAACACGGCGGCCAGCATATCGCCGTCCCGCAAGTGAACGTGCCAATCATCGGGACGAGTAAGAGTCAGCGTATCCATGTCTCGGTCTCTTGCATCAGGATCGAGCCCAGCGAGTGTCGGAAGCACGAACACCGTGTTTCCTGCGCGCAGAATAACCCAAAGCATATTGGTCGACATCCTCCCGCCGCCCGCCCGCTGCGCCAATCGCATCACGGGCCAACTCCGCTGCGAATATCGAACTGCCCGACTCTCTCCGCCCGCGAGCACCTGACTCCAGATCCCCAAGCGCATTCCCAACCCGCTGCTTCATAAACGCCTGAATTCTTTCAGAATCACCAGGACAGCCCGCTGAGCCACCGACCCAGGAAAAGGCTCGGCAAAAAGTCTGCTGACCGGAGCGGTTATTCTGCAGAATCTACGAATTCAGAGAGGTGTGAATCAGGGCTGTCGGCGGTTTCACCACGAGTCTATTCTTTGAGTGGACCTCTTGTAACGCCCCTTTTAGATCACCCAGCAAGGTTATAACCAAATGAACGCAACAGCAGATAAGGCGCGAACAGTTTCGCTGCACAATGGCGTCACGATGCCCACCCTGGCCTTTGGCTGTGCCTTCGGTGATTGGGTGGGCGGCAGTGATTTCCAGGGTTTTCTGCCCGAACAGGCCTGGCGAGCTGTTTCACTGGCACTAGATAACGGCTACCGGGCCTTTGACGGTGCGCGGGTCTACGGAACTGAGCGAATTGTTGGAACGCTACTCGGTCAGCGCTTCAGCAGCGGCGAGCTGACTCGCGATGACCTCTTTATCACCAGCAAACTCGCACATCCGGCAACGCCGCCGCATATCAACATTTCTCACCGCCGCACCTGGGACTTCGACAAAGTCGACGATATCGCCCAGAAGATCCGCGACGACATGGTCGACACACTCGACGATCTGGGCCTTGGCTATGTGGATCTACTGCTGATGCACTGGCCCGGGGTCTTTGGGCAACCGGGCAGTGCAGACCCCAACTTCCCTCGCCAAGCTCGCGCCACCATCTGGCGTACCTTCTGCGAGATCGCCGACAAGGGCGCCGCACGCGCGATCGGAGTGTCAAACTTCACAGTCTCTCACCTACGCCAGCTCATGGAAGACGTCCCGGAGCCTGAACTTCGTCCCACTGTGAACCAGGTGGAGATCCATCCATACTGCCGTGATCCTGAGCTGGAATCTTTCTGCAACGAACAGGGCATCGTGGTGACCGCTTACGCGCCTTTTGCGAGCGGCGCCTTCGGCATGCTGGACGACCCTGTACTAGGAACTATTGCCGCACAGCATGGCAAGACCCCGGGACAGGTGGTACTGCGTTGGCATGTGCAGAGCGGTCGCACCGCTCTACCGAAAACCTCGAAAATGAAGCGCATGGCCGAGAACCGTGACATCTACGACTTTGAGCTCAGCGATGATGAAATGCAAAGTATCGACGCCCTGGGCACCGGAAACGCGCGACGCACCTGCCCAGACCCGTCGACTATTGCATAGAAGAAACCCCGGGCTGCGTGACCTGCCGGACTGCCGGATGGAAGACGGCAAGCGCAAGATAGACTGCCATTTCACACCTGGCAGAGGTTACTTCCAGTCATCAACGAGAGTGCCTCAACAAGCGCCACCCAGGGTGAGCCCTCCCCCAGCGGCCGTAAGGCGTGGTGGCTCGATTGATAGCCTTGGAACCAAGGTCGAGATGCTAAGCCTTCCCTGCGAAGTAGTTTTGCAGGAGTACCTGCCACTCGGAGATAAACGCCTCATACCTCGATGGAGAAAACTCCAAAATGAACTCGTTCCCAGTGGCAGATAGACCTACGTACTCATAGGTAACTCGCACTCTCGTTTTGAAATCGCTTTCAGACAAACATTTGACCTCGATAATGCCGACCTTCTCGCCTGGCTCCACCTTGTAGAACTGCACAAGGAAGTTATCGGGTTCGTGTTTCTTGACCACCCAAACGGCATCGGAGGCCGCATGATCATGACTCTTCGTTACGAAGACGTAGTCTTCTCGCAGATCCGTTGACCCCATGACGTTTTCATA
>JASJBU010000181.1 GCA_030066355.1 Gammaproteobacteria bacterium | reverse complement strand
ACACGAGAGAGTTTTTATGGGTAAACAGACAGTCCTTTTCGGGGTCCATCAGGCGATGGGCGGGCGCATCGTTCCCTTCGGTGGCTGGGATATGCCGCTGCATTATGGATCGCAGCTTGAGGAGCATCATCAGGTGCGCCGCGATGCGGGCATGTTCGATGTCTCCCACATGACGGTTGTCGATCTACAGGGTGACGGAGTGCTTAGCTATCTTCGACGCTTGCTGGCGAATGACGTGGCGCGCCTCAAAACACCGGGTAAGGCTCTCTATAGTTGTATGCTCAATCAGCAGGGTGGGGTGATTGACGATCTTATCGTCTACTATCTGCGGCAGGATTTCTACCGCATGGTGGTGAATGCCGGGACCACCGAGAAGGATCTGGCCTGGCTGGAACGCCAGAAGAGTGGCTTCGACGTTGAGATCAAGCCGCGACGGGATCTGGCCATGATTGCCGTACAGGGTCCGAATGCACGTAGCAAGACGCTACCGCTGCTCTCTTCTCAATTACAACAAGTCGGTGCAGAATTGAAGCCCTTTACGGCGGTCGCTGAAGATGACTGGTTTCTCGCCCGTACCGGCTATACCGGTGAAGACGGATTTGAGATTATGCTGCCGACTGCAGAGGCAGCGGCGTTTTGGCAATCGCTGGCGGCAGCGGGCGTCGCACCCTGTGGTCTGGGTGCCCGCGACACCCTGCGTCTGGAAGCGGGGATGAATCTTTACGGCTCCGATATGGATGAGCAGACCTCTCCCTTGGAAGCCGGTTTGGCCTGGACTGTGGCCTGGGAGCCTGTTGATCGGCAATTCATTGGTCGGGAGGTCCTGGTTAAACAAAAAGAGGATGCTTCCAAGCAACGCTTTGTAGGGCTATTGCTTATTGGCCGTGGGGTGTTACGCAACCATCTGAAGGTCTTTTCGAGTGACGATGAGATGGGTGAGATCACTTCCGGCGGGTTTTCACCAACCCTGGAGCGTTCCATCGCCTTGGCCCGGGTGAGCCCGGAGATTGGTGACCATTGTGAAGTGGAGGTCCGGGGTAAACGCCTGCCGGCCCAAGTGGTCAAGCCACCTTTCGTACGCAACGGCAAGGCCTGCATCGACCTATAGATTTTTTTGGAAACAGTTGTGAGTGCATAAACAGGGGGAATCTAACGATGACTGATCTACCAACCGATCTGCGCTACTCCAAATCCCACGAGTGGGTGCGGGACGAGGGTGACGGGACCGCGACCGTCGGGATCACCGATCATGCCCAGGAGTTATTGGGTGATTTGGTGTTCGTCGATCCACCCGGCGTCGGCGATAACGTAGAGCCGGGTGGTGACTGTGCGGTGGTCGAATCGGTCAAGGCGGCTTCCGATGTCTACAGTCCGGTCACGGGTGAAGTCCTGGCGGTCAACGAGGCCTTGGGAGATGCGCCGGAGACGATCAACGAAGACGCATTTGGCGAGGGTTGGATCTTCAAGGTAAAAATGTCCGATCCGGCAGAGTTGGATAGCCTGCTCGATGCAGCAGGCTATACCGCGATGCTTGCCGAAGAAGACTGACCGTCGAGCTGGACATGCCATTCATACCACATACCGAAGAGGACATCCGCGAGATGCTCGCGGTCATTGGTGTCGACAGTATTGATGAACTGTTTGACGAGATCCCCCCGGGGTTGCGTTGCGGAACGCTGGACAAAATACCCGAAGGCCTGTCGGAAATGGAAATCAGTCGGTTGATGCAGGCACGGGCCAAGGAAGACGGCCAGCCCCTCTGTTTCATCGGTGCTGGCGCCTATGATCACCATATCCCGGCGGCGGTCTGGCAATTGGCCACCCGGGGTGAGTTCTATACCGCCTATACCCCGTATCAGGCGGAGGCGAGTCAGGGAACTCTGCAATTGCTCTATGAGTTCCAGTCGATGATGACCGCCCTCACCGGTATGGATGTCTCCAACACCTCTCTGTATGACGGGGCCTCCGCTCTGGCGGAAGCGGTGTTGATGGCGGTGCGTGCCAATCGCAAGTCGAAATCGAAGCGCATTCTGGTGCCGCGCACGCTACACCCCTCCTACCGCAAGGTAGTGGATGCGATTGTCCGCAACCAACAGATCGAACTGGTGGAGGTGCCGTACGATCAGGTCAGCGGGCGGACAAATCTGGTCGAGCTGGATGGTTTCAGCGGTGAGGATTTCGCGGCTTTGGTGATTCCCCAGCCCAATTTCTTCGGGGTGTTGGAACCGGTGGATGAGCTCACCGACTGGGCCCATGCGAACGGCATGCTGACGATCGGGGTTGTCAATCCGTTGGCCCTGGCGATATTAAAACCGCCTGGTGAATGGGGGGTTGACGGGGCGGATATCTGTTGTGGCGAGGGCCAGCCTCTGGGGGCGCCGCTCGCATCCGGCGGTCCGTATTTTGGAATTCTATGCTCGACACAAAAACTGGTGCGGCAGATGCCTGGGCGCATCATTGGCCGCACCCTGGACCTGGATGGCAAGACCGGATACGCGTTGACCCTGCAAGCCCGCGAGCAACACATCCGGCGTTCAAAAGCGACATCCAACATCTGCACCAACCAGGGCCTGGTGGTCACTGCCGCGACCATCCATATGGCTTTATTGGGTGCCCAAGGTCTCGAGCGGACCGCCGCCGCCTGTCTTGCGAGTACCCAGAAACTGACCGAAGCCCTTACCTCCCTGCAGGGTGTGGAACCGGTCTTCGAGGGTGCGGTTTTCCATGAGAAGGTTCTGCGCCTGCCGATCAGTCCCAAGGATGCATTGAAGCTGTTAGCGGCCCATAACCTGTTGGGTGGTTACGATCTGGGTGGGGAGTATCCAGAGTTGGGTAACGCGGTTCTGGTCTGTGCCACCGAGCTGCGCACGGACGATGACATCGAAACCTATCGCAGTAAATTGGAGCGCGTAATCCAGACCCAGATACAGACCCCTTGTCAGTTGAAGCCCGACTGGTAAACGAAATAATGGATCCCGAGCCTGGCGTTCTTATGCGATTCAGGCGTCGGTATCTTGCTTGATAGCGAAGAGAATCATGCTGATCTACGAACAATCCCGGCCAGGCCGCCATGCCCCGGCCCAAGCACCCCAGGAAATGGCTGACCTCAGCGCGATCCCCGAGTCCTTGCGTCGTGAGCAATCGGCCAAACTGCCCGAGGTCTCCGAGATGCAGGCGGTGCGTCACTATACCCGCCTGTCCCAAAAGAATTTTTCCATCGATACCCACTTCTATCCTCTGGGCTCCTGCACCATGAAATACAACCCGCGGGCCGGCAACAGCCTGGCTTCTCTGCCCGGTTTGCTGGCGCGCCATCCCCATGCTCCGGAAACCCACAGTCAGGGTTTTCTGGCCTGTCTGTTCGATCTCCAGGAGATCCTCAAGCAGGTGACGGGTATGCACGCAGTGTCGCTCACACCGGCGGCCGGTGCTCAGGGCGAGTTTGCCGGAGTGGCGATGATCCGTGCCTATCACGATGCACGGGGGGATGCTCAAAGAACTGAAATCTTGGTGCCGGATGCCGCACATGGAACCAATCCCGCCTCCGCGGTGATGTGCGGCTACGCCGTACGCGAGATTCCCACCGGCAGCGACGGGGATATCGATGTGGATGCCCTGAAGCAGGTCCTGGGCCCCCAGACGGCGGGTATCATGTTGACCAATCCCTCGACGGTGGGTGTGTTCGAACGGCGCATCGAGGAGATCGCACAACTGGTTCACGCGGCGGGCGGTCTGCTCTATTACGATGGCGCCAACCTGAATGCCATCCTGGGCAAGGTCAGGCCGGGGGATATGGGCTTCGATGTGATCCATATGAATCTGCATAAGACATTCTCCACACCCCACGGTGGTGGCGGGCCGGGTGCCGGCCCAGTGGGTGTCAGTCAGCGGCTGGAGCCCTATCTACCGATTCCCATGGTGGATTTCGATGGTCACGACTATCGCTGGCTGACCGAGGATGATCGGCCACACAGCATCGGCCGATTGTCCGCCTTTGCCGGGAATGCCGGGGTGTTGATTCGGGCCTATATCTATGCGCGCATGCTGGGCCGGGATGGTATGCACCGAGTCTCGGAGTTTTCCACCCTGAATGCCAACTATTTGTTGAAGCGCCTGATGGAGGCCGGTTTCGATGCCGCCTATCCCGAGCGGCGGGCCAGTCACGAGTTCATCCTGACCTTGAAGCGTCAGGCGAAGGAACTGGGGGTGAATACCATGGATTTCGCCAAGCGGCTGCTCGACTATGGTGTGCATGCCCCTACTACCTATTTCCCCCTGCTGGTACCCGAGTGTCTGCTGATCGAGCCCACTGAAACCGAGGCGAAAGAGGAGTTGGATAGATTCATCGAGGTCATGCAGATCATTCAACAGGAGGCGCAGACCGACCCGGAGCAGGTCAAGCAAGCCCCTCATTCACTACCGGTCAAACGCCTGGACGACGTGCGCGCAGCGCGGGAGCTGGATCTGACCTGGGTGAAGTGACTCAGCTGATACGGCCGTTACAGCTGATGCGGCTTGTCGTCACGGTCGGGCATTGTTGATCCGGATCAAGGTATGCCTCTCTGTGAAGGCAGTAATCTGCCTGTTGCTCATCGTAGTGAGAAGCATCTGCTGTAGTGCGCTAATGCGGCGCAGCGCGAACTGACGCGGTCGCTGAGCATGCCATTTCAGGCAATGCAATCATCAAATGAATGCCTTTGACCCTGGATACTTGAGACGAGTTTATGACTGGACACTACAAAGACACCGGCTTCGTGCCCCTTAACATCGCCATCCTGACGATCTCTGACAGTCGCACCGAAGCGAACGACAAATCGGGCAATATCCTCAGAGAAAGGTCCTTGGAGGCGGGTCACAAGGTCGTTGATAAGCTCATCGTCAAGGATGATATCTATGCAATGCGCGTGGTGTTCTCACGTTGGATCGCGGATGAGGATGTGCATGTGGTCATTAGCACCGGGGGCACCGGAATCACCGGTCGTGACAGTACCCCTGAAGCTGTTATGCCGTTGTTCGATAAGTCCATTGAAGGTTTTGGAGAGTTGTTTCGCGCCATCTCGCTGGATGAGATCGGCGTTGCCTCCATTCAGTCGAGGGCCGTCGCCGGGTTGGCGAACGGGACACTGATATTTTGTCTGCCGGGTTCTACCGGTGCTTGTCGGACGGGTTGGGACAAGATCCTCAAAGATCAATTGGATCACCGTACCCGCCCCTGTAATTTCGCTCAGATGTTTCCACGCCTACAGGAATTCTGAGCCGGCTCGCTGCCTCCGGTAGGAGCTGATCGGAGGGGTGTATTTCCATCTGGTTCGCTGTCTATCGATTGGAAAGCACATGTAATTTATCCATTGTTTTATTGCGGCCTGTGAATGGAGATTGATAGCGATGAATGAGTGGGGCTGTGATTCGCAGCAAACCGGGCATAGCCTGAAACCGATCGAAGAGGCGTTGAGCTTTATTCTAGAGCGTGCAGAACCTGTCGGCGAAACGGAACAGGTGGTGTTGGCGGAGGCGCAGGGCCGTGTGCTGGCGCAGTCTGTCAGCAGTCCGATCAATGTGCCGCCCTGGGATAACAGCGCCATGGACGGATATGCACTCAACAGCGCCGATTTGCAAGTGGGATCCTCACGTCTGCCGGTTACCCAAAGGATAGCAGCCGGTTCTGCCGGCACCCCCCTCGAGGCAGGTTCAGCTGCCAGGATCTTTACCGGCGCACCGCTGCCCCCCGGGGCCGACACCGTGGTGATCCAGGAGGCCTGTCGGAAGGATGATGGCTTTGTGATCGTCGAGCAGATTCCACCCCCGGGTGCGAATATCCGCTCAGCTGGTGAAGATATCCTGGCGGGTGCCGAGATTCTTGCCCCAGGTCTGCAGCTTCTACCTCAGCATCTTGGATTGGCGGCCTCTGTTGGTATCTCCGCATTGAGCGTATTCCGTCGCCTGCGGGTGGCGGTCTTTTCGAGTGGTGACGAGTTGGTGATGCCGGGGGCGTCATTGGGGCCGGGGC
>JASJBU010000180.1 GCA_030066355.1 Gammaproteobacteria bacterium | reverse complement strand
CTCCGCATCCCAACCGAGATCCTGATTGACCGACATGGCCTGAGCGGCAAAGGCCTCATTGGCCTCGACCAGATCGAGTTCCTCAACACGCCAACCTGCCTTTTCCAGACATTTGGTGGATGCCGGAATCGGACCTGTACCCATGATGGATGGATCGACACCGGCGCTGGCGAAGGCGGTGATGCGCGCCAATGGTTCCAGACCCAGTTCCTGTGCCTTGCTTGCAGTGGCCAGAATCACCGCTGCCGCACCGTCATTGATCCCGGAGGCATTGCCCGCGGTGACTGTGCCTTCCCGGTCAAAGGCGGGTCGCAACTTGCTCAACTTCTCTGCGGTGGTGCCATGACGTGGAAACTCGTCTTCATTGAAAACGATTGGATCACCCTTGCGTTGCGGTATTTCGATGGCAATGATTTCGTCGACGAAACGGCCGGCCTTTTGTGCAGCCTCCGCCTTTTGTTGGGAGGCGGCGGCGAAGGCATCCTGGGCTTCCCGGCTGAATTGGTATTTTTTGGCGATGTTTTCTGCGGTAACACCCATGTGTTAGTTGTTGAAGGCATCCCAAAGACCGTCGATGATCATGGAGTCGACCATCTTCCACTCTCCCATCTTATTTCCCTGACGGGATTTCGGTAACAGGTGTGGGGACTGACTCATATTCTCCTGGCCACCCGCAATGACCACATCCGCATCTCCACAGGCAACGGCCTGCATAGCCAGATGCACCGCCTTAAGCCCGCTACCGCAAACCTTGTTGATGGTCATCGCCGGCACATCGTAGGGAATGCCTGCATTCACCGCCGCCTGGCGGGCTGGATTCTGCCCTGTACCGGCCGTCAGCACCTGACCAAGTATGACTTCACCAATCTGCTCCGGAGCAATACCGCTACGCTGCAACAGACCAGAGATGACATGTGAACCGAGTTGTGCCGCGCTCAGCCCTGCAAGGCTGCCGCCAAAATTCCCGACCGCTGTGCGACCGGCGGCTACAATGACAATTTCTTCATTCATGATTTACTCCCCCAATTCGAATAGTTATCGCGAGAACCGACAGCTTACTCCAAAGTGACACAGACTGTCGCGGGTTCACCTGCAATCAGGCTAGCCTGATCATTGTGAGGTTTTCAGCCCTCTGCAACCTCATTTCGGCATCTGAAAACCCCGCAGCCTCTATGGCTAATTCTCTGAAATAGAAAAATTGTTGCAGCGCACAATTTTCAATGCTATGTTTTTTAAACGATCAATAAAACTGATGGAAGAGACCATGAGTGATAAAGGCGTTTGGAATCAGGACTGGATTGAGGTCCAGCAAAAATATTGGGAAAACCTGACGGAAATGGGGCGTAAAGCGATGGGCATGCAAACCCCGACGAAGAGCCCATGGGAAAACGCGATGAACCATTGGTGGCAAACTATCTCGCCAGGGGCCCCAGATCCGGCCAGGGAGTTCATGGAGAAAATTCTGGAACAGGGCAAGACTTTCTTCCGCATGGCCGATCAGTTCGCCCAGAACCTCCAGGGAACCGCACCAACCACCGATTGGCCGGAAGCGCTGAACAAGGTCTTAGGCGATCTGCAAAAAACCTTCACCGACGGCGCCCAAGGCATGGGCACCGAATCACTGCACAAGATGATGGCCTTCTGGGAAATGCCGTTGGACAACTGGCAGCGCATGGTCTCTTCCTTATCGCTGATGCCGGGTGATCTGTTGCGGAACATGCCCCACGGGATGGATTTCGAGCGTTATCTATCTGCACCCGGCTTGGGTTACACCCGCGAAGGCGAGGCACAACAGAAGGAAATCCTGCGCTTGATGATGGAGTACCAGCGAGAGTTGCAGGAGTATACCCAGTTCTTTTCCAATCTGGGCTCACTGGCCGTAGAACGCATGCAGCAGAAAACCTCGCAACTGAGTGAGGACGGCCAAACGATCGAGTCGGCACGGGCCCTCTATGACCTTTGGATCGTCTCCTGTGAAGAGGTCTATGGTGAACAGGTCATGACCCCCCAGTACGCAGAAATCCATGGCAACCTGGTGAATACACTGATGGCATTCAAGAAACACATGAGCCAGATGGTGGACGAGAATCTCGGGGCATTCAACATGCCCACCCGCAGTGAAATCCATACCTTGCAGGACCGTCTACAGGAAACACGGCGGGAGAACAAGCAGCTGCGTAGAGAGCTGGATGAGCTGCGGGAAAAAGTGGATAAACTGACAACGACCAGATTGTCCGCTGCATCGGAAAAAAAGGCAGCACCTCGTAAAAAGGCAGCGGTGAAAAAGAAGGCCGCGAATAACCAAACAGCAGCCAGTAAAACCAAGGCCCGCCCAGCATCTTGAGGAGAAATGACGTGATCCCAATTGATATCCGTGCAGACAAACTTGCCCAGGAAATGTATGACTACGGGCAGAAGCTGGGCCGGGGAGTCGAAAACCTGCTGAATGCCGAGAAGATCGACACAGGCGTAACTCCCAGAGTCGAAATTTATCGAGAAGACAAACTGACCCTCTATCGCTATCAGGCTTCGGGTCAGGTCATCCAGAACCGAACCCCTTTGTTGATTGTCTACGCCCTGGTCAACCGCCCCTACATGGCCGACCTGCAGGAAAACCGCTCAACCATCAAAAACCTGTTAGATGCAGGTCAGGACGTCTATCTCATCGACTGGGGTTATCCGGATGGTGCCGACCGCTGTCTTACCCTGGATGACTACATCAACGGCTACATCGACCGCTGTGTCGACGTGATCCTCAAACGGCACAAACAGACCCAAATTAATCTGCTTGGCATCTGCCAGGGAGGCACCTTCAGCCTCTGTTACAGCGCCATGCACCCCACCAAGGTCAAAAACCTAATTACCATGGTCACACCGGTTGATTTCAAGACCCCCGACAACATGTTGAGTAACTGGGTGCAACACATGGACATCGATCTGCTGGTGGATACCCTTGGCAATATCCCCGGCGAATTGCTGAACTGGACGTTTCTTTCACTCAAGCCATTCAGTCTGACCGGCCAGAAATACGTCAACATGGTGGATGTGCTGGAAGATGCGGATAAAGTGAAGAACTTCCTGCGCATGGAAAAGTGGATATTCGACAGTCCGGATCAGGCGGGAGAAACCTTTCGTCAATTCATCAAGGGGTTTTATCAGCAGAACGGCCTGATCGAAGGAACGATTAAAATCGGTAATCGCAGCGTCGATCTCAAAAACATCAACATCCCGGTCTTGAACATCTATGCGGAACAGGACCACCTGGTACCGCCGGATGCCTCCAAGGCATTAAGGAATCTGGTGGGTACCAAAGACTATACCGAACTGTCTTTTCCCGGAGGGCATATCGGCATCTACGTCAGCGGTAAGGCCCAGGCGCAAGTCCCGCCCGCTATCGGCACATGGCTAGATGAGCGCAGTTGATCCAGTATCAGCATATTTTACTTTCGCGAACGACCGATCGGCGGCTTTCGGTATTGAGAGTAAGCTAATTATTGAATAGATGAAATATAACAATCTAGTAGTGATCCTTGGCAATATGACCGAGTCAGGAATGTCGCAGTGTTGGAATTCACCACGGTGATAAGTAGATGATTTGTAAATTTTAAATCTTGTCGTACCACAACCATAGAAGCTCACGCCGGCGGTAACGCTCGATAATCGCCGATTCAAAAGTCTGGCGACGCAGCTTGGGCATCTTCAGGTTCACTTTGCCGGCTTCGCTATGGAGCTTTCTCTCTTAGCTGCCTGCACGGGTATCTAGCCGATCTGGGCTGCGTTCGTAACGCTGGACACCACACAGAGCATCAGCTTCGGCAACGAGCATGGCATTGAGAGTCTCTTCGACGGTGCCGCGTACCAATTCACCCAGATGATCCTGGATACGCCTTTCATCAGTTTGCGAAACTTTGTTCAAGGTTCTGGTATCTTTCTTCATGGTGGTGGTCCTCTTTCTGTGGTCATTGAAACTTCGCAAATCCAACTTAACCACTGAGGCCATCGCCTCCTCAAATGCGCGAAAGATAATTTACGTTATGTCGTGCTACTGTTTACCGACAATATCAAACAGAATGATCTCAATGCGCTGATCGATCAATCAGATCTGAACCCGATGATGCGCCCAGCGGAGTTGGTCCCGATCGAGGCCACCCCGAAACTCGGCAGTGGTTAGAATGACTTACGTCGAGCCAAACAAAATCGCATCAGCAGCTTTTATAGAATAATATCCAGCAAAATCATCGGCTGTAACTTAAGGACGTGTACTGATAAAGAAAATTTTCTCAGGGCCTGCTAGTGATCAATGCGTACAGAATTGGTACCAATTACATGCTCATACCGTGCATCAGTACCCACCGCGATTTGGACAGCCCCATCCCATTCCCACCTGCGGATCGAATCCCTTACAAGCCAAATATACCCATCGTCGTAGCGCACGCAGACTGTATGCTTAGGTGTTGATGTACAGTCCAAAGGATAGGATTCCTGCTCCCACCAATCGCTTGAGCGTAGCAAGGTCGGATCTCCGAGAATCACGACTGTCGCGAAATGAAACTCTCGATCACCTGACCATGGGGGTATTAACGGTACATTGACATGAGCCAGAATGGCATCACCGTATGTCGATTTGGCTGCCAATGCGGTTGCCATATTGTGGCCGAAGAATCCATTCAAATTGTTTCCCATCCCCCCCGAATCATTGGTGGTCCCTTTGGCAATCAGTACATCACTGGTTGTACTGTAGAGTACTGAGGCCAGAAAATTGTCAGTGTGGTCGAGGTCACCGACCGCACAACCGTTGCTCCAGTAGAACAAGGTCTTTACTGGAGTCGTTTCAACAGCCGCTATCGTGAGTTCCCCAGCTGCGCCCCAAGAGCCGTGAGTGTCCGTTACCATGAAATCTGCGAGCCCGTTCTGCATGTCAGAATATCCCTGATCCACAGTAAGTCCACCTGGAGGGCTGTCGAAATAGAGACGCGCATCGGGAACATTACTAAACGGAGTCCATGAGTAAGGGCCGGAACGCATGTTGGCTAAGATGTTAGTATGTTCCTCCAGTATCGTGGCATGTTTATGCTCGTTTACCTGCAAGAAAACATTTGGGCGCATGAGACGCCTCGTTCGGAAATCATGATTTTTGTCAAGATAACGGTTGATGGCGGATGCTGTCTTAGCCAAATCGCCTTTGTAACCGGGTAGTACACCAATCCAGATTTCCCAGTCAACGGTACCACTGTGTATATCGTATGAGTTACTGTGGCCACCAGGCGAGGTGTAATCGGGAGACTTTCCAAACACTCCATCCAGATCAGCATAATACTGAAAGCTTATCGCCTCTTCTTTACTATCAGGAATGCTTGGATTAGCCGAGTGTAAGGTCACCCACTGATAGGCATGAGGAATATCGCCGATTAGAATAGCGCCAATAAGATTACGCTCCGGTTCTCCTTGGAGACTTTGCAGGTAGTTGCGAACTGCGGCCGAATTGGTGAACCCTGCATTATGTTCTAGCGTATTATAACCTCTGGTGCACAAATCTGCTTCGAACCGACTAAGTCGTGAGCGGATCGTATTTAGCAGCGCAGGTTCTACCACAATCGCCACACTGCGATTACCGCAACCAACGGGGAAATCTCTGGTTAGTGTGAGTGAACCGCAGCCTGTTAAATACAGGACCGTGCTTATCAGTGTGATAAACATCTTAATAAAGTGCATTGCGGGTGACCTGTTCACCTAGATAACCTTGATATTTTGATATTAGTAATCGCGTCTCCGTTTCAATTCTGATATCGCTGTAACCGCTCTTGCATCATCATGATAGTTTTTCGGTAACCTATGAATTCTGGCTGTTCTTTCGTTAAACCCGCACCGGTTTTGAGGGCTTGCATAGCTTCATTCCACTGTTTCCTTTCAGCATGACATCTCGCCCGTGAAATATACTCTTGTATTTGCAGGTTCTCTGAAAGAATTCCCATATCCATCGTTTTTCGTAGCCTATCAGCCTGTTTACAATCGGGT
>JASJBU010000179.1 GCA_030066355.1 Gammaproteobacteria bacterium | reverse complement strand
GTTGCGGTGATCTGTTCGGCTTGGCCGTCCGTAATCAACGCAATGAGACGTTGGATGACCTTGTTGTCGAGAGTCTCTTTGGAGGATTCCGGCAGGTCAGCGGACTGCTGCAGCAGGGTGGCCATCTCGTTGGGTACTGCCTGCTCGATCGTGGTGGCGAGAGCCGCCTCACGGCGCTTTTCAAGGTAGGGCGGCACCAACAACCAACTCGCCAAACCCAATCCAATGCCGGAGATGGCGAGTATCAGCGGGGTCTTGGATTTCCTGTATTTCAAATCATCGAGAAACGCCTCGACACTGACCGCGCGGTCTTCCCGGCGGAACGCGAGACCCCGTTGCAGGCCTTTCCACTGCCGGCGGGTCAAGCCCTCTATGCGTTGCGGTGTCAATTGCTCCGTCAGCGCCTCGTTTGCCGGTTTGCGGCCAAATGGCCGGGATCCACTCAAGAGTTCATAGGCGACGATGGCCAAGGCATAGATATCATCCCTGGGGTCCGGATCCTGACCCTCCAGCATCTCCAGGCTGGCATAGGTCGGGGTGAGCGCACCAAGGGTTCTGGCATCGAAGGCAGTGACATCTCCCTTGGCCTCGCCCGCCTTGGGTTTGGCCGCGCGGGCGATACCGAAGTCAAAGACCTTGACCTGATCATCCGTTGTGAGAAAGACGTTACCCGGTTTGAAATCGGAATGGATGATGCCCGGCTTGTGGTTGTGGGCCGCAGCGAGCGCCTGCCCCATTTGAGCGATCAAACTCAAGGCCTTCTTCTTGGGCATGCCGGTGCCGCGCAGAGATTTGATGGTCTTGTCCAGAGGATGACCATCCAACAGTTCCATGGCGATGAAATAATTGTCGTGGCCGTCCTTGTCGAAGTCGAAGATACTGATGACATTGGGGTGTTTGAGGTCCTGCGCCTTGCGGGCCTCTCGCTGCAAGGCCATGAGTGAATCCTTATGTTGCTTGAAACTCTCGTTCAACAGTTTCAAGGCGACATAGGGATGGCGGTCACTCGCCTCTTCCTTGCGTTTGTCCAGGGCCTTGAAAACAATGCCCATGCCACCGCGTCCCAGCTCCTCTTCCAGGACGAAGCGGTCTTTCAGAATGTCACCCACTGCGGGTTCATTGCTGATCTTACGGGTTGCAGTCCGGGTTCCCGTGGTTTTGCCCCAGCTGCTGCTGGAGGCAGGCGAACTGCCAGTGCCCGTTTCGGCAGTGGGTATTTGGCCGGTCGGAGCCCCTGTTAAAGGAGCGGTGGCTATGCGTGTTTGGTCTGGCGCCTCCGCGGATCTGGGTGTTGTGACCGGAGGTCGAGTCGTGATGCGGGTGTGTTCCGGCTCTTCGGAGGTTATGCTCGATGGTGTTGCGATCCTCGTGCGATCCGAAGCCTCCTCGGGCACGATTGATGGCGTGGCGATGCGGGTCTGGTCGCTCGCCCCGGATTCACGGTTCGGCGCAGTGTCGTCAGCATTGGAGGTGTCGGATTCAGGAGCCGTTGAGTCGGAATCCGCGGGAGACCTGCTGGGTGCTGTCGGTGTATTGCCGCCCGCCTGGGCGAGCAATGCACTGTACAATTGCGGCGGCAAGCGGCCTGCGCGGTAGAGTGCGTTGATCCGGTCGATCAGTTCTGGAATCTGCTCGGGGGCTTCCGTAGCGGTCCGTTGCACAATCTCCAGAAGCCCATTGAAATCGATACGTCCTTGGATGAATGCATCGAGTGATTCCTTGATGTTTATCATATCAGTCTTGGGCGATCCGTTCCTCTGCCCGCGCGATCACCAGTGTGATATTGTCCCGGGCTCCTCGTCTCACGGCCTCATCGACCAGAGACCGTCCCATCTCCTGGATACTGCCTCCCGTCGCGAGATAGTGCTCGATTTCCAGCTCTTGTAGCTCTTTGTTCAGGCCGTCACTGCAAAGCAGATAGACATCACCAGCCTCTACCGCTTGATTATCGATATCGAGATAGAGTTCATCCATGGCCCCAACCGCCCGGGTTATCACATTGGCGGCAGGGTGGGACTCCGCATCCTCTCTTAACAAGACCCCTTCTTCAACCAGTTCTTCAACCTGGGTGTGATCCTGGGTGATGCGGGTGAGGCGGCCATTGCGGAAGCAATAGGCCCGGCTGTCGCCGGCCCACAGCGCAATGATCTGCTGCGCATAGGCCATGAGTACCACGACGGTACTGCCGATCGTGGTATTACCACCTCGGCGTAATGCCTCCTCTCTGAGATTCCGGTTGATCTCCAACAATCCGTCTTCGATCAATTCCACCCGCTCAGCCAGTTTTTCCGGTAGAGAGATCTCTCGGAAAGCATCCACAATCATGTGGCTGGCCAGGTCTCCCGAACTATGGCCTCCCATGCCATCGGCAACGATCCATAAGCCCGCTTCCGGGCGCTCCAGGCAGGCGTCTTCATTGAGTTTGCGAACCCTGCCCACATGGCTTAGGGCGGTTGAACTCCATGATAAACGGTTATGTTTGGGCGTGGTCTGCATAGCAATGGAATCCCCGCTGAGCAAGGGAAGGCCCCGATCACGGATCTACCTGGTCTCTGGTACTTGTTTTATCCAATCAACGCCATATGACATCAGGTCAATGGCTAGTTTTCCATATTTTCGGTTACCTTGGCGGATGGAGCGGCTAAAGGCAATGCAAACCGACCCCATCCCCATTTGTTCCAATCACCATCCAACAGGCCGGAAAAGCCGCTGACCGGCGGCAGGCCCTCACTGATCAACAGACTCGGATCGATACGCTCGGACCCCTGGGTCCACCAAAGACTGTATGCCTTGAACTGATGCTTCAGCAGTGTCTGGGCTATGCAGGCCATGTTGCCCTCTGACCCATCGACCGCGGAAAGACCAAACTGCCAGGCCGGATGACTGGTGCTGAAGCGTACCAGTTCATCCGGTCCGGGGGCGGTCGGTGGCTGAGCCATTGCCCGAACCGACTGGTCGAAATCATCGATATCGAAACCGTCATCGAGGGAACTGAGGACGAGTTCTTCAGCCCGGGTATACCAGGTCTCGGCATCGCTCAGCAGGCGCATAAGATTCGATCTGCCTTCCAGCGCAACGGCCATTGTCAATGGAAAATAGCGCCCGACACGATCGACACTTGGCATCACCAGTCCAGTCCAGGGTGTGTCACCACAAAGTCCGGAGGAGAGGGCAAAGCGCCAGATCGGACTGGTCAGATAAATATCCAGCCAGGTCTCGGCCAGTTGTGCTCGACTATTGGCGATCACCGATTGCAGCCAGCTGTCCCAAGGATCGGTGAAACTGCGTGGCAGATGCCTGGAGACGAAATCCCCATGGCTCGGCAGCTTGCCAAAGAAGCCGGGACTGCCATTCGGACCGCCTAGAGCCGCGGACATCGAAATGCCTCCAATTCCGGCATACGAAAGGGATTGATGATGCTGCTGGCACGCAGCTCGAAGCGGGCAGTATGGCCATCCACTTTGAAGGTCAGGAGGAAGCGGTCGGCTTGTTGCGTATCTTTGACATCCAGCTTGTCGAGCAGCCTGAACCAGGCCCAGGGGCCTTCCTCGGTCTGACTGATGATCTTTCCGTTCAGGTCTTCGAACACGACTCTGACCCGGCCTGTCCCATCGGGGGCTGGCCAGACCAGTTTCGTGGTGCGGGCAGGCCCATGGCGATAGGTGATTTTCTGACCATCCAGATCCAGCATGAAGCGGCTCACCGCTGAATCGAGATAACTGGGTTTGAGACTGAAACTGACCCTGGGTTGAGCGCCATCGCTGAAGAAGGTGTCGCGGATCTGTGCGGCCCTCTCAAACTGCCGTAGATTGCGCGTGGAGATACCCATCGGGTGTCCACTGGGTTTGCGCCAACGCCAGGGCCGGGTATTGGTGTTAGCGAAGGGTTTGATCTGCTCCTGGAAAAAGCTGTCCATTGATCCTCCAGGACCGAAAAACGCGCTGAAGTCAGTCATGGTGACTTCCCGCTGGGTCTTGGAAAAGGGGTAACGCCCTGCGATACCCCGTTTGCACAAGGGCTGTACATCGGACTGCAGGATTGATGAGAGTTCGCTGCGTGAACTGCCCAGGACCACATTCCAGCCCCGCTCCGACAGGGCATAGATCCAACTGTTCAATGGTGGCGGAAGCCGCTTGGCCCGCCTGCGCAATAGCTTTACGGGGTCTCTACCGCCACCCGAGCCTTTCGCCGCATCCAGCGCGGCACTGCCTCCCGCGGCCTCGAGGTCCGCCAGAAAAGCGAGCAGATCCCCTAGGTCTCCGATCAGGGCTTCAACCGGTGCAGGGCTGTCTCCCCGCTTCTGCACCAGCAGGTTGAGTCGCTCGAAGGTCTCATCGACCTGTCTGACTGCCTGCTCCTCCTGGGTTCCACCGGCAGCGGACAGCCCGGCCTTGTCGGCGGCGCTCATCAGGGTTTGCAGTCGATAGCGTTGCGCCTGTGCTCCGCTGCTCAGATCGCTGGCTGCATCAACAGCCCCTTCCGCCGCTTCTTTGCCAGGGATCTTGGGCATCAGCTCAGGGGGGAGTCGACTCAAGGTGGTGTTGGCTTCCACCGCATACAGCAGTTTGCGCAGGGGGGAGGATGGGCCGGAGACCACATCCAACACCTCGACGGCATGGGACAGGTTGTTGAGCTTGACGATCTGTAGATCATTGAGCAGATCCCGCCAATGTTTGATGTAGTCTTCGAGGTAATAGCGGGTCACCTCATCGAGCAGTCGTTGCAGCTCGGCATCGCTGGCCTCGGCCGCCACCTCATCGGTGAGTATCCAGCTTTCACTCAAGGCCGCTTTGGCCAGTGCCTCACTCCGGGGTAGAAACACTTTGTAGTAACCTGTTTTGGTATACAGCCCGGCGATATGTGCAGTCTCGAGGTCTCCTTCGGCCCGGGTGAAGACCAGGTCACCATGCCGACCCAGGGCGTTGTTGAGGTAAAAATCGAGTTGCGTATCAGCCGCCGCCTGTTTCTGGATACTGGCATAGACCTGTCTGGAAAAGGGTACTTCAGTGAGCGCCAGACGTGCCTGATCGATCAGGTTTTGATCCACAGGAAAGGGCTTGAAGCGATCCGACAGGAGTGAATCCAGGTGTTCCAGCAGCCGCGATTGCCTGTCGCTGTCGCCAGGCAGGGTGTTGGCCCAATCCACGGACATGAAGAGTTTCAGGTGCTCCGGCTGCAGGTGTTGCGTTTTGCCCAGCATCAGATAGGCCTTCAGGGCCTCACGCAGAAATTCCTTCTGCCCGGTGCTTCTTAGATGTGCTTCCAGACGTTCGGCCAAGCTGTACAGAAAGCGGCCCTCCAGAACTCGATGATAGGCGGCCGTGGCCGCCGGGTCGAGCTTGTCGCCCTGATAGAGTCCGAGCCCCATGCCAAGGGGCACATCCTCGCCATAGGTATCTGCCGCCTTGCGCAGGTCATCCAATATCGGGAGCAGACGGCTGAAATCGGTAGTGCTGTAAGCTTGATCAGGGACCTTGGCTTGATAGGCCTCGATCTGGCTCTCGAGCCGCTCAATGCCCATCTGATTACGGGTGAAACTGGTCGTCCAGGCGAGGGCGGTGATGATCGTGAGTCCCAGTGCACCGGCATAGGCGCCTCTTTGCAGCCAGGCGCGGCGCAGCTCGACCTTCTTATCGGTACCGGCCAGGGTCGATTCGGGGAAGATGATGCGGCGGAACAGATCCTGGATGAAATAACTGCGACCCCGACCGCTGAAGGCGGGGAGCGAGACCCGGTCAAGACCGAAGCTCTGGGCCAGATTGCCGAGCAGACGGTCGATGGGAGTGCCCTCCTGGGTGCCACTGGTGAAATAGATGCCCCGTAGCAGAGGGCGGTTCTCGAAGCGGCTGGTCTGGAAGCAGTCGTCCACAAAGGCCTTCAGGGGCTCCTTGAGCGAGGCCATCTCCTGGGGAAACCCGTAGATCAGGGTGCGCCGCTGCAGGTCCCGCTCCTGATGCATGCGTGCAATCATGCGTTCATTGAGACGCTGCAGCAGGCCATCGTATTCCCGGGCGAACAGTTCC
>JASJBU010000178.1 GCA_030066355.1 Gammaproteobacteria bacterium | reverse complement strand
CTTCCAGGTGCGTTCGATTCCAACACTGATGATTTTCAGAGACAGTATCATCATCTTCTCACAGCCCGGCGCTCTCCCGGAGTCGGCGTTTCGCGACTTGGTGGGCAAGGCAGGTGAGCTGAATATGGATGAGGTGAGAGCCCAGATCGAGGCGGAACAGAAGGGTAATCCAAACGCCTGAACCGCTCTGAATTTAAAGGATTTACCCCGGCTGGTGGATACCTGCCGGGGTTTTTTTATATGGATTTCATTCCTGACTTGTCGATCGGGTTTCAGCTCCCGGACCTCTCGGTGTAAGCTGTTCCTATGAAACTTCGAAATACTGCATATGCAAACCCTCCGGTAAATCAGAGATGAGAGCTCCTTGCTATCCCTGGAGCCTGAAAAGCCTGCTGACGGGCCGGCCCACCGTGGGGGCGTTGTTGGATCTGAGCGAAGATAACTATCGCTTGCTGATGCGCCTGGTGCCAGACTTGCCCCAGTTGACAGGACGTTGGATCTCTTCTCGGGTTCAGGGCATGGATCTGCACCTCGAGGTGCGGGAACAGACACCATACACCTCGTTGATCCATTTGACCTATTATTTTCCCCATGCGGAAGGCCATGCGCCGGATCCAGATGCCCAGCTACGGGTCTACCACGATTCTCGCCAAGTCGACGTGCTCAACTTGAATCAATCGGCCCTTCCTCTCGAACGTTGGGGGGCAAACCCGACTTTGGAGCAACGTTGGAAGATCAACCTCTTTCTTTCGAAATGGTTGGCATATTGCGCCCTCCAAGGGCATAGCTTCATAGAAGACGGACTGTTGTGTGAACCCTGCTCTTCGGTGGAGATGATCTAGAAAAATCAGAGCTTTTTAAGCATTTCTAATTTTTCTGCAGAACGAGTAGAATCTTTTGGAAACCGGCGATTCTTTAAGATTTAAGGCGATTGCCGTGTGGCTCTGCCAGGCTGTTGGAATAGTAGAATCTGAGATGGAAAAGACGGGACATGGCTTTCGGTATGAGCTTTCGATTGGCAGTGTGCCGCAACCGGCGTTGAGTTGAGATTCCCTAGAGTGTTGCAATGATCCGAGTGCTCCTGGTTGATGATCATGAACTGGTGAGAACCGGTGTCAAGAGCATCCTTGAACGTGCGCCTGATATCGAAGTGGTTGCCGAGGCCGCCACCGGTGAAGAATCTTTGACACTCGCCAAGCAGCATCAGCCGGATGTGGTATTGATGGATGTCAGGATGCCGGGCATCGGGGGGATTGAGGCAACCCGCCGGATTATGCACAACAATCCAGAGATTGGGATCATCGCACTGACCGCACTGGACGACGATCCCTTTCCTTCCCGCTTGAACGATGTGGGTGCCAAGGGTTTTTTGACCAAAGGTTGTCCGGCGGAAGAGATGATCTATGCGGTGCGCACAGTGTATCGCGGACAGCGTTTCGTCTCACCGGAAGTCGCTCAAAAACACACCATCACCGAGTGGACTGGCAAGAATGAAAACCCCTTTCAGGGACTGTCTTCCCGGGAGACACAGGTGCTTTTACAGATTCTCGGTGGGCGACGCAATCAAGAGATATCGGACATCCTCAATTTGAGTCCGAAGACGGTGAGCACTTACCGACAGCGCATTCTGGAAAAACTCGGTATTCGTAACGACGTCGAGTTGACCCGGCTTGCCTACCGTTACGGGTTGCTCAGCGATCACGAGCAGCTTTGAAATCCTTTGCGATCGACTGCCGCCGTTGTGAGCGGCTGGCCACCTATCTCGATCAGGTCAAACACGAATACCCGAATTATCATGCCGGGCCTGTGGCTCCTTTTGGCGATCCCAATGCCCGGCTGTTGATCGTGGGTCTGGCTCCAGGGATGCATGGCGCGAATGCCACCGGTCGCCCCTTTACCGGCGACCATGCGGGGCTGCTGCTCTACGCAACCCTGTACAAATACGGATTCAGCAATCGTTCACAGAGCCAGGCGGTGGATGACGGGTTGCAACTGTTCGACTGCCGCATCACCAATGCGGTGAAATGCCTGCCACCCCAGAACAAACCGCTGGCCTCGGAGATCAATAATTGCAATGGGCTATTGCAGCAGGAGATTGCGGGACTGGCGCAGCGCAGTGTATTGCTGGCGCTGGGATCAATTGCTCATCGAGCCATACTCAAATCCCTGGGATTGCGCCAGCAGAGATATCCCTTCGGGCACGGTCGTGAGCACATCCTGAATCCCAGTTTGACCCTGCTCGATTCCTATCACTGTAGTCGTTACAACACCCAAACCAGACGCCTCACGGTTGAGATGTTCGAAGCCGTGTTCGCCCGCGTGCGGATCATGTTGGATGATTGATCATCAAGCCTTCCTCAAGACCCTGACCAGCCGTCCGGGCGTTTATCGGATGCTCGGGAAAGGGGGCAAGGTGTTGTACGTCGGCAAGGCGAAGAATCTGAAACGACGGGTCGGCAGTTATTTCAGCCGCTCCCTGAATCGTCGCATTCAGATGATGGTGACGCAGATCGAGAGTATCGAAGTGACGGTAACCCATACCGAGGCCGAGGCGCTGATCCTGGAAAATCACCTGATCAAGTCGCTGAAACCGAAGTACAATATCCTGCTGCGTGACGACAAGAGCTATCCCTACATTCATCTCTCCGCGGATCATGCCTACCCGGCCCTATCTTTTCGGCGCGGCGCACGTACCGGCAAGGGTCGGTATTTCGGTCCCTATCCCAGCGCCGGGGCCACACGGGACACACTGCAGTTGTTGCAGAAGCTGTTTCCGGTCCGCCAGTGCGAAGATAGTTTCTACCGCAACCGATCCCGACCTTGCCTGCAGTATCAGATCAAGCGGTGCACCGCGCCCTGTGTGGGGCTGGTGACCACCGCAGCCTACGCCGAGGATGTACGGCACGCGGTGCTGTTTTTACAGGGAAAGGCCAATCAGGTGGTCGATGATCTGGTGCAGCGTATGGAGCAGGCCTCTCGGGCATTGGAGTTTGAAAAGGCCGCCGTCTATCGGGATCAGATCCACAGTCTGCGGCGTGTGCAGGAGCGGCAGTATGTGAGTGGTGAGGGCGGCGACCTGGATATCATCGCCCTGGCCAGCGGGGGAGGCGGTGTATGTGTGCAGGTCTTCTTCATCCGCTCCGGCCGAAATCTCGGTAATAAGGCGTTCTTCCCAACGATCCCTGCCTCTGCCGATGAGCAGGATGTGTTGTTGGCTTTCGTCTCTCAGTACTATCTGGAAAGGCCTGTTCCCTCCGAATTGATCCTCAGTCATGCCCTGAGGGATGAAGCACTGCTGGAAGAGGTGTTTACCCGCCAAGCGAAACAACGGGTCCGCATCAGCAGCCGAGTCCGTGGGGAACGGGCCCGTTGGTTGACAATGGCACGCAACAACGCGGAGCTGGCGTTGCAGGCCAGGCTCACGTCGAATCTGGATATGGAAGGGCGCTTGGCGTCATTGCAGCAATCATTGGATCTCCAGGAACGTCCGCAGAGGATGGAGTGTTTCGACATCAGCCATACGCGGGGTGAACAGACCGTCGCATCCTGCGTGGTGTTCAATGAGTTGGGGCCGCTCAAATCTGACTATCGGCGTTTCAATATCGAAGGGATCACTCCCGGTGACGACTATGCGGCCATGCAACAGGCCCTCGAGCGCAGGTACACGCGGGTGAAGAAAGGCGAGGTTGCGCTGCCGGATATCCTTTTCATCGACGGCGGCAAGGGTCAGCTCAGCACGGTCAATCGAGTCTTGCAGGAATTGGGAATCTCCGGTCTGACCCTGGTCGGGGTGGCAAAAGGGCCTGATCGGAAGGCCGGTATGGAACAGCTCTTCTTGTTAGGCCGTAGTGCGCCGATTATACTGCCCGCTGACTCGGCGGCGCTGCATCTTGTGCAACAGATCCGCGACGAGGCGCATCGATTTGCTATCATGGCGCATCGCAAACGTCGAGCCAACAGCCGTCAGCGATCGGTGCTCGAGGAGATCCCGGGAATCGGACCGAAGCGTCGCCAACAATTGCTCAAGCAGTTCGGTGGTCTGCAGGAGCTGTCGCGGGCCGGGATCGAAGACATTGCCAGGGTCGAAGGTGTCAGTCTTAAACTGGCGGAGCAGATCTATCACCTGTTACACGGCGAAGCCTAGAAAACTATGTGGAACATCCCGAACATACTGACTCTGCTGCGGATAGTTCTGATTCCCGTCTTTGTCCTGATCTTCTACCTGCCGTTCAACTGGGCCAGAATCGCCTGTGCTTTGGTGTTCGCCCTGGCCGCAATCACCGACTGGCTGGATGGCTATCTGGCCAGACGCTGGTCTCAGACCTCACCTTTCGGTGCCTTTCTGGATCCGGTAGCGGACAAATTGATGGTGGCGGTAGCCTTGCTGTTGTTGGTGCAGTCCGAACCGACCCCGGCATTGGCTATTCCGGCCGCGGTGATCATCGGCCGGGAGATTACCATCTCTGCCTTGCGGGAGTGGATGGCGGAGCTGGGCGCCAGGGGCCAGGTAGCGGTCTCCATGATGGGGAAAGTCAAGACCACCGTACAGATGATCGCCATTCTGTTGTTGATTTACGAACGTCCGTTTTTAGGGCTGCCGACCTACACAATCGGCTTCCTGCTGCTCTATCTGGCGGCCATTTTGACCCTCTGGTCGATGTTGCGTTATCTGCGTGCCGCCTGGCCCAGTCTGACAGGGGGCAATGGGGAGTGATATCCATTTCTCCCCGGCACACACAGATCCAAGGAACCTCTGATTAATTCAGAGATTTCTGTGGCTTACGGATGTGCTCTGATAAAGCCGGGGACGGCTTTAATCAGAACTAAAGTGAGCTTATCTTCTCCAGCTGGGTCTGGAGGTTTGTCAGCGCCTTTTCGGCTTCACCGAGCTTGTCGCGCTCTTTCTTCACCACCGCCTCTGGTGCCTTGTCAACGAAGTTGGGGTTGGCCAGTTTCTTTTCGGTACGCGCCACTTCGTTGGTGAGTTTGCCGATCTCTTTCTCTAGCCGCTTGATCTCTGCGTCCTTGTCGATCAGCCCTGACAAGGGGATGAGGATCTTCATCTCTCCCACCAGGGCGGTGGCGGATTCGGGCTCATCGTCGTCTGCCTCCAGGACCTGGATCGATTCGGTGCGGGCCAGGAAGTCGAGAAACAGGCGGTGGGCCTCGACCCACTGACGGTCGGTCTCGTTGGCATTGGCCAGCAATACCGGCACCGGCTTTGCCGGGGCGATGTTCATCTCGCCTTTGATCTTGCGGATACCCAGGATGAACTGCATGACCCAGTTCATCTCCCGCTCCGCTTCCTCGTTGATCAGGGACAGCCGGGCCACCGGGAAAGGCTGAGTCATTATCGTCTCTCCCTCGACTCCGGCAAGCGGTTTTACCCGTTGCCAGATCTCCTCAGTGATGAACGGCATGATCGGGTGGGTTAGACGCAGCAGGTTCTCCAGGACCCGGATCAGGGTACGCCGGGTACCACGTTTCTCTGCTTCAGAGGTTGCATCGCTGTTCAGGATCGGCTTGGAGAGCTCCAGATACCAGTCGCAGTATTCGTTCCAGGTAAACTCGTAGATCGCCTGGGCAGCATGATCGAAGCGATAGTTCTGGATGGCATCGTCCACCGTCTGCTTGACTTTCTGCAGACGAGACAGGATCCAGCGGTCGGCCAGGGAGCGTTCGATCTCAGCGATCGGTTCCGAGTGACCGGTACGCGGCGTGCCGATCCCCAGGTCCATGCCCTCGACGTTCATCATCACATAGCGGGTGGCGTTCCATAGCTTATTGCAGAAGTTGCGGTAGCCCTCAATGCGCCCCATGTCCAGCTTGATGTCTCGGCCGGTGGCGGCCAAAGCAGCAAAGGTAAAACGCAGGGCATCGGTGCCGAATGCGGGAATGCCGTTGGGGATATTCTTGCGTGTGAGTCGTTCGATCCGTTCCGCCAGGTGTGGTTGCATCATGCCACTGGTTCGTTTGGCGACCAGGGACTCCAGATCGATGCCGTCGATGACGTCGATGGGATC
>JASJBU010000177.1 GCA_030066355.1 Gammaproteobacteria bacterium | reverse complement strand
AATGTGCTGACCTTCGAGCAGGCACGTGGCCACTATGCGGGCCAGCTCGGCCTGAACCTCAAACTCAACGGCTTCAACGCCGGCGGTTTCCGTCAGGAACTGTTGCAGACCCTCTCACCCTTCAAGGGAGGCACCACCGCTATTCGAATACACTGTCAAGGCTCACGGGTACAAGGCGACATCCAGTTTGGCAAGGAGTGGATGGTCAATCCCACGGATGAATTGCTGCGTCGCTTGGAGCGTTTACTGGGCAATGACAACGTCAAGGTCATGTATGGACGAAGTGGGTCGAATAGAATGAAATAGGATTTAAATTCTGATATAACTCCAATACGTCGTCTCACCAAAGGAGTCTCACCAGGCATCGGAAGCGAATCCTCACAATCGCAATTTGCAGTCCCCTTGTGGTGCAACTCAATCCTGGAATATTCATCAGCCGCTCATGCTCGATGTGAAGACTCGGTCTGGCGCACTCGTGGTATGCGGATGAACACCCGATCAAGTGTCTTGTGATCCAAGCTGTTAGAGATCGACCACTTGGCGATTTTTGCTTGCCCGTGAGGAAGATTTCGTCTCCCCGGTGTTACCGATTTCTTGTATAACCCAAGCTGACTGCAATCTGTTGGTGGGAATGATTAACCTAGGGTTACTGCATAGGCTCTTGTCAATATTTCGGCCAAGCCAGGTGAGACTGACTGATAAATTAACTTTGAAGGGAAGGTTTTATAGTTGGAGTTTCGTTGATATGAATACACATAGTCAGGAAAAGAATGGCACGTCCAAACGAATCATCGGCGTAATCGCCGGTCATGACACGCCGGAAAGAAGCAATCAGTTGGTGCGTCTGTTTCATTCATTATTCGAATCATTAGAAAATGGTGTTGTGAGCGAAAGGCATGACGTGGACTGGTTTTTCGAACATTATCACTTTGTATTCACCGGCGGTACATTTGCGAGATTGATGCTGGGGATAGACCCGGAAAGGAAAGAAGAGATGGTTGATCCGCGTTTTGACAAGTTTGTCCGTGAAGACTGCAAAGAACAGGATCAAAAGCACCTTGCATTACTCGCACAAAATTCAACCCTATTACCGCCATACTTCAAGGGTGGGGTTATCCTGCTGTCACAGCTTGTTGTTCAGCGCCAATGCAGCATTATCTGGTATTTCCTCACACCATTTGGCTCGCATTGGATTATCCCGGAAAATTTGGCCTTATTGAGATTATGTGATTTCAACAATGTCAAAAAACAGATGAATTACGGCTCTGCATTGGAGTGGATCAAAAACAGCATGGTGTTTGACTCAAGCATTAACCTAACCGGTATACCTTTGAATATATGGCCCGGTTGTGAAAGAGGGTATGAGAAAAAAGACAGCGATGATTCATCAGATAAGTCTTCAGATAAGTCTTCTCATGAGAGAATCGTTGCATGTGCAGTGAAGGGTATCGACAACTATGCAAAGCGTTATCTATTGCCAAACAAGAAAGGTAGAGATTTGAAAGTGGCCCAAAATGGATCATCATTGAAAGATACGATTGATGATCAACTTGCCGGAAGCGTACCGTATTGTATAACCATCCCTTCCTATAAAAAACCGCGGCCGGAATCCTGTGATGGCTTTTCAGGCACTGTGACAGTCCCTTGGTATCCAGAAAATCGCAAGGAACGCACTATAGCGCTGATTGCCCATGATGAGATGAAAGATAGAATGGTGAACTTCGCGATCGATTACGAAGATTTTCTTATCGGTTACCAACGGATAGTGACGACTGGCACCACGGGCGATAAAATCAGAAAAGGAACCAGAAAAATATATGATAAGTTGGATCCCTGCTTTTCAGGACCCAAGGGTGGCGATATTGAGATTGCCACTCAGGTATTATTTGGCAGAATTCACACGGTCGTCTTCTTCGTTGATCCGTCCAGCCCTCATGCGCATATCGATGATATCCGGGTTGTTTTCGGGGCCTGTATGATCAATCCAGAGGTACGAATGCTCACCAATGAGCAGCACGCCCGGCAAAGGGTAAATGATGTGATACGTGCGGAGGGACGTGAGAGCAAACCGGAAACGAGTTAAGTATGCAGGATACATGGTGTCAAGTTGCAAACAGGGTGTTCGAAGAAGGCTGTGATGGCATGCTTTATTTTGCATATGGTTCGAACATGACTCTGAAACGCATGAGGGCGCGTACTCCAAGTGCTCGTCATATGGGCGTGTATTCGCTATATGGCCATGTGTTGAAATTTCACAAGATAGGTAGAGATGGATCAGCGAAATGCAATGCCCATTTCACTGGTGACGCTGCGGATGTAGTTGAAGGTGTAGTCTATGTTATCCATCCAAGCGAAGTTGCTGAGCTAGATACCGTTGAAGATCTGGGTATAGGGTACGAACAGCAGCATGTGACCGTGAAAAATGCCGATGGCCAAGGTGTCAAAGTCTTCTTGTATTCGGCTATCTTGATCGACGATTCGCGCTTGCCCTTTTTATGGTACAAGCAGCATGTGTTGGAAGGAGCCAAGGCTGCAGGATTGAGCCAGGAATATGTCAACAAAATAAAAAACGTACAAGCAGTGGCTGATCCTGATACGGTGCGAGAGAGGCGGGAGATGGCGATTCACTATTAACCCCTCCAATCACTACGAGTCATTGGGTTCAACGGGTCGACTGGGATAAGGCCATCATTCTCAACATGAAAAAGTTCGTTTTTTTGATCTTGTTAGCGGCTCTCCTCGGTTATGGCTATCTTCAGGAACCTGGGATATCCACAAGCAATATTCCAACAGACTCTCAATCCTCGCTGGACAGATTGCAGACTGCTTATGCAAACAGACAGAGTGGTGTACAGGTCAAAGGGTATGGCGTGGTCACTAAAATACTCACTGATGACCTCGAGGGTTCGCGACATCAAAGGTTCATTCTAAAGCTCGAGTCCGGTCAGTCACTCCTGGTGGCTCACAATATCGATCTGGCACCGAGAATATTCAATCTAAGAACCGGTGATGCCGTCGAGTTTTATGGCGAGTACGAATGGAACGATAAAGGCGGGGTGATTCATTGGACCCATCATGATCCAAATCATCGTCATGTTGCAGGCTGGTTGAAGCACGGTGGCAAAACCTACCAATAGTGCGTTAACTGGTGGGTGTGATAATCGACTCACTCAATGCCGCTTACCGACCCTGCCGCGCGAGTTGCTACCCGGTATAGGCCTGTGTAGGACGCAATGCCCTGTGGTTGCTATCCCCTAAGTGAGCTGAGACCCCTATGAAAATCGATCATTCTCATCTGCTTCCATGAGGTTTACCGACCCACCAAGGCGGTTTTCTAAACTTTGCATCAACGAACAGGACGCTAAACCTGGAGAGTGCTGTGCAAAGGCACCTTGAGAAATAATTATTGTCGGGCTCAGGGGGTTCAGGCGCCTTGAGGTCCTGTGAATAATACTTTAGTCAGAGAACTGTTGGGATGCCATGTAAGAGCACACTGGCTGGGGGAGTGGTGAGGCCAGGCTTTCGAGACGCTGACCTCGAGTAGGTGCATCGGGGATGTTAAACGAATGCGCCACCGATAATTACCAGCATAATCAACAGATAAAACGCCGACAAAAGTTTCAGAGACAGATTCACGATAACCTCCGTATTCATATCGTTTGAAGACGGTGTATAGATTAAGAGAAACCTATTTCTCTATGATTTCGAAAATATGTTGAGGCGTTACAGTATGTTTCCCTACATCATAATCTGTGTGATGGCTGTTTCAGCTTCATGCAAAGGGATGGGTTGCTATTAAAATTGAGTAGTATTTAAGTACTAATTCTTAACCCGGAATCTCATTGCTCCAATTTGGGAATCTCATTGGAAAGGATATCCAGATTCGGCAACATGACGATTTCAATGCGACGATTGAGCTGGCGACCCTCAGGGGTTTCGTTCTCCACTTTGGGTTGGTACTCACCGAAACCGGCAGCGGATAGGTGGGTTGGGTCGACATTAGCATCGATCAGCAGGTGAACAACGGCCAGGGCGCGGGCTGTGGAGAGTTCCCAGTTACTGGGGTAGACGGCGCTGCTGATGGGGTTGTTGTCGGTATGCCCCTCCACCTGGAAGCGGCGATCCTGAAACTGGATGAGGATATTGGCCACCTGGGTCAGGGCTTCTCTACCCTCTTGGTTCAGTTCGGCACGTCCGCTGTCGAACAGCACATTGTTGGGCAGTTCGATGACGATTCGCCCGTTGCGGATATTCACGCTCAACTGGCCGGCATCGATCATACTCTGCAGGCGTTCCACGAACTGGGCATAGATCTCGTTGCGGCGTTGGGTCTCGTATTCCACCTCTCTGAGCATCTCGATTTGCAGCCTCGACTCCTGCAATTCCTGTTGCAGGTCCTGTCGTTTGATCTGCAGATCGACCAATTCCTTACCGGCGCTATCGAGTTGCAGTTTCATCTGCGCCAGTTCTTTGCGTTTCATGTCGATTTCGCTTTCGGCTCCGGCCAGGGACTGCTTCGTGTCAGCCAATTCCTGCAGGGCTGCATCATGTTTGCGGGATGAGACACAGCCTGAGGTGATCAATACAATGAGAATAACCGAGAAGATATGGATACGCATTACAATCAATTGAAGAGCCATGGATTTGTTGATGGCCCTAGCATCCATGAGAAATCGGGATGCTGTCAAGCGACGGAAGATATCAGCGAGAAAATGCTATACAGAAGTCACGCTATTGGTCGAATTAGCAAACATCGGCCCAGAAGATTACCAGTCTTCTTGAACTGATCTCATTCAATGGGGCGTTTTTTACAGGCTAGAGGACTTGATTCAGGACTGCCATGATTTACCTTGCCGCGATATTGATCGGCCTTTTTTTTCTTGGAGCCTGGGGAGGCGAGGCAGGCCTTTTTGCCGCTCTGATCACCTATCTGTTCGGTACGCTCGTTAAACAGAAGCAACGTCTGGACAATCTCGAGGAAGATTTGCGGCGCTTGGCTGCCAAGCAGTTGCGACCAGGATCTGCAGCTTCTGCCGAGCAGTCTGAACCGGGTAAACCCGCATCGGTATCCACGGCGACTGTAAAAGCCGAGTCAGTGGCAGACAATGGGGATGAGGAGCCTTTGGAGTTGGATGTGGATTTCGATAAGCTCGAGGAAGCTACACCAGTTTCGGCCCTGGATGAAAAAGCACCCACACGACGGGGCTGGCAGTCGGGATCCAGGGGGTTTCAGATCCACCTGCTCCAGTGGATCAAAGACTATTTCACCGGCGGCAACCTGATTGTCAGAGTCGGCATTATCGTCCTCTTCTTCGGGGTAGCCTTCCTGCTCAAGTATGCCGCTGACCAGAGCCTGTTGCCTATCGAACTGAGATTGGCGGCTGCCGCCATCGGCGGCATCGTCCTGTTGATCTTTGGCTGGCGCTTACGCCACAAACGGGAGAACTATGCCCTGACCCTGCAGGGTGGTGCGGTCGGCGTGCTCTATCTGACGGTCTTTGCCGCGCTTCGGCTGTATGCATTGATACCCCCGGGACTGGCATTCGGCCTGCTGTTGATGTTCGTCTGCCTTTCCGCCCTGCTTGCCCTGTTGCAGAATTCGAGGGTATTGATCCTGCTGGCGACAGCCGGAGGATTTTTGGCACCGGTCCTCACATCCACCGGTGAAGGGAGCCATGTCGCCCTGTTCAGTTATTATTTGTTACTGAACGCAGGCATTCTGTTGATCGCCTGGTTCAAGGCCTGGCGGGCTCTCAATCTTTTGGGCTTCGGATTCACTTTCGTGATCGGCACGCTTTGGGGGTATCAGTATTACCAACCTGAATTCTTTGCGACCACCGAGCCCTTTTTGGTCGTTTTTTTCCTGCAGTATGTGGGAATCGCAGTGTTGTTTGCTCTGCGTCAACCACCTAACCTCAAAGGTCTGGTGGATGGCTCGTTGGTATTTGGCGTGCCGTTGATCGCCGCTGGACTGCAGGCGGCTCTGGTCAAGGATTACCAATACGGACTGGCGTTCAGCGCCTTGGCCCTGGGTGGCTTTTATATCCTGTT
>JASJBU010000185.1 GCA_030066355.1 Gammaproteobacteria bacterium | reverse complement strand
CCAGAGCTTATGGATCCCCGGCTGCTTAACGAGATTCTGGATTGCCAATTGCTGCTGCCATTCAGAACCCGCAAACTCACCCATCAGGGTCAAATCATGCGGTAATTCATCTGCCTTGAGGATAACCATCAGCGGCTCCCCCCGATAGAGATCCATTATTTTTTTCGGGAATGACTCGACCCGGCGATCGTCATCCCAGATCAACTGAATGTCAGTCAGTACGGGATGCGCTAGCTTCTCGAAAAGGTCACTCATCCTCTCTTCCACCTCGGCCAGATCACCGATGTAGGAAAAACTCCCCCGGCCGAACTCCGCAGCCTGGCGCATGAAATAACTGTTGGGTGCAGATCCGATGCCGATGGGAAAGAAACGGCTGTTACCCAATTTTTGCTGGATCAGACCAAACAGCGCCCTTTCATTTCCAACGCTACCATCGGTGAGAAAGATCACTTGGCGGAGATGGCCAGAGAGGGACTCGTCCTGCAAGGCTCGCGTTATCGCCGGGAACATCTCTGTGCCACCTTCGGCCTGCAGACCCTGAACATAGGTGAGTGCCAGCTCAAGATTTCGCCGGGTCGCAGGAACTGTCCTATTGAACAGACTGTGAACCCGGCTATTGAACTGAATGACATTGAAATGAGCCGTGGGACTTAATCTGGTTAAAGCCAGTTCGAGGGCCGCCTTCGCTTGATGGATCGATGTACCAAGCATGGATCCCGAGGTATCCACAACGAAAATCACTTCCCGGAGAGATTCTGAAGATGCCCCGTCCAACTTTGGCGGAAGCATCATCAGCAGGGCATACTCATGCCCTTCCCACGCTTCACGGAAAACCACAGTCCTCGGATGTAGATCCGCCTTGGGCTTCCACTGTAGAACGAAATCACGATCGGCGGGTATTGTTTGCGACGTCGGCCCCAGATGATAGATACCCTGATCATCTACAAGGGATTGCAAATCATGGGAAGAACTGTGTATCGAATCCAGTTCCACGCCAGGGTTCAATCGGAGCGACAGGGTCAGCGGATTGATCAAACCCTTTAGAGGATCGGCAACCGGGGGGCTGATATGACTTGCGTCAGGGACCTGATCGGTATCAGAAGCCCATCCAACACCAGGAGTCCACGACGAATCAGATCCTGTCAACACCCTTCCGGGGATATAGCGTGGCCCCACCACCAACGGTAAACGCAAATGAAACCATCCCTGTTGATAAGTCAGGATCTGCTGATAGGTGATTTCCACCTGTATCGACTCTCCGGGGCCGATGTTCGCCAAACGAGTCGAAAACAGATTTGGGCGCTGCATATTTAGCAGACTCGCCCGTTGACCCTTTGCTTTGGCCGTTTCGTAGGCTGTCTTGGCCTGCGCCTGCTCCTGGATCTCACCCAGGAGCAGGCGTTCACCGATCCTCATCCGCAGTTCATCAACAGCACTATTTTCCGGCAGGGGAAACTGATATACGCCTTCCAACCATTCTCCCCCCGGATTGGTGTATTGCTGATGGACTTTGACGCGCGCCAGCATACCGGTGACCTCAATCTGGACATTGGTCAAGACCCGAGGAGCATCTTCCACACGCCTGCCATCCAGCGTGTAAAGTGCCAGGCCCCCACTCCCCTGTTGGTCCTCGTCTGCCCGGGCTTCCCCGTTCGAGATGAACACCAACAGCACAAACAGTACGGATGATGTAAAACCGGTCCATAAGGCAGCCGCCAGAGTCACCAGAAGATCTTTATAAAACCCTTGATTTTTATGGAAAATTTTACAGATCGGGAGGGCTTTGTCATGAGCGCCTGTGTTCATGTTCATGAGACCCTCCCCGATCAGACGAAGCTCCGGGCGGAATCTCCTTGTTTGAACCCAACCCTTTCCATTCGCGGCCACCATGATGCGGCTGTTCCGGCGAGGCATTGATGAATTCATCGCTCAATGGTCTTGGCTGAACTTTCATGACGCGTCTTCCGCCACGAATGACAGCACCACGTAACGGTCAAATGCCAAACCGTCAGTATCGGTTTCCGGATAGACAGCGGTTTGTTCTCCACCAATCTTCATTCTTATCCGTTCAGATGAGACACCCGCCTCCCGTAACTGCTGCACCACTGCTTGAGCCCTGAGCCGGGTCAGTTCCAGGTTGTATGAATCAGTGCCACGCCGGTCAGCTGATGCATACACCTCAATATCCAGCTCCTGAAAGGCATTGAGCATCCCCGCCAATGCGTTTAGATGTGGTTGTATTGCAGGTTCGATATCAGCACTTTCGGTGCGAAAACCCAGACAGAACGAAAATCCTTGCGCTACCGCCTGCAGGCGCATCTGATTTGCCCGAACCTGTTGCAGCATTCTGGCATGCTCACTGGCTTGCTGAGTGCTGAGAGATTCGATCTTATGCTGCGCCATCTTCAATGCCTGTCCGGCATTCTGAATCTGTTCTTTCTGATCATCGATATGGCCGAACACAGCACCGCCGATCAATCCAGCCACAATGCCGGGGGGGCCCGCCAGAATTCCCCCGGCCACTGCGCCAATCGTTGGACCTTTGAGCGGCTGTATGGGACTCTTGCCCGCCTCTTCCTGGGCATAGACAGAGCCATGTGTGAACATGCCAGCCATAACCACAACAAGAATCAGTTTTTTCATCGTCTCTTTTCCTCCAGATTGCTCCGATGTTTCCTGTCCAGGTACCGGATACCCCGCTCTGTCACATCGGATAGAATTGAACTGAAGACAATTACACAGTAGAGGATTGACAATTCATCAGCCTGATCCTGACTAAATAGGCGCAAAATCTGACAAAATGGTGGCATTTTCCACGTAGTTACATCATTCGGAGACGACTCATGCAGGTATGGAGTGAACAGATAGGATTTTATTTCTTTTCTATTACTTATTATTAAAGATCCGGACTGTGTGACCGCTCAATAGAATCAAGAAATATGTCTTAAGAAAATTAAATATTTCCCCTATAAAATATGAGGATAAAAATCTCCTTAGTAACTGCAGCCATGTTGCTGTCTGCGTCTCTGCAGTCTGCTGCCCTAGAAGTCATTACCAATCCCACAAATAACACACACACACTATCCATCAGCACTCTACGATCCATCTTCAGCATGCGGATGACGCAGTGGCCTGATGGCACCCCGATACGTGTCTTCGTCATGGGAGACGAAGAGGCCCATTTCGATAAAAATGATCGGGATGGCAGCGAAACCAGTGAAAAACTCCCACCGACCAAACCTTACAATCACTACGCAAAAATGTGGACTGTTGACGTACTCTGGGAGCCGATCGACCAATTGATCCTGCGTGCTGAATTCAGCCGCGTCGATGGCACGATATTCCTGTCCAACCTGGAAAACCCCGATTTGACTCAAACAGATAGGAGATGGAACATGCTGGCTCTACTGGTATCCTACAGTTTCTAGTGAACTGGAATGAAGGATGTGGTCAGCCATATTTCAACCAAGCCCAAAGGAAATCGCTTTTTCAGTCTGAAATGGAAGGCTGTGCTGATTTTCAGCTTAGTGCTGATTTTCGTTAACACAGGACTGGCGCTACTCGGTTACTGGCAACTCAGAGAGCAGTTTTCACTCCAGCAATCACAAATCAACCAACAGCATATTCAAGAACTGGAAGCATTGATCGGAGATAGCTTCAATGAACTGGAGCAGATCGCCTCCCTGGTGCAAACCATGGTACCTCCGGCTCCAGCATCTGTACCCATGTCGAAACGCCTGGCGGATATGTTCATCGATCAGTCAGCCACATTAGAATTCGACTGGGGATTGGACGACGCCTATTTCTTCTCCAATCAGAATAACCTCTTATTTGCTTTGCGTCCGCCTGATCATATCGAGCACTTCATGCCAATGGTCGAACAGGTCAATCTGTCCGAACAACCCGAATTTCAATTAAAATGTTTGGATCAGTGTAAACAATATGTCGCCATCCCCGTCCTCAACAAGGGGCAGAAGGTCGGAGTATTCCTGTTAAGCCGGCTCCTCGCCGATGTGATCATCACATTCAAGGATGTGACGGGCGCCGATATTGCCGTTATCTCTGAAGAAACCACGATACATGGAAGCCGAGCCGCAAACAGGCTGTTGACGGGCTGGCAGAGATACGTTGTGGCGCTGACCAATCCCGATGTGAATATTCAGCTCTTGGATCAGGTCTCAAAAAAACATCGATTCGAGCAGTTTCAAACAACCGGATTGGAAACCAAGCACAATGATAAATATTTAACCCTGCAGTCACTGCAGGTTAGCCAGGAAGGCCTTGGAAGATCGACACATTTTTTGTTGATCAACGATATTACACCGGCCGTTCAGCATATCAAACAGGCCACCCAGAGAAGCATCGCTGTTGGGCTGGTTGGCTTCTTATTATCGTTGTCATTGCTCTTGTTGCTCCTGTGGCGCCCACTGAATCGGTTGTTATTGCTGTCAAAAAGCCTGCCACTACTTGCACACAACGCCTATGGTGAAGCCCGGGAAAAACTCCGACTGACCTCACGTGACTGGCATAAGGATGAAATAGATATTGCCGGGGAAACCACACTGGAGCTCACCAACACCCTGGAATCCTTGCATAAAGAAGTGCAGGAACAAACGAATAACCTGATACTCAGAGGAGAGGAACTGACTCGGGAACGCGACTTTGTAACCGGCCTGCTGAATAATGCGCAAGTCATCATTCTGACCCAAGATTGCGATGGCCAGCTATTTACCCTCAACAGTAAGGGCAGAAAATTTTTGAACCTTCTCGACAAGCAACCCGAGATTGCGACCTTCCAACACTTCATCAGTGGACAATCCAATGACAATCTATTTCAGGAAGCGATAGAAAAGCTGAAAAACACAGAGATCAGTTCTTATCAACATGACAGTCAGATCGTCACCAGTGACGAAAGAAGCTATTACATTTCCTGGATTCATTCCCGACTACCCGGCAAACGGGAACCTGGAACACCGATCATTCTTTCGGTTGGTCTGGATATCACCGATCGAGAGGAGGCCGAAAGGAGCTTGACCTGGCTGGCCAACCACGATCCGCTCACGGGTCTCTATAACCGCCGTTATTTCCAGAACAGCTTCGAAGACCTACTGTCTCTGGCACAACGCTATAAACATAATTTGGCGCTGCTCTTCTTCGATCTCGATCAATTCAAATACGTCAATGATACGAGTGGTCACCAGGCCGGTGACGCTATGCTACGTGTCGTTGCCGACAAACTGATACAGGTCACCCGGGCAACCGACCTGCTCGCTCGACTTGGCGGGGATGAATTTGCCGTTGTCATCCCTGAGGCCGACATCGACGCGGCAATCCAGGTCGCAGAGAAGATCCTGGATGCCCTGAAGCAGATATCATTTCCGACCAAAGGTCGAAGTCACCGCATTTCTGCCAGTATCGGGATCGTCAGCTACCCTGAGCATGGCAGTACCGTACAAGATCTGATGTCCAATTCAGACCTTGCCATGTACCAAGCAAAAGATACTGGACGGGACCGCTGGCATCTGTTCGCTTTGGATGATCAAATCCGTGAACAGATGACGGAACGCGTGGCCTGGAAAGACAAAATTGAGCAGGCACTCGCAGATTCTTCCTTCACGCTTTATTACCAACCCATACTGGAAATCAAGTCGGGCCGCATCAGCCACTACGAAGTCCTCATCCGCATGCGTGAGAAAGACGGTAGCATCGCGATGCCAGGCGACTTCATTCCAGTGGCGGAGAGGACCGGACTGATTCACAGTATCGATCGTTTTGTCTTGCGAGAAGCGATCAATCAATTATCCGTCATATCCAGATCATCCAATATGGAGATTAACCTATCAATCAATCTCTCGGGTCGAGTGGTCGATGATCCGGAGTTGCTGCCATTGCTGAAACAATTACTCACCATCAGTGGTGTCAAGCCCCAAAATCTTGTATTCGAATTGACCGAAACC
>JASJBU010000184.1 GCA_030066355.1 Gammaproteobacteria bacterium | reverse complement strand
TTCATCAGTAGCCGCTGATAGGGTTTGTAACAATCACCCGGAGAATGTTCGGTACCCAACCACTTTTTCCACAGGGCATCGAGTGCCGCCTGCGGATCAGCCCTGTCCAGCAGCTTCTCCGCATAGACCCAGGAGCTGCCGGGATAAAATGCCAACGGCGCCTGCATGCCTTGCCGATAGAGTGCCGCCAATCGCATCAAGTGAGATTCCGGCTCGATAACCTGTCTGAATCGGCCCTGCCCCCCCCTGTCGAGCCAGATGGAGACAGCCGCCTGCCCAGCGGGGCTAAGCAGGCTCAAAACCAAATGTTTGATCCAGAGTCCCAATTTACGATGGGGGTGATATACCCCCAGACTGAAATCAAGCTGGCCGACCTGGTAGTGTTCCTGCAAGCGTCCCTGCAGGGTAAGGGCCTCAAGATTGAGGGAAAAATCCTCGACCGGGCGTCGATCACCCAAACCGATCGCTTCGAGACGGTCCTGCATATCGCACGCCGCGCTCAACATCTCTCGAAAGGCGAGATCTCCCAACCGGCCATGTGGCAGCACACCCTGGGCATTCAGTTTACGCTGCACCGCATGCCCGGACTGGCCATCCAACAGTTCATATACCAACGCTCTTTCCAAGGATTCACGGGTATATCTTTCCAGCCTGAAGGTCTCTTGCTCTTCCAGGAGGGTCCCGGCCGCTTCCAGCCGGAGCCTGAGACGCTGTTGAGCAAAGGTTCGGGCCGGATTGACAAAGAAATCGATGAACCGGTCGAGATCGATGCTTTCCAACCCCTCCGCCTCGCGTTCGGCCAATGGTTCGGTGACGAGGGGTTGGGATCGCCCTTGCCCCTGGCCTGCCAGCGCGGCGGCTTCACGCAGACGGGAAGAGTAACAGAACAGCCCCTGGTCCGCCCTGAAGTAATCGGCGCCGTGTGGTTGCAGCGGGTGGCGATGCGTCAGCTGTTCCACTCCCTCCTCACCCACCTGCTGGACGAGATAATCCCGCAGCTCATCCACCAACACTGAGGGCGGAAGTTCCCTATTGTTCTGGATGCTGCGACCGACATAGCTGATATAAAGTCGCTGCCTGGCGGACAGAATGGTCTCCAGAAACAGATAACGATCGTCCACCCGTCGGGAGCGATCGCCAAACCTGAATTGGCGGTCCATCAGATCGAAGCCCAGCCTCGGTTCCTGGCGGGGAAAACTGCCTTCATTCATCCCGATCAGACAGATCACTTGAAACGGCAGGCTGCGCATCGGGGCAAGTGCACAGAAATTGACTCCTCCGCCGAGAAATCTCCCGAAACCGGGCAGAGACAAGGCCTTGCTCAGCTGCTGCCGGACCAAGGCCAGGGAAAGATCCCCATGAAAACCTGCGGCATTTGCCTCTTCCTCGAACTGGCGAATAGCATCGCGCAATTGCTGCAAGGGCATTTCTGCATCCTGATCCGCATAAAAGAAGGTCTCGATCACTCCCCGGAGAATCTCACTCCAGGCTGCCGGTGTCTGGGATTCAGTCAGCTGGTCCTGCAAACTGAAGAGCGCCTCAGAAAAGCTCAACAGCCCTCCCAGCCAATCCGAATCAGAGCCTTCCACCGCATTCAACGGTACAATATCCTGCCAAAGTCGCTCGCTGTCGACCGGCATGGCGAACCCTAGCAGCAACTGCTCGAGCCCTGCCCGCCAGGTGTTCTGCGGCTCCTCGGGAAGCCCCAGAGCCGCCTTGCTCCGCCCGTCACGCCCCCAACGGATATTGGCCTGTTCGATCCAGCCAGTCAGCGTTTCCAACGCGGCCTCGTCCAACCCAAATCGTCGATGAATGGCAGGCATCTCCAGCAGTCCCAAGATTCGGTTGACGCTGAACCGGGAGTCGGGGATCCCCAGCAGCTCGAGAAAAGCCATAACCTGGTGATTGACCCGGTGCAGGGCCTGATCACTGATCCGGTAGGGAATAGCCGGCCGATCCCCAGGCGCCGAGAAGACCGCTTCGATCAGCGCTGCATAGTGATCGATGTCCGGGGTCATCACCAAAATATCTGAGGGGGTCAGTTCCGGTACACATTCAAGCATTGCCAGCAGTTGATCGTAGAGGCCCTCAATCTCCCGCATCGGACTGTGAAAGAGCTGGAATTCAATACTGCCGTCAAGCGCCGGAGCACCGCGCTCCGGCGGCTCCAAACGCAGAATTTGCTGTTGCAGGCGACACAACAAGTTCCCGTCGCCCGGATCCAAGAAGCACTCTTCAGATCCCGGGTCCAGTTCATTGATGGCCGCAAAAAAGTCCCGACCCTGACGCCCCAGAGATGCCAACAGTGGATTTCCCACTTCGAGATAGAGCTCGGAACCGTCTGCAGCCAGCTCCTGCCTTGCCAACCCCTTTACGTCGACGATATCCGCCCAATGAGTGGCACAGGGATTCATCAGGTACAAATGAATATCCATCCATTGGGCAAGCCACTGGATGATCCGCAGATAGCCTGGCGAAAGGGTCGGTACCCCAATGAGAAACAGGCGTTTCGGAAGCTCCAGCGGCCGCTCACCGCGATAGTCGAACAAGCGCTTCTGCAGGCCCACCCAATGTAGCGCCTGGTCGGAAATCAACCTCCGCCAAAGCTCCGCCTGCCACTCGTCACGGGCTACCGCAGACTGACCGGCCTCCCATTCAAGAATCCAATCGGGACGATAAACGAGATAGCGATCGTATTGGCCGGCCAAACGCTCCGCGAGTTGCCAGCGTTTGCTGTCATCTCCGTCTCGCAGATAGTCATCAACCGGCCTGAAGAGGGTTTGCTCTGCCAATTCACCGAGTAGACCAAAGATCCGCCATCTGAGTAGGCTGGGATCAAAGTGATTGATCTGCGGCGCCTCGGGCAGGAAGCTACTGAAGACTTCCCAGACGAAGGCACCCGGCAAGGGAAATCTGAGATTGGTGCAGATGCCCACACGGGCGGCGATCTCGAGCGTAAGCCAGCGCGCCATGCCGGGATGTTGCACGACAACTGTCTCGGGCTGCAGCGGTGCTTCCACGGGCACCACCAACTGCTCAACCAGCCGTTGAGCCAAGATCTCCAAGCGATTGGATTGGTAGAGTCTGAGCATGGAGCCAGATTCTACCTCGATAGCGGCTCAAAGCATGAGCCTCTGATGAACCCGCAGCATCGACGGGTGAAACCTGCCTCAGGGTTTTGAGGACTTATGACTGACAGCGGACGGCGAGAGGATCAGTTCCATCACTTCATGGACCTTGGTCGTAATCCCCTCCGTGATGGATTCCAGGTCCTCATGACTCAACCCGGTTATTTCCCAGACAGGAGCTGCAATACCGACCACCGTGGTCTCCAGCGATTCCCCGGTCACTTCTCTGTTGGCCAGCGCAATCGCGGTACACACCAAGGCGGCCTCAAAACGGAAATCACCCGCTTTCATGGGATCATGATGCCCCCCAACCACAGCGACCAGGCCGTCAGGCAGATTCCATTTTCGCAGGAGTTCTGCACCGACATCCATGTGATCAAATCCCAGGACATCACGCTCGGTCTCAGGAAGCAGCCAATCATCCCCACCGGTGATCAGCAGAATGTCTCGTGACTTCTCTGCAAGGGTGAGATAGATCACCAATCGACCGATATCGTGCAACATTCCCATCACGAAAAGACGTTCACTGTGCAGCACGTTACAGCGCACTGCCAACTCTCTGCCGATGACACCGGTGGTGACGGCATGGCTCCAATAATCGTACATGTTCACCAGATCGCTGGGGATTCCGGTAAAGACCCTGGCTGCAGTGGTCGCCATAACCAGATTGCGCAGCTCATTGGTGCCAATCACTGCGATCGCCCTGGATATGGTGTCGACCGGTGCCCGGAGTCCCAGGAATGAACTGTTGACGAGCCTCAACAGGCGTGCCGAGAGATCCGTGTCACGACTGACGATCTCACCGACCGAGCGTGCGGAATAGCTGGGGGAATCCACCAATCGATTCACTTTTACACATACATCCGGCAATGAAACCAGATGTTCGATCTCGTCAACCAGTTTTTTGGGATTCATGATTCACCAGGGGCACTTCGATAAAACTTTCACTATCAGGGGGTTATTTATTTAAACAACACTCCTCTCTTGGGTTAGAATCCTTTCCTGATTTGAGTTAGCGACCGACCCGAGTACGACTTGACTACCATTCATCAAGGAGCAGGACCGTCATGCCTTTCTATATCTTCAAGATTTCTCCGAGCGAGGAGCTGGAATACATTGATTCTGAAGAAAAATATCGATCCGCGCGAGATAAGGTGCGGGCCTTGCGAAGTTCCGCAGCGACAGGTGACAAAACCACCTACCGAATGATCTTCGCCAGCACTGTGGCTGAGGGGGAGAAGCTACTCAGTGCTTCCGAAAAAGACGACAAGATCATCGGTGATGATTAAAGATTTGTCTATCCTTGACGCCATTCTTTAAATGGTGATGTACAGCTTTTCAAGCACAGCCCCTTGAATGCGGATACCCGTAGGGTGCCAACACTGTGGCTGGAGTTCTGATTCTTTAATTCATCAAAACAACGCTTCATGCTAACCTTGCTTTGAGTGACTGAAATCGACAATAACAATCGAAAAAATCAGGCGATGCCGGTCGGCCTACTGACCAGTCTCTTTCTCGGCCACGCTGAAGGACAATGTGACAGTGCCTAATCTGGATTCCCGTAAACTAAAATACCAGTCTCAATTTCAGCCATTGTTTGATCGTTGCAAAGATATGGTGACGGTCTATATCAATGCGTTGCTTTCTGAGCTATTCGTCAATTCAGACAAAGCGCTAACCAGCTTCGCACAAAAAGCTGAAAACAACGAAGTCCAAAACCGTTTTTTCGATGCCATGTCTGTAATTAGAAACCGGCACGGTCTGGTGGAGCATGAGTTCCGTGACTTGCTCGCCGATGGTTTCGATAACTTCTGGACGAACAATAGCAAGCCTCCAGGGGAAGGCCCAGACGAGGAGGACTCGGAACTCGAACTGGTGGATCACGATTCCATGAATGAGGCCACCGCGCTCGAGAACATCATCAACAAGACGGTTGGCATTCACCGTTCACAGCTCTATGCCCTGGGTCAGCGCCTCACGGTCATCAATGGTGGTGACGGCATCAAACACCACCAGATCCCCGCCGGACCCTACCATCTGGTGCATGCCTTCAATGACGCCATCGACTCCCTGGGGCTGGAATCCAGAATTAAGATCATCATTCTTGCCCTGTTCGATAAGTACGTCATGAAGCAGCTGGGCGGACTGTACGAGGATTTCAACAACAATCTGAAGGACGCCGGGGTGTTGCCCCATTTGCGGCCCACGGTGCAAAAATCAGAATCGGCGGCACCGGGCGGATCAACGGATGAAGAATCTGCAGCGGACGCCGAGAACCAAGCGGTACAGACCCAGGAGGAACTGGGCGAAGAGCTTTTCGAGAACATCCTCGATCTGATGGCCAACCGACGCATACACAGTCCCCGGCGAGGACGTCCCGGTGCTCCGGCGGGTCAGGCGGCAGCGAGCGGCCCGCCGGTTTCCGCGCAGAATCTAGTCAGTGCAATCAGTGCCATTCAGCCCGCTCAACGCGCCGATTATATCCCGGATGCGAACAGCAGTGCCGCGGTAATCCCAAACATTGAGGTGGATGAACAGTTCCTCACCCGCATCAAACATACCCTGACTGAGGAACGGCATAAGCTGTTTGCCCAAATCGGCGAGAATCGACTGGATGCCGCTGATGAGGACACCATCGATTTGGTCGGCATGCTGTTCGAGTACATGCTCAAAGATGAAAATCTACCCAATGTTGTCAAAGCTCTGCTGAGCCGGCTACATACACCGCTATTAAAGGTTGCAGTGGTCGATCGTGATTTCTTCACCCACTCACAACACTCCGCTCGCATGTTGCTCAACAATATGACATCAGCAGGTATCCGCTGGGTAGAAGAAAATCAGATCGAACGGGGCATTTTCC
>JASJBU010000013.1 GCA_030066355.1 Gammaproteobacteria bacterium | reverse complement strand
GAAGCGGATGACCACGAAGCTCTCGTCCGGGGTCGGGATGTCGCGGGCGATGAAGGGATTGGAGGTGTCTACCGTCGGCACGCGCTGGAAGTTGATGTCGGTGCGCGAGAACTGCGGGGTGATATGGTTGATGTAGTCGGGCATGCGACGCATGATGGTGTCGACGATTGCCTCTTCGCTGTAGCCACGCTCCGCATTGTCGCGGAAGATCTTCTGGATCCACTCCAGGTTGACGATTGGTACCACACCCACACCCAGGTCCACATGCTTGGCCACGTTGTCCTCCCCATCGACTACCAAGCCATGCAAGCCTTCATAGAACAAAAGGTCGGTACCCTCTTCAATCTGCTCCCAGGGAGTGAACTCACCGGGCTTATGGTCACAGCCGAGTCGGGCATTGTGTTCGGCGGCTTCTTCATCACTATGCAGGTAGTAACGTTTTTCACCGGTGCCGGTCTCACCATAGGTCTTGAACAGTTCCGCAAGCTTGTCGAAACGATTGGCTTCGGGACCGAAGTGACTCATGCCATTCGCCATTTTCTCCCGCATCTCTATCCGGGTATAGCGGTGGAAGCTGTCACCCTCCACGACGGCGGGCTTGATGCCGTCACGATAGAAGATATGCTCGAACGCACGCTTTACGGTAGTAGTGCCCGCGCCGGAAGAACCGGTTACGGCGACGACTGGGTGTTTTTTCGACATGGGTCTCTCCCTTAAATCGTTTTGATGCATTTCTCCGGCGCTTGTCCGGGAGATGGTTCGTTCAGTGGCGCCAACTATACCACGGCATTCGCGCATTTCCACTGAGACAAAGGGGATAGGAGAGAAATGACCGCTATCTGGCCTTGAAACAGGCCAGCGCGGAGCCAGAGGTGCAGCAGGATGCTACAGGCATGCTTGATGCAGATGCGCGGAATCCTGGGTAATGGATAAAGTCAGGTGCAGCTACCATTGGATGGTCCGATGAGGGCAATCTCAGTTGCTGGAACGAGCATGGGTGGCCTGTCCCCTTCCTCCGCCGTGAGGGTGACCAGCGGCTCTGTTCCCTGGGACTTGCCTGGGCTGCTGGTCAGCACCGTGAAGCTATTTTCAACCATGACATTGGCGAAGGAGGACGGCCCCTCTCGGTGGAAATGATCTTTGAGGACAGGGTGAGCAGGCGCAGATCAGACCGGTGGCCAGGATCACCGGATAGCATGTACACAGATCGGTGAATGCTTCTGCCATGACCCGGGTTTAAGCCAGGGCGAAGAACGCGATTGCGGCAAAGCTGAGCCATTGTTTGGCCTGGTCGAGGTGAAAAGCACCATTCTCCGCTGTGGATCCCAGACCGGTTAGATCAAGCCCGTTAGTCAATCCGAGTAGTCAGGAAATCGATCTCCGGTATCTACCGGTCCCGTTCGGGAATCGGTATTACCAAGCAGAGGATATCGGTGAGGCTTTCTGCTACTTAATTTCCAACGCCGCAGCGTGGGAAAGAACATATGGATGAGGTTGATCTCTGTCCTTCTGGACAGGGGAATCAAAGATCGGTACCTACAAAAAGCCCGGGTAATCCGGGCTTTATCCTTGGGGGTGCGGGTTAGTTTTGCAACACTGCAAGTTGCAGATTGGAGAAGGATTGAAAGGCATTCAGGTCGCCGTCGAGTTGTTGAAGATCTGCGGTGAGCAGGGCGAGATTCTCGCGTCGTTCCAGTTGATTGCTGCGTTTGACTGCGGCATAGAGCAATCCGCCGGGCATAACCAAGGTGATGATAGTGTCCACTGAGTTGAATTTCAGTTGTTCAATGCGTTCCGCCAGGATCTTGCGTTGGGCCTCTAAGACCGTCTGCCAATCTCGGATGCGTTGAGTGAGAGTGGGGTTCTCCACCATCGGCAGGCTCATACAGAATCCTTCGGCATCCTGCATGAGGTAGCGTTGATCCCCGATCGTGTGGGTCGAAGTGAAAGTACAGGTTAGGACGATACTCATCAGGAGGAATTTGTTTACCAGTGTGTTCATCTCATTCACCCACTCGAAGTCATTGAAATGATGCTGTTCTTGATGAGTTTCTAGCGGGTAACAGAGACCTGTTCCGGACCTGCTCCACATCTGGGCGGAGGCGGGGTGCGGAATAGATGACTGGATCACAGCCTGTTCAACGGTCCGGGAACACCTTTCCCGGGTTGAGGATTTGATGTGGATCGAATTGCAGTTTCAGATTGCGCATCAGGTTGAGGGTGACCGGATCGATTTCCCGGCTGACGAAGGCCCTTTTGACCAGCCCGATGCCATGCTCGCCGGAGATGGTGCCCCCCAGCTGTAGCACCAGATCGAATAATTGATTGAGGCAGGTCTCGCCGGCCTTCATCTGAGCGGGATCGTCCGGATTTAAGAGTAGATTGACATGGATATTGCCGTTACCGGCATGACCAAAGTTAATGATTTTGATCCCGGTCTCGGCGGCGAGCCTCTGCAGACCCTCGATCAACTGGGGGATACGAGAGACCGGCACCACAACATCCTCGTTGATCTTCCTCGGTGCCACATTGCGCAATGCCGGGGACAGGGCCTTGCGAATCTTCCACAGGTATTGGATCGTCTCTGGGCTGTCGGCGACTTTGAGTTCGAGTAATCCCGGTACCTCAGCAGCCGCTGTTACGGCCGAGACCTCATCACCTATATTGCGCTCCGTGCCGTCCACTTCCACCATCAGGATGGCGCCAACGGCTGCATCCAGTTCAAGATCGGCATAGTCGCTGACCATCTCAAGCGCGGGACCGTCTATGAACTCCAGGGCACAGGGGGTGACCGGTTGGGCCATGATGGCCGAAACCGCTCTGGCTGCGGCGTGGATATCCTGATAGCTGATCTGCAGGGTGCGTTTGCCCACCGGCAGTGGGGTTAACTTCAGAGTGGCCTCGGTGATCACCCCAAGGGTTCCTTCCGAACCGATGAGCAGTCGGGTCAGATCATAGCCCACTACGCCTTTGGTGGTATTGACGCCTGTGCGAATCGTTTCCCCCGTACCAATCACGGCTTTGAGTCCCAGGGTGTTCTCCCGGGGTGTCCCGTATTTTACCGCAAGGGGGCCGGCCGAGTTGTAGGCGAGATTGCCACCGATGGTGCAGATCGAGGCGCTGGTCGGATCCGGCGGCCAGAAGAAACCCTGCTTGGCCAGTGCATCTTGCAGGTTTTGATTGGTCACTCCCGGTTCGACCCGCGCCAAGCGGTTATCTGGATCGATCTCGAGGATACGCCGCATGCGCTCCAGGGAGAGTACAATGCCCCCTTCAGTCGGGACCGTCGCCCCGGTCGTGCCGGTACCGGTGCCTCGAGGAATTAGGGTGATGCGCTGGGCATGACAGAGTTGGACAATCGCTTCGACTTGTGAGTGTGTGGTGGCAAAGAGCACCGCCGCTGGCATCGCCTGCAGTCGACTGTTGTCATATCCATAGGGCAGGCAGTCCGCAGGGTCTGTCAGCAGTGAATCCTTGCCGACGATACGGGCGAACGCCTTTTTCAGTGAATGGGAGAGTGGACGGGTTTGCAAGCGTCAATAGTACTCGAAAACCTTGATGACGTGGCGCACCCCGCTGATCTGGCGTACCAGGTCGGTCACAGCGTCACCTTCTGCTTGAGTCAGTAGGCCCATCAGATAGATGTTACCCCGCTCGGCCACCACTTTGACACGTAGAGGGTCGAAGTCCGGAATGTCGATCATGGTCAGTTTGAATTTGATCTCCGCCACCAAGGCGGCATTTTGCGTTCGTTCGCCGAGTGAGGCGGTACTGCCGATTTCCAGTTCGTTGACTACGCGCCGTACCCGATCAACCTGTGCGACATGCTGTTCGGCTCGCGTTTTCAATGCCTGATTTCCGGTTTGTCCGGTGATCAGGGCCACCATGTTGTAACTGGTGATGTTGATCCGGCTGTTTTCCAGATTCGGGTCACCGGCAATGGCCTCCGCCGCCTTGAATTCGATGGTCTGGTCCTCGACAAAGACACCCAGAGTGCGTCTGTCGTGTAGCGCGGTTGCGGTGGCCGCAGCCCCCCCTACCATGACCCCGGCGCAACCCTGGAGGATACCGCTGAGTAGTATGGTGATGATCGGCAAGATGATCTTGTGCATTATGAAAAACTCCTCTGTTGTCCCCTGATTCAGCTTCCCAGCAGTTGATGGTCGACGATATCACACAGGCAGTGGATGATCAGCAGGTGGACTTCCTGGATGCGGGCGGTGGAATCGGATGGGACCCGCAGTTCCACGTCATTCCGGGTCAGGCAATTAGCGACCTCCCCACCATCCCTGCCGGTCAAAGCCACGACCCGCATATCCCGTTCATGCGCCGATTCGATCGCGGCCAGGATATTGTTGGAATGCCCGCTGGTGGAGATCGCCACCAACAGATCGTTGGGTTGCCCCAAGGCCTCTATCTGCCGGGCGAAGATACGCGAATAATCGTAGTCATTGGCGATCGAGGTCAGGGTGGAGCTATCAGTGGTGAGGGCAATGGCCGGTAGCCCGGGACGCTCTCGTTCAAAACGGTTGATCATTTCAGAAGAGAAATGCTGGGCATCCCCTGCGGAACCGCCATTACCACAGCTGAGTAACTTGCCACCATCCAGTAAACGGGTGACGACCAGTTCGGCTGCCGCCTCGATCGGTTGGGTGAGCAGGGGCAGGGCTTCGATCTTGGTCTGAATGCTGTGATTGAACAGGGTTTTTATTCTTTCGCTGAGTTGCATGGTCTTTTTAACCGGTCTGGAATGCGTTTTTGATCCATTCGACCTGGTCGGCATTGCGACCTGTGATACCCACTACGTCGAAACGACAAGGAGCATCGGTTCGGTTCTCCTGCAGATACTGCCTGGCTGCGAAAATCAGCCTGTTTTGCTTCAGTGAGGTGACTGTTTCAACGGCCGAGCCGTAGCGATCCGATTTGCGGTATCTGACTTCTACGAAGACCAATGTTTCCCTGTCCCACATGATGAGATCGACTTCTCCGCGTTTACAGCGGTAGTTGGTGGATAGCAGTTTAAGTCCTTGTCGTTCCAAATGGCGTCTGGCTTGCTGCTCTGCACTGTTGCCTTTCAAGAGATGCGGGCGCATGGTCAACGGAATTCCGGATTCGCTGAGGCCGGTCTGTCGTGACCGGTTACCGGATAGGGGTTGGTGTCAACATTTGTTGGGTCCCCTGATCGAACGGGATGGTTGGACCTTTCCAGGCGTGGCGCATAGCCGGTGATCCTGGCCCGTCCCTTCTCCATCTCGGCCCAGGCGAGTTGCCGATGGATGCGGTTTTGGCTGTCGAGATAAAGATTGCCGGTTTTGCCCTGCATAATATGAGCGGTTTGTCCTCCCATGACCTGTAGATGAGGCAGCAGGTTGAAGGCATCTATGCCCATGGCATAAAAGCGTGCATAGTTGCCCTGCACCCCGGGAATCAGTTTTTTTAGATTTTCCCGGGACAGCCGGCTCTCGCTGTCCTCTTCCAGCAACCAGGGTGTGTCTACGAACTTTAACTGTCCCAGGTCTTTGTCCTTTTCCACATCAGCGATGCTGCTGTAAATATGTGAAGTGGTGTACACCTGCAGATTTCCGGCATGGTGGAACCTGAGCTGCGGACGGATTTGTCGTCCTTTCTGCGCTCTCGCCACGAGAAAGATATAGTCGGCATCCTGGCGGCGGCGGGGTTCGGTCTCCATCGGTACACCGATGATCTTTTGCAGATCCTGTTCCCGCGCCCGGCTGTCATCGGTATTGAGTAGGAGGCGTATGGGTCTCGAGAAGTCGTTCTCTTTGGCATCATAGGTCTGATGCTCAAGCAGATATCCTCCGAGAGATTCCCAACGATTGCGAAAACTGTGCAGTAACCGGTTACCCCAGCTATTGCGGGGGGTCAGGGCCAGCGCTTTGGTATGCCCATCGAGCCAGGCGCGTTCGGCGACCTGTTCCGCCTCATCCTCAGGTGCCAGACCGAATTGAAAGAGGTTGGGGGTGGGGAAACCGGTCTGGGCGACCTGATTCAGAGCGAGAATGGGTACTTGCAGGTCTTGGTAATCAATGAGTCTTTGCACCGCATGTTTATCCAGAGGCCCGACGATGAGTTGCGCACCTTGCAGGACCGCCTGTTGGTAGAGTTCCAAGATACGCTCAGCGTCGCTGCTGTCGTAGAAACGCAGGACGGGGCGTTTTTCTGGGCGACGCTGATACCAGGCTGCCATGAAACCGTCCCGTAGGCTGGCAGAGACCTTGGCGAAGGGGCCGGAATAAGGTAACAGGACGGCGATATGGTGACTCTGATCGATGGTCTGCTGATCGATGTAACCTGTCAGCAAATCCTCGAGGGCTGGATGCTCGGGAAACGTCTCTTGCCAGGCCTTGAGTTGTGCATCGAAATTGACCGGATCTTCGTTGCGGCGTTTGAAGATGCGCACCAGATCCATCCAAGCTCCCAGCAGCCCCGGTGGTTCTGGTTGGAGCAGGGCCAGGGCGGCGTCGGTCATGCTGGACAGGGTCTTGACCAGTTGCAGCTGATTCTCCAACTGTGTTTCCTCCCCCGCCAGCAGCCTGTCCAGTTCCACCAGTTCTCGGGCACTTTCCAAAAGATTTCCGGTCAGGCGAAAGATCTCGGCCATGTTGCGATGAAAGCGTTGTCGCAATTCGACAGAACTCTCGTCACCGATAGGCGGATGCATCAAATCGAGAGCCAGGTCCAGGTCCTGACGGCTGATGGCCAGTTCTGCCTGTAGCATTCGCAAATTGTTGCGCAGTGTGGGTGTAACGGGCACATTCGTCAGGATCTGCACGAGCCTTGCTACCTGGTCCCACGCTTGGATGCCACTCCAAATTTCTCCAGCCTGGAGCAGCAGCTGCTCCCGTAGCGGCGATTCGCTCAGTTGTGCTCTGCTTTCAAGCTGTCGGGCGGCAGTCCCAGGTTCACCAGCCTCGAGCAGTGCAGCAACCTCCTGTTGCAATTCGAGTGTCGGATCAATCATCTCACGCGCGGGTTCTCGCTTTGTGGCTGGGGCGCAACCCAACAACAGCAGCACGAGAGAAGTGATCAGCAGGAACTGGCGAGTGCGATGCTTGATTGGCATGATATCTGGCCTGTGGCGGGAAACTGGCTTGCCATCGGTAGTCGACTGGAATTGGATCTTCTCAATGGGTGGCAGATAGGTTTTCTTTACGGGCGGCAGCATGAACTTCCGATGCAAGGAATGAGCGAGTAGGCCTGTTCAGCATTGAAGATGTGCGACAATCCGGTTCTCTTTTGTGAAGTCATAACCAATAATCCTACCATCTCGAAAGGAAGACTTGTGTCCAAAGGCCTACTTTACGTCGTTGCCACCCCTATCGGCAATCTGGAAGATGTCACATTTCGTGCTGTTAAGGTTTTACAGGGGGTGGATTTCATCGCAGCGGAGGATACCCGGCACAGCAGACCGCTCCTCAGTTCGCAGGGCATCGATACGCCGGTGCTCTCGCTACATGAACACAATGAAAGAGACAAGTCCGCATGGTTGATCGAACGTCTCATCGATGGCGAGTCACTGGCCTTGATAGCGGATGCCGGTACACCCCTGATCAACGATCCGGGTTTTCCTCTGGTTCAACAGGCCGTGCAGGCCGGTATCAAGGTGGTGCCCATCCCCGGGGCCAATGCCATGGTCTGTGCATTGTCTGCTGCCGGTTTGCCCACGAATCGCTTTCTATTTGCCGGTTTTCCACCCAGACAGTTGACCCAACGATTGAATTGGTTGCGGGCGTTGCAGCGTGAGACGGGGACACTCCTGTTTTACGAATCCAGTCATCGGATCATTCCGGCATTGTCCGATATGGCAGAGGTATTCGGTCGGCAGCGTGAAGCGGTAGTTGCGCGGGAATTGACCAAACTGCATGAGACCTTTCTGCGCGGTACTCTCGAAGCGTTGCAGATCGAGATAGAACGGGATGCCAATCAGCAGCGCGGAGAATTCGTGATTCTAATTCACGGCTATTCAGGAAACAGCGGAGACAGGGTAATGGTGGACGCAGAAAAGATTCTCGAGGTGTTGTCGGAAGAACTTCCGGTCAAACAGGCATCTGCATTGACGGCACGCATCACCGGCCAGAAAAAAAACGAGCTCTATCAGCGCATTCTCAGGAAAAAGCGGAATGAGATGTGATCTGAGGCATATCAATCTCGGAGCGGCGGCTTATAATATTCAAAAAGCTAGGAATGTCTGAGGAAGATTTGGGATGCATCGTCAATTACTTATCCTACTGTTGAGCCTTGTTGCAGGGCGAAGTGTTGCCGATGGCTTGGAGATTACCCCATTTACAGGGTATCGTTTCGGTGGGTCATTGGAAGATCAAGTGTCGGATTACACCAGGGACCTGGAAGAGGGTTCTGACTGGGGAATCATCGTCGGGCACACGGCCAGCCAGACGACGCGTTACGAACTGCTGTACAGTTACCAGGATTCTGGGCTTGCCGACCGCACGGATCCGGATAATGCCTTCGATCTGGAGGTCCACTACCTGCATTTGGGTGGCACTGTCGATGTCTCTCAGGATAAATGGACCCCGTTTGTCAGTGGTGGTCTAGGCCTCACTCACATGAGTCCGGATCGATACGGTCTGGAGAATGAGACGCTTTTCTCACTGAGCCTCGGGGGCGGTCTCAAGTGGTATCCGACCAATCGTCTCGGTTTCCGCTTCGAGGTACGGGGTTATGGTACCCTGACCGATTCGAGCGGTAGCCTTTTCTGCGATGGAGGCTGCGATCTGCAGGTCAACGGTACCCTTCTTCCGCAATATGAAACCAACTTGGGGCTGGTCTTCCGCTTCTGATTTTTCCCGATACGAGCTTATGGAAAGGGCTGTTTATAGCCCTTTCTCGGTTTTAGTGGGTCACCTCGATCCGTTTCCGTTTCATCTCGGCTGTCTTGGGGATTACCACTTCGAGCACCCCGTTTTCACCACTGGCCTTGATACCTTCGGGATCGGTGTTGTCAGGCAGGGTAAAACGCCGATAGAAGACGCCATGTGAACGTTCGATACGCCTGAAGTTCTCGTGCTCTTCTTTCTCCTCGAACTTGCGTTCGCCGCGGATGCTCAGAACGCCGTGCTCCATGGTGATTTCGATGTCCTCGGGTTTGACCCCGGGGATGTCGGCATGCAGCACATATTTGTCTTGCTCTTCCTTGATATCGACCGCCGGTACCCATTCCTCTCCCACCACATGGGAGATGTCGTCTTCATGCTGGAAGGGATTGAACACACGGTCCATTTCATGACGCCATTGATCCATCATGCGCCAAGGATCATAACGTGTCATCTTCATGATAGCCTCCGTTCGGTTGCTTCGTCCTGTCTTTATTATGGGTCCAAAATGCACTTTTTCAAGCCCGTTCTGGATTGATGAATATCAATTTATTCCATTGTTATTATTATCTTTTTTTAGTTTTCTTGGCAGCCCTTCCTGAAGCGGTGTTTACTGAGCGCCAGGTGGGAGATCGACGTTTCGAGATGGGGCGTTGGGGGTTACGCCCAGCGGACTTGCCGGGGCTGTCGGAAGCATCGCAGCGGGTCGTCGGTTGCCAACTGGGAACCAGATGGCGCTTCCCATTGCCGATCAGATCGGCACGCCCAATGGCCTTCAGCGCCTCGCGGAGCAACGGCCAGTTCTGCGGGTCATGATAACGCAAAAACGCCTTGTGCAGGCGCCGCTGCTTGAGGCCGCTGGGCACGGAAATCCGTTCGCTGTAACGGGAGATCCGTTTCAATGGATTACGCCGGGTGTGATACATGGCGGAGGCGATTGCCAGCGGGGTGGGCAGGAAGGCCTGCACCTGATCCGGTCGAAACCCATTGCGTTTCAGCCAGAGGGCCAGATCGAGCATATCCCGATCGGTAGTCCCCGGATGGGCGGCAATGAAGTAGGGTATCAGATACTGTTCCTTGCCGGCCTCCTGGGAATAACGATCGAATAGTTGCTTGAAGCGGTCATAGGTGTCGATCCCCGGTTTCATCATCTTACTCAAAGGGCCGGTCTCGGTGTGCTCCGGTGCGATCTTGAGATACCCCCCCACATGGTGAGTGACCAGTTCACGGATATACTCAGGAGAGCGGATAGCCAGGTCGTAGCGCAGGCCGGAGGCGATGAACACCCGTTTGATCCCCGCTAGCCCCCGGGTCCTGCGATAGAGCCGGATCAATGGCCGGTGGTCTGTTTCCAGGTTCGAGCAGATCTCCGGATAGACACAGGAGAGACGACGGCAGGCCGACTCGATCTTCTCGTCCTTGCATTTGAGGCGGTACATGTTGGCGGTGGGTCCGCCCAGATCGGAGATATTGCCGGTGAAACCGGGAACCTGGTCGCGGATCGTCTCCACCTCGCGTACGATCGAGTCCTCAGAACGACTCTGGATGATGCGGCCTTCGTGTTCGGTAATGGAGCAGAAGGTACAGCCGCCGAAACAGCCGCGCATGATATTCACCGAGAAGCGGATCATCTCCCAGGCCGGATTACGGCTGTCGCTATACGCGGGATGTGGCCGTCGGCTGTAAGGCAGTTCATAGACCCGGTCCAGCTCCTCAGTGGTCAAGGGGATGGGTGGCGGATTGAGCCAGACCTCCCGCCCGCCGTGGCGCTGTACCAGGGCGCGGGCGTTGCCGGGATTGGTCTCCAGATGAAACACCCGGGAGGCATGGGCATAGAGCAGCTCGTCCTCCACCACCTGAGCATAGGAGGGCAGCCGTACCACCGTTTTGTCCCGCGGTATCCTACGGGGTCGCAGATGTGGCTTGACGGTCACCTGATTCGAGCAGGCGGGGGTGGCCTGATAGGGATCGGGGTGGATCGGCCGGGCGCCGGGTTGGTCGAGTTGCGTGGAGTCGATCACCGTCCAGTCTTCGGGTAGCTGCTGACGCATCAGGGCGCTGCCCCTTACATCCGTGATCTTGTGGATGGGTTCGCCCCGGGCCAACCGGTGGGCAACCTCCACCACGGCCCGCTCCGCATTGCCGAACAGCAACAGGTCGGCCTTCGAGTCGGGGAGGATGGAGCGGCGCACCTTATCCGACCAGTAATCGAAGTGGGCGATGCGTCGCAGGCTGGCCTCGATGCCGCCGATGATGATAGGCACCCCCCTGAAGGCTTCCCGGGCCCGCTGGGCATAGACGATCACCGAACGGTCGGGCCGTTTGCCGGCCGCGCCGTCGGGGGTGTAGGCATCGTCGCTGCGAATCCGTCGGTCTGCCGTGTAACGGTTGACCATGGAGTCCATGTTGCCGGCGGTGATGCCGAAGAACAGGTTGGGTCGTCCCAGGCACTGGAAATCTTCAACCCCACGCCAATCTGGTTGGGCGATGATGCCGACCCGAAAGCCCTGGACCTCCAGCAGCCGGCCGATCAGTGCCATGCCGAAGCTTGGGTGGTCCACATAGGCATCCCCGGTGACAATGATGATATCGCAGCTGTCCCAGCCCAGAACGTCCATCTCGGCGCGTGACATGGGCAGGACTGGTGCGGTGCCGAACCGCTCTGCCCAGTATGGGCGAGAGGAAAATAGATCCGGGGCTGGTTGCATGGATGAGTATCTGATGATTCGCGGAGGATGGGCCGGTCACCCGGTCAACATACCATTATCTCTCCGGTAATCAGCCAACTCCACCACCTGTCGTATGACTGATGCATCAGGTTCAGGCGACTGCTTTGGGATTTAACGTTGGGAGTTGCTGCTGCGCCACCCGTTTGGTCTTGGCACCGAAGCGGGGCAAGAGCCGCAGGCGCGGCCGTATCTCGTATTTGAAGGCCCGCTTCCAGGCTGCGAAATCGAGTCGGCTATCCCCATAGATCGATTGATCCAGTTCGTGGACCAGCTGTTTAATCCGCGCCGGATCGGCCTTGGGATGGAATTCCAAAATACGCTTGCCGATGGCGGAAAAAGGTGCGCGGGGTGGCAGGTCCAGGTGCTTGTTGGCCAGGAACCGCAAGGTGTATCCCCAGACTTCCGGATCGTTCTCCGTCTCTACGAAACGCACGCAATACCAGAAACGTATCGACAGGGGCAGCAGGCCGATAAGGTGCCGGCGTATCTTCTGCCAGCGGGTCACCGGATTCAGGATGGCGCGGGTGGCGCGGACCTTCTCTCCCAGGGGAGCAAAGGCTGGGGCCATGTTGCGGAAAGGCTTCTTCATGGCATTGGTCAAAGGGGCGAACGCCGGTATGGGAGCCTCCTCTTTCTTACGGTTGGAGATCCAGATGGCCAGCCAGTAACCGAATATCACACCGAAAATGACCGAGACGGGGATCCAGAAGGCGGCAGGAGAGCCGGCCGGAAAGAGCGTGGTGGGCTTACTCATGCCGAACAGACCCTCGCCGCGTCGTCCGCCGCTGACAGCCAGGGGCTTCACCGGTGTAGAGACATGCTGTGGGGAATTGTTTCGGGTGTTCCACCAGGCAACCCGCAATTCGGGCAGCTTCAGATCACCGCCGTATTGCGGGACCAGGGTAAAGGTCTCGATGCGTCGACCGACGATCTTACTTTTCTTGCGGCTGAGCTTGGTGTGGGTTCGAGTCTTTTCCCGATAGACACGGAACGCATCGCTCTTCAGCTGTTTCTCCAGGGAGGGCAATTGGCTGCCGGATGCCCCCACCGCACTCATCTCAATCGTCAGGCTGATGGGCTGACCGGCAACCGCTTTGGTGTTTTTGGGCAGGGTCGTCTTGAGCGTCAGTTCTTCCAGCGGCAGCCAGGGTTTTGACCTCGGATCCGCAGGTTTGACATCCAAGACCAGCGAATCTTCACTGACCGCCTCGAATGCTGTGTAAGTGCGGCCGTAACCGCTCTGCTCCTGTTCACCAGTCACGCGGATGGTCGGGATTTCGATTCTGCCCGTACGCAAGGGTTTAATCTGATAGATGAATGAGGTCTTGATGTTTTGTGCGTCTTTTCTGTTGACCCGGGAGGCGGTGGGGCCTTCGATCTTTTGCAAGATCATGTTTCCCCCCTGCGGCAGTTCGGGGGTTGCGGTCTTCAGATTATGGCTGCTGATGACATCCAGGTAGAGCAGGATATTCTCCTGTACATAGGGTGAGCGGGCCGAAATCCGGGTCTCCAGGCGTGGCGGCTGCCCATTGGAGGGTGCGGCAGGCGTGTAGTAAGGGGTCTGGCCATAGCCCGGCTGCTGGCGCATCGGCCAGCCCGACGAATAGGGATTCTGCAGGCCGGGGGACCTGGGCATGGGAGATGGGGTACCTGTCTGACGCTGGTCGGGTGGTGCATAGTTATACTGGCCCGGTGGAGGCTGCCAGGGAGAGCGGTAACCGGGATAGGGGCCCGTGCCGGGCTGTGCCGTGGCGCTCAAACCGACCAACACCAACAACAAGCCAATGAGTATCTGTTGATACATTAATGAAAACCTCGGTACATGACAGTCAAGCCTGTTTGGGCAGGCTGCAGTTCTTTTAATGATAGTTGTATTCAGTCGGTAGCGGATGGCCTAGACCACTACCAGGGTCGGGGTTCGTAAGGCGGCCCCGGGTTACTGCGCAGGAACTGATACTCTTCCAGTTTGATCTGTTGTTCCATCAGTTTGGCCGGATCGCCTTCGACCTGTTCCAACCACTGCTCCATCAATGCGCTGCCACCGCCGGCCATGGTGAGTTCCTCCTCGCCCGCACCGCCGGCGGCCAGCTCTTCGCCTTCCTGAGAGGTCATCTCGCCGGTCTGGTCGACTTCGTCAACCGCCTCGGGGGACATGGCATCTTCCGGCTTGATCTCCCGTTCGCCCGTGTCGCGTCCCAGTTGGCCGGCGCGCTGGCCTTGCTGGTCTTCATCCGGTGCTTCGTCCTGTGATTCACTGAGCCTTGCAGATTCTTCATCCGCTTGTTCGGCCTGTCCGGTCTCCTGCTCCTCCGATTCAGCGGCGCCCTCCTGCTCAGGTTCGGCCTCCTGCTCACCACCTTCACCTTCCGGTTGATCCTCTATCTCACCGGGTTGTTGGGACTCCTCTTCACCGCCGGCACCCTCTTGATCCTGTTCTTGTTGTGCTTCTCCAGCCTCGTCCTGCTGATCAGCATCTTCTGCCTGTTCGCCGGCCTCTTCGCCTTGCTGTTCGTCCTCGGAAGCCCCCTGTTGTTCCGTGTCAGCCTCCTGCTGGCCGCTCTGTTCTTCGGTACTCTCCGTATCTCCTTCGCTCGGCTGGTCCTGCTGCGCGCCGCTGTCGGTCTCCTGGGTCTCCGACTCACCCTTGCCTTCCTGCTGCTCTTCGCTCTGTTGTCCTGCTTCGGACTCTTGCTGCTGCTCGCCGCTCGATCCCTCTTGCTGTTGTTGCGATTCCGATTCACCCTGCTGTTGTTGTTCGGAGTCCTGTTCGCCGGACTGCTGTTCTTCCTGGGATTCCGATTCGCCGGATTGCTGTTCTTCGGATTCCTCTTCGCCGGATTGAGACTCTTGCTCTTCGGACTCCTGCTCGCCCTGCTGTTGTTCCTGCTCCTGTTGCTGTTCGCCTTGCTGTTGCTCTTGTTGCTCTTGGCTCTCCTGCGCTTGCTGTTCGGATTCCTCCTGTTGTTCCTCTTCCTCCGGCTCCGGTGTTTCCTCTTCCGGTTCCTCTTCGGCCAGTTGCTCGGCGAGCATGGTGTGGGCCAGGGCCAGATTGTAGCGGGCATCCTCATGTTCGGGATCCGACTCCAGCACCTCCTGATAGGCGTCGATCGCCCCCTGATAGTCCGCCATTTTAAAGCGCGCATTACCCAGGTTGTAACGGGCATTCTGCTTGACCGCTGCACGCTCCACCTGGGCAAAGTCTTCGGCGGCGGTAGCATAGTCGCCAGTGCGGTAATGGGCCACGCCCCGCCGGTAGGGGTCGGTGAATTGCTGCGCAGCCTCTTCATACAGGCCCTGACGGTAAGCAGTTTCGGCCTGCTGCTCGTTGTTCTGGAACCAGTTCGCCTGGATTGAAGTCGTGGAGATCAGCAATGGCAGCATGACCGGGATAATCCGCTTCATGGCTTCGTCTCCTGAGGCTGGGGTCGGCGAAACACCGGTATCAGGATGATCAACAGGGGCAGCAGCATCCAGTAGAAGCGTTCGTTCCAGACCCGGGTCTTCTCGTTGGCTTCTGTGGCCGCGGTCGCATCCTTGGCGGCCCGTTCGAGGATCTCCTGGCTGTCATCGTCACGGAAATCCGCCCGCAGGAATGTACCCTCGCCGGTCTTCGCCATCTGTGCAAGCAGGCCCCTATTCAAGCGAGAGTCGATGATCTGTCCGGAGCGGTCCCTGAGCAGATCGCTCTGACCAATGCGGGCGGGAATCGGCCCGCCAGCAGTGGTGCCGACTCCCAGGGTGTGGAGCTGGATGCCGTTGTCGGCCAAGGCCTTGATCCGCTCCAACAGGCCTGGCTCGTCGAAATCCCCGTCGGAGATCAGCAGGATGGAGCGCCCACCCTCGGCGGGTTGACCGCTGAGCAACTGCTCGGCGCGATCCAGGGCGGCATTCAATCGGCTGCCCTGCAGGCTGGTCAGATCGGTAGTCAGAGCGGGCAGGGCGTTCAGGATACTTTGACCGTCCTCGGTGATGGGTGAGACGATATGCGCCACCGAGGCGAAAGCGATCAGGCCGATGCGTACTTCCCGGTTGAGTTGAACGAGGTCCTGGATCTCCTGGCGTGCCCTGGCCAGACGCGACGGCTGCACGTCAGCCACATTCATGGAGCGGGAGATATCCAGCAGCACGATGAGGTCGCTACCAGGCGAGAAGGCCTCGATATCGGTGAAGTCCCAACGCGGACCCGCCATGGCGATCACTGCCAGGATCCACAGCAGGGCCCAACGCACGAAGCGGCCCCAGCGTTCGTTGACATTCAGTTCCCTGACTCCGGTGAGGTGGGGCAGCAGGTGCTCGTCCGCATACAGATGGATCGGACCCTTGTGGGGTCGAGTCACACTGAAGATCAACCAGGCCAGTACCGGTAGCAGGCCGAGCAGGGCCCATAACCATTCCGGTCGAGCGAAGTGGAAACCGGCCTCAGGCATAACCGCCCCCTTTCAGGATTCGCTTGCGTCCTTCCGGAAAAAGTCCCATGGCCAACAAGCACAGCAGGCCAACGCCGAGCGGCCAGTGGTAGAGCGGGCTGGGGATGAACACGGTGCGTGATTCCGCCTCGGTTTTCTCCAGTTCGTCGATTCTTTGGTAGATCTGTTCCAGGGCCTCGGTATCGGTGCCGCGGAAGTAGGCGCCACCGCTGGTCTCCGCGATCTCCCGCATGACCTCTTCATTGAAGCCCAGGTCGTCCCGGTAGATGATCCGGCCATTCTCCATGATCGGTACTTCGGTCCGATTACTGCCGACCCCGATGCTGTAGATACGGATGCCTTCCCGGGCGGCCAGTTGCGCGGCCTTGAGCGGTGGGATGATGCCGGCGGTATTCTCCCCATCGGCGATCAGCAGCATCACACGGGAGCCTTCCGGTCGTTCACGCAGTTTCTTCACGCCCAGACCCAGGGCATCGCCCATGGCGGTCCCATCTCCGGCGATCCGTGGGATGACGCTGCTCAACAGGCTGTTGACCGCCCGGCGATCGAAACTCAACGGTGACAACACATAGGCCTGGCTGCCGAAGATGACCAGGCCGATACGATCACCCTGTCGACCCTCGATGAATTTGCCCACCACGCCCTTCACCACCTGCATGCGGCTGACTTGCTGGCCCTTGAGCGTGAAGTCGAGGGCGTTCATCGAGTGCGAGGCGTCCACCGCCAGCATCAGGTCATATCCGGCGGTACGGTTCTCGGTATAGGGTTCCAGCCATTGCGGGCGCATCAAGGCCAGCACCAGGCAGATCCAGAGCAGTCCCAACAGCCACTTATACAGGCGTGAGGCCAGCGCTTGTTTCGGTTTGTGGATGCGGAAGGATTCCTCCAGGTGAGTTAAGGAGGGGTGCAGCAGAGTGGTCTGCCGACCTTCGGTTAGTTCGTTCTGCGTGCCGACCGGCTGCGGCCAGAAATAGCGCACCAGCAGGGGCAGCAGCAGCAATAGGGCCATCCAGGGCCAGTGGAATTCAAACATGGCACGCCTCCTCGCTGACCCAGCGGATGGCGGCATCGATCAAGTTGCGAATCTTGTCCCGGTCGCTGTCCCGGTCGGGTGGTGCGTAAGGAAGTTGTAGCAGCAACTGACCGTTGGCTTGCCAATCGAAACCGGAGCGATCATTGTTTGCCAGCCAGGCGAGCCAGGCCTGACCGCTCAATGCAGCTGTTTTGGCCCGTCCACAACGGGCGATGGCGATGCGCCTCAGTAGCTCGGACAGCTCACTCGCGACCTCCTTGGTCGGGGCATGCTGAAGCTGCCGTTTCAGTCTGACCAGACGCTGGCGGGCGTCTTTCTGCCAGCGCCCAAGCGGGTAGAGTCGGCGCTGGCGCCATAGCCACCAGATCAGCAGGGCGAACAGCAGCGCACCCAGCAAAATCAACCACCAGCCAGGGGCCAGTGGCCACCAAGGGGCGGGATCGATGCCACGGATATCGTGCAGGGGATCCATCGCTTTAGCGTCTCCCGAAGTGGCGGGCCAGGCCCTTGGTCAGAGTAGTGTGGATGTCTTCATCCGTGCGAATGGGCAACAGGGGGATGCCCAGGCGACTGGTCATCAGTTTGAGTCCCTGGCGACGGCGTTCCCACAGACCGCGGTACTGGTTGCGGGCTTTGTTATCCCGAGTGTCGATCTCCACCGTATCACCGTCGGGACTGGTAAAGGTCACTTGGCCCATGTCGGGAAGCTCCCTTTCCGCCGGATCGTCCACCGGCAGCAATACCAGGGTGTGGTGCTGACAGAGCCGGCCGAGGGTCTGCTCCAGGGCAGCGATCTCCCGGTTCATGTCGGCGATCACGAAGATCAGTGATCCGGTGGCGGTACCCCGGTCGGCGCGCTGCAGGGCCTCTGCCAGGCAGTCGATAGAACGCTTCTCCGTACTGCCCTCGCCGGTTAGGGAATGCAGCAGCCGCCATAGGGCGCGGCGATCCTTGGTGGGACGAAAATACTGCATGCCTTGTCCTGCGTCACCGAACAGCATGCCCCCCACCCGGTCATGGAGGCGGGAGGCGGCCCAACCCAGTAATGCGGCGGCCCGCGCGGCCTGTATCGATTTAAAGGTGCCGCGAGTGCCGAAACTCATGTGTGGCCCCTTGTCGACACAGAGCACCACACTGCGTTCGCGTTCTTCGCGGAAGATCTTCAGATGCGGCACGTTGGTGCGAGCGGTGACATTCCACTCCATATTGCGGATGTCATCCCCTTCCCGATACTCGCGCACCTCTTCGAAGTCCAAACCGGTACCACGAAACACCGAGGCGTAAAGGCCGCTGAAACTCGAATTGACCAGATGATGGGAGGCCAGACCCAGGGTATGGGCCTGGTGGCGCAGCTCCAGGAGATCGTCGATGTGAGGATAGAGGCTCATACGGACGCCAGCTCCCTCATGGAATGGCGACCATGTCCAGCAGGCGAGAGAGGAATTCGTCGGAGGTGATGCCTTCCGCTTCGGCCTCGAAAGTGAGCAGCACCCGGTGACGCAGGATCGCCGGCGCGACGGCTTGAATATGGTGGGGTGCGACGAACTCTTCGCCATCCATCCAGGCCCGTGCACGGGCGCAGCGGGCCAGCGCGATACTGGCACGGGGTGAGGCACCGAAGCGGCACCAACGGGCCAGATCTTTATCATAGGCCTTGGGGTTGCGGCTGGCCTGCACCAGGTCGACGATGTAGTTGTTGAGTTTGGGATCCAGATAGAGCTCGGCCACTTCTTTGCGGATCGCAAACAGGTCATGTTGGGAGAGCTTCTTCTCGGGCGGTTTGGGCTCTTCCTTCATCTGGTTGCTGTCCAGTTCCAGGATCTGCAGTTCTTCCTCCCGGTTCGGATACTCCACGTTCGCCTGCATCAGAAAACGATCGAGCTGAGCTTCTGGCAAATGATAGGTGCCCTCCTGCTCCACCGGATTCTGGGTGGCCAGCACCATGAACAGTTGCGGCAGCGGGTAGGTCTTCAGGCCTACGGTGATCTGGTGTTCCGCCATCGCCTCGAGCAGGGCAGACTGAACCTTGGCAGGCGCCCGATTGACCTCGTCGGCGAGCAGTACATTGTGGAAGATGGGGCCCTGGCGGAATTCGAATTCACCTTTTTCGTGACGATAAATGTCGGTGCCGATCAGATCCGAAGGCAGCAGGTCGGGGGTGAACTGGATGCGGTGAAAATCCCCTTCCATCGCATCCGCCATGGCTTTCACTGCAGTGGTCTTCGCCAGTCCCGGCAGGCCCTCGATGAGCAGATGGCCGTCACTCAGCAGGCAGATCAGCATGCTGTCGATAAAGTCTTTTTGCCCGATGATTCTGGAGGCCAGATGTTCGCGCAGGGGGTCAAGATCAGAAGGATTCATGGTACAGCTTACTTCTCTGTCCTTAAAGTCGTTGTAATGCAGAGTCGGTATCCTGGCTACATCCAGAGGATCCAACGATTTTAGGTTGTATCTGCGAAGGTCGGAGTATCCTGTCTGTTATTTGTGAAAAGTGCAAGCAATAGAAGTGTTCCAATCTATTTGAGTATGCAGAAACAATAATATTCCATGCTTGTTTGAGTTACTTATTGCATTCTTGTTCCGTCGAGTCAGCGGGAGGTACGAAACAGACGCTGCCTAGCGATCGAGGCTGTTGATGTGATTTCTGGTCTGATAATCCCAAGGGGGAGCTCATTTATGCACACAGACGTAGATTCATGTGTGTGAGCCTGCGTTTCTCATAAACCCGCCAGATGAGGTCAGGTGAAGAACCAAAACTAACTGAAAAATAAGGATAATCACGAAATGGCCAATTTTTTGACAATTTAACAAAAAGCCGACAACCGTGCGGGTTGGAGGCCTTTGTTCGACCTTTATCAACAAACTTATCCACAGTTCCTGTGAGTAAGATTAAAATTCCAGGGATCGTAGGTAGTTGATGTGAAGTATGTACTGACAGCTTTATTATTTTGTCGCAACCTACTGATTAAGAGCATAATCCTGACTATCATCATCGACTGGAACAGAGCGATTGTAGGCGCTGGATTCGTAACGCTCCAGCCATTTGCCAGTCGATCTGCGAAATGAGGACATCTACCCGGAGCATCCAGAGGCAGACCTCGATAAGTTCCAGTTTCAGAAATGCCGCGGTAAGAGTATAGTGCGCGCCTTCCGGCCCTTATGGCCCCAAGTCAGATTTGAACAACACGGCACCTATGCAAACCCGGTCAGACATTTCCAATCTGCGCAATATTGCCATCATCGCCCATGTGGACCATGGCAAGACCACCCTGGTCGATGAACTGCTGAAACAATCCGGTACCTTGGGGGAGCGTTTCGGCGAAGTGGAACGGGTCATGGATTCGAACGATCAGGAAAAGGAGCGGGGTATCACCATCCTGTCTAAGAATACCGCGATCCGGTGGGGCGATTATCGGATCAACATCGTGGATACTCCCGGCCATGCGGATTTCGGCGGCGAGGTGGAACGGGTGCTCTCGATGGTCGATTCCGTCCTGCTCTTGGTGGATGCCCAGGAAGGTCCCATGCCACAGACCCGCTTCGTGACGCAGAAGGCCTTCGATCATGGCTTGCGGCCGATCGTGGTGGTCAATAAGATCGACAAGCCCGGGGCGCGTCCCGAGTGGGTGATCGATCAGGTATTCGAGCTGTTCGACCGGCTCGGGGCGAGCGATGAACAGCTCGATTTTCCCATCATCTACGCCTCCGCCATCAACGGGTATGCGGGATTGGAAGACGATGTGCGGGAAGGCGACATGACCCCGCTGTTCGAGGCCATTGTCGAACATTGTCCGGTACCCGAGGTGGATCCCGAGGGTCCCTTCCAGATGCAGGTCTCTAATCTGGACTACAACAGCTATGTTGGCGCCATTGCGGTTGGTCGGGTGACCCGCGGAACGGTCAGGCCAAATCAGTCGGTGACCGTGTTGAAATACGACGGCGAGGTGCACAAGGCGAAAGTCGGTCTGGTCTATGGTTATCTGGGATTGGAGCGCAACGAGGTGAAGCAGGCCTCTGCCGGCGACATTATCGCCATCACCGGAATCGAGGCGCCGAATGTGTCGGATACCTTGTGCGACCCGGACCATCCGGAGACACTGCCGCCCCTGGCGGTGGATGAGCCTACGGTCTCCATGACTTTTCAGGTCAACGCATCGCCTTTCGCCGGTAAGGAGGGTAAGTATCTGACCTCACGTCAACTCAAGGAGCGGCTGGAGCGGGAGCTGATCCACAATGTGGCTCTACGGGTCGAGGAGGGTACCGATCCGGAGAAGTTCAAGGTCTCCGGGCGTGGTGAACTCCACCTGTCGGTGCTCCTGGAGAGTATGCGGCGGGAAGGCTTCGAACTGGCCGTGTCCCGTCCTGAGGTGATCTTCCGTGAGCTCGACGGCGAGGTCTGTGAACCCTACGAACAGCTCACGGTAGATATCGAAGAGGCGCACCAGGGCGGCATCATGGAGGCGTTGGGTACCCGCAAAGGCGAGCTCAAGGATATGGTGCCGGATGGACAGGGGCGAGTGCGGCTCGACTACATCATCCCTTCCCGCGGGCTGATCGGCTTTCAGACCGAATTCATGACCAGCACCTCGGGCACCGGTCTGATCTATCATGTGTTCGACCACTATGGCCCTGCCCAACACGGTGGTATCGCACCACGCAAGAACGGAGTGCTGATCTCCAACGGTCAAGGCAAAGTACTCGCCTTTGCCCTGTTCAATCTGCAGGAACGCGGCAAGTTGTTTGCCTCACCGGGCGATGAGGTTTACGAGGGTCAGATTGTCGGTATTCACTCCCGGGACAACGACTTGGTGGTCAATCCGTTGAAGGGCAAGCAACTCACCAACATCCGGGCGGCGGGCAAAGATGATGCGATCATCCTAACGCCGCCGTTGCGATTCAGCCTGGAGCAGGCCCTGGAGTTTATCGAGGACGACGAGCTGGTGGAGATCACTCCCAGTGCGGTTCGTATCCGCAAGAAATACCTCAAAGAGCATGAAAGGAAACGGGCTTCTCGTGAAACGTAGATTATGTGTGGCATAAAAAAACCCGGCTGCAATCCATGCAGCCGGGTTATAGTCGTCGGCTTGGTTGGCAAAGCTGTCTGTCCCTGGTGCTCTCCTGAGCTATAGTCTTCCTGGTCATCCCTGATGACGACAATAATAGGATTTCATAAATCCAAACTTTTTAAAGTCGGAGAATTCCTCTTCTCGTGTAGGATATGTCCTACAAATAACCCACAAATTTACTCATGTATGATCTTTACCCCGCCATCACTCCTCATCTACAGCAGCGTTTGAAGGTAGACGAACGCCATACCCTCTATCTGGAAGAGGCCGGTAATCGGCAGGGACTCCCTGTCCTCTTCTTGCATGGGGGACCGGGAGCCGGATGCGAGGAGTATCATCGGCGTTTCTTCGATCCCCTGAAATATCGAATCATTCTTTTCGATCAGCGGGGCGCCGGACGCTCAACGCCACATGCAGATTTGACCGATAACACCACCTGGGATCTCGTTGAAGATATGGAGCGGATTCGAGAACATCTGAAGGTCGAGCGTTGGCTGTTGTTCGGGGGTTCCTGGGGTTCGACCCTGGCATTGGCTTATGCGGAGACTCATCCAGAGCGGGTCATGGGAATGATCCTGCGTGGTATATTTCTGTGTCGGGACGAGGAGATTGCCTGGTTTTATCAACAGGGTTGCAGTCAGGTATATCCCGACTATTGGCAGGATTTCCTTGCCCCGCTTCCAGAGGCGGCGCGACAGGATATCTTGCGGGCCTATCATCGTCTGCTGATTGGTGAGGATGAAATCAAACGCATGGCCGCGGCCAAGGCTTGGTCGGTGTGGGAGGGACGCACTGCCAGTCTGCTGCCGAATGAGGCCGTGGTGAATTTTTTTTCCAATCCGCATACCGCCTTGAGTATCGCACGCATCGAATGCCACTATTTCATCAATCATGCCTTCCTACGACCCAACCAACTACTGGATGATGCCCTAAAGTTGTCCGGCATACCGGGCGTCATCGTGCAGGGCCGATACGATCTGATCTGCCCCATGAAGTCTGCCTGGGATCTGCATCAGGCATGGCAGGACAGTGAACTGCAGGTTATCCCGAATGCCGGGCATTCGGCGGCCGAGCCGGGAATACGTAGTGCTTTGGTGGCGGCAACCACGCGTTTTGCCCGGGAGCTGGGATGATCGGTCTGCTGCAGCGTGTCAGTGAAGGGCGAGTGCGCATCAATGGCGAGGTGGTCGCGCAGATTGAGGCCGGTCTGCTGGTGCTGGTCGGAGTGCAACGGGAAGACGACCAGGTGAAGGCGGAACGGTTGTTGGAACGACTGCTGGGCTACCGGGTCTTCCCGGATGCGAGTGGCCGGATGAATCTGTGTCTGCGGGACGTTGCCGGTGGTTTGTTATTAGTCCCCCAGTTCACCCTGGCGGCGGATACCCGTAAAGGCACCCGCGCGGGTTTTTCCAGAGCGGCTGTTCCGGACGAGGGGCGGCGGCTTTTTGGGCATCTGGTGAAGGCCGCACAAAACGTACACGATCCGGTGCGTTATGGTGTGTTTGGGGCAGACATGCAAGTGGAGCTGGTCAATGACGGACCGGTGACATTCTGGCTGGAAACCTGAACAAATGCAGGGATTGATCCGCCAGGGAGAGGTCCATACTCTACAATCTTTGTCTGTCCGGGGTAGTCGAACATCATCTCAAGGTTGGAGCGGAACAATGATCAAACAACTTTCTTTCTTGCTAGTCTGCATCGTTTACAGCCTCACGAGCCTTGCGGCGGAACGGGGTCCGGCCCTGCCGGATTATTCGGCAGATCAGGTTACGGATGGTGTGTATGTGATTCACGGACCGCTGGGGGAGCCTTCGGTTGAGAACCAGGGTTTCATGAATAATCCGGCATTCATTGTCACTCAAAGCGGGGTGGTGGTGGTCGACCCGGGCTCCAGCGTGCAGAGCGGCGAAATGGTGCTGAGACAGATTCGCAAGGTGACCGACCTGCCGCTGGTGGCAGTGCTCAACACTCATATTCACGGAGATCACTGGTTGGGCAATCAGGCGCTGCTGGCGGCCTATCCACAGGTACCGATCTATGGTCACCCGAAAATGCTGGAACGCATTGAGCAGGGTGAGGGCCAGGAGTGGATCGAACTACTGCTGCGTCTGACCGACAATGCCACCGCAGGTACCGATATCGTTGCCCCCAATCTGCAGGTCGACCATGCGGATGAACTGACCCTGGCGGGACTGAAATTTCGCTTTCTGTATCTGCCGAAGGCCCACAGCGATACAGATCTGATGATCGAGGTTCCAGCCAAGAAACTGGTCTTTCTGGGCGACAACGCAATGATGAAGCGTTTCGGACAGATGCGTCACGGTACCTTCAAAGGTAATATCGCTGCCCTGGATCTGGCCATGCAGAGCCATGCGGAACTCTATGTGCCCGGACACGGGCTCACGGGTGGGCAAGAAGTCCCCGAGACTTATCGGGCTTACCTTTCAATCCTGCGTTCTGAGGTGGCCAAACAATTGGATGAAGGGCTGAGTGATTTCGAGATGAAGCCGCTGGTCGTCGAAGCGCTTTCCGCCTACTCCGATTGGGTGGATTTCGATCATCTGGTGGGAAAACACATCAGTCAGGCCTTTCTGGAGGTGGAGCAGGAGATGTTCTGAGGAGTAGAATGGAGGCTTGAATTGTTGGGCTATCCCCTGTGTGGATGCCTGATGGGATCATTATCGAGCTGTAGGTTGTGCTGAAATGAAAAGATATGTCTTACTGATGGGCCTGATAGTATCGCTGAGTGTCGCAGGTGTGGGATTGGGGGTCGGCGCGGCCGATGACTGGCGCAAATCGGGCAGTGATGCACAGAAGCTGAAGAATCTGGTGGCAGCCGTGCCGGGCACCTCCCACTGGATGTTCGAGATCGGTGAGCGTTACAAGAATCTTTATTGGGCGGCGCAACAGGGTAAGTGGGAGTTCGCCAATTACCAGCTGGAAGAGATCGAAAAGCTGGTGCAGATGGTCCAGTTGACCCGGCCGAAACGGGCCGCAACCGCTCAGCAGTTTCTCGATGACGGCATGCCTCAGATGCATAAGGCCCTGGAGACCCGGCAGTGGAATGCATTCAAGCGCGGATTCAACCAATTCTCTGAGGCCTGCATGCGCTGTCATGCACAGAATGATCATGCATTCATCGTCTTGCCGAGAGAGCCGAAAGCGGCCTCGAGCCCGGTCTTGGACATGGAATTGGATGCTGACTGAGGCCTGGGCTGGCGTCGAGTGGGCCGGCACTGCTAATTTTCGCGCAATTGCACTAGAATGCAGCCCTTCACGCAGTCAGCCGTCGTTAAGATAGTCAGTTTCGGAGTTTTTCATGCAGCGCACAGCGCAGGTCGAACGCAACACCCTGGAGACTCGGATCAGCATCTCACTGAATCTGGACGGTGCGGGGACCGGGTCATTCTCAACAGGGGTGCCGTTTCTCGAGCACATGCTCGATCAGATTGCCCGCCATGGTCTGATCGATCTGGAAATTACCGCCAAGGGCGACCTGCACATCGATGCGCACCACACCGTCGAGGATATCGGCATCACCTTCGGCCAGGCCCTCGCCAAGGCGGTTGGGGACAAGAAGGGTATCCGCCGCTACGGTCATGCCTATGTGCCGCTGGACGAGGCGCTGTCGCGCGTGGTGCTGGACCTGTCCGGGCGCCCGGGGATCGAGTTCCAGGTCGATTTCACCCGCGCCAGCATTGGCGAGTTCGACGTCGACCTGTTTCACGAATTCTTCCAGGGCTTCGTCAATCACGCCCTGGTCACCCTGCACGTGGACAACCTGCGTGGGGACAACAGCCACCACCAGATCGAGACGGTGTTCAAGGCCTTCGGCCGCGCAATGCGCATGGCGCTCAGCGCGGATCCGGCCATGGCCGGCATTACCCCTTCCACCAAGGGTGTGCTCTAGAAAGCCAGCGGAAAGTTAGCGGTAAGCCAGCGGAGA
>JASJBU010000144.1 GCA_030066355.1 Gammaproteobacteria bacterium | reverse complement strand
TGGTCAGCACAGCCTGTTTCAATCCTACATGCGGGAGGTCTACCGGGAATTTTTCAATCGGGCGCTGGATCTCAAGGTCTTGAAACCCCTTGCATCGGATGAATCCAGGCTCGAATTGACCGGTTATCCGCAGGGATTGCCATGCTGGGAGATCCAGGGTGGGATCGACCGACTGCGTGACATCCGATTCTGGAAGGAATATGACCTGATCCTGCAGGGCTTCATCGATTTCTACCGAACCTTCTTCACCCAGGTTTCGACCCGCAATGCACCGATCTTGGCGGATGTCTATTTTCCCGAGCAGGTGGAGAGCGTCCTGCTGTTCGATAACGACTTTCTCGGTACCGCAAAGAAGGTGCGGGAGCAGTGCATCGTGGATGCAAAATACGCTAATGCGATACGTTGGCAACCCGCCTTCAAGCAGCTGATCTATCGGAACGATGATGGCAAATTGATCGTGACCATCAGCCAGAACTCCATCGGTAACGCCATTACGGAGCTACTCGGGGTGGTGGTGCGGCGTTCCCCCGACGCGGCGGGATACGAAAGGTTCGAGCCCTCATTGATCGAAAAATTACTTGAGGTCAGGCAACGTCTGATTGATGCAGACCTGGGGGAGGGGATCGAAACAGACTATTGGCGGGCGGGTTGAACTGAACCACACCGGTATGCACGGCCCTGGGTGTTGGATTACCGCCATGGGGTCGAACCACCTCCCTGTGGCTAGCGCCGATCGGTTAGTTGAACAGGGATTCCAGGCCCTGGATATTGTGCTTTTCCATATAGGCTTTTTTGTCTTTGCGAAACTCAGCGCACGCGGCGTTGGCATTCGCCTCTTCCTTGTTGGCCTTGACGCATTTTGAAAAATCCTTTCTCGAGGTCTGGGTCTTACAGTCTGCCACCCCGTAGCATGGGTGGGTCTCTTTGGGACCGCCTGCATTAACGGGTGTCGCCAGGCTGGCGGCGACGGCAACCACTGTAAAAAAAGCCAATTTCTTCATGAGATCGATTCCTCCGAACAAGGTGGATTGTTATTGAGTTTTGTCTGTCGATGCAGCTGACCATACAGGCCAGCGATACAACGCTTCATATCAGCCTTCCGTCCTTTCGGTCAGGCCAATGTTGAGAAGATGGTTAGACCAATAAGAGGATATGGTTATCCGTCAGCAAGCGTCGCACTGAATCGGCCAGAAGGCTATCCGGTGAAACCCGGGGCGGTCAGGGTCAATACCAGGGTTTATCCTAGTATTTTAGGTGGTTATAGGGTGTATTCGGCATAACGTGATGCCGGTGCAATCCTAGGCGGTGAGATGGGTGGGTGCGCACAAGCCAGGCGTTTCCATCGCCCTGACTTTCATTCGGCGCTGAGAGTTGGGTAATCTTTTTTCCACCAGGCCAGCATGCCGCCTTGCAGCTGTACGGCGTTGGGGAAGCCTTTGATCTGCAATAATCGTACTGCCGGTATACTACGGTGTGCGCTCAGACAGATGGCCACAACAGGCCGGTCTGCATCGAGTTCGAGTGATTCAGCATTCCGCTTGAGTTGTTTAACCGAGACATTGGCAGCGCCCGGGATATGACTGAGCCGCCATTCGGCGGCCGTTCTTACGTCGATGATCTGCGGGCGATCATCCCCGCTCAGGCTGCTGTGCAGGTCGGACGCACTGATTTCCGGTACCGGGCCTATGGGTAGCCACCAGAAGTGTTTTTTTAGGTGCTCTGCAATGGACATTTTCATGAGATGTACACATCAAATATGATTATCCTAGGATTAAGCCATATTCCCCGAACGATGGCCATGCATGGCTTTGACTGCATCTAAAGTTAATCGAGTTTGTGAATCAGTATCGTTCCGTATAAATGCGTCTTGCGGATACGCCCAAAAGAACTGATCCCTTGTCGTATTTCCATGGGATCGCCGAGGTTGAAACTATTCATGAAATAAATAGGTCCGAATGTATCGAAACCCCGTCAGCAATCACTACAGGAGTCAATCATGAGCCGGGTCAAATTCATCGCTTTTTTCGCAGGACTGATTATCTTGACGGCCTGCGTGACCATCAATATCTACTTTCCGGCGGCAGAAGCCAGGGAGGCGGCGGAAAAGATCGTGGATGACATCTTGAGTGAGGAACAAGACCAATCCGCACCCGCAACCCCTGAGCAGTCGCGGCGAGCCCTGGAGATCGAATCAGGTTATGTTTTCAATCCGTTGAATGTGTTGATACCCGCTGCTCAGGCAGCCGGCCAACCCAAGTTCGATGTGAGCAGTCCGGCGGTACGCAAACTGCAGGCCGCCATGAAGAAGCGTCACGCCTCGTTGAAGGGTTTCTATAAAAGCGGTGCGATCGGTTTTACTCAGGATGCCATGGTGGGTGTCCGGGAACTCTCAGCCGTCCCGCTCAAGCAACGGGGGCAACTGAAGAATCTGGTGAATGCGGAGAACACAGACCGCAATCAACTCTACCAGGAAATCGCCAGGGCCAATGGACACCCTGAGTGGGAAAAGGATATCCGAGCGACTTTCGGCAAGACCTGGGTCAATAATGCACAGCAGGGATGGTGGTATCAGAACGAAAAGGGTGCCTGGGTACAGAAGTAAGCGCTGCGCAACTGCGGGGCGGGAATATTGCCGGGTATGAGGTAGAATCGCCTCTCGTTGAACATTGATCGAGAGGTGATCTGCCTATGGGGCGTTCCCGTCGCAAACCCTTACCCAAAGATTCCGTCGAGACGGAGGTAGAATCACTGACCCACGACGGCAAAGGGGTGGCCCATGTGGATGGCAAGGCGACCTTTGTCTATGGTTCATTGCCCCGGGAGCGGGTGCGTTTTGTCTATACGAGCCGGCAACGAAAATATGATGAGGGCCGAACGGTGGAGGTCCTGGAGGCGTCACCACAGCGGGTCGAAGCTCGCTGTAGTCAATTCGGCATCTGTGGTGGTTGCAGCTTGCAGCATCAGGACCCAGAGGCCCAGGTGGTCTCTAAGCAGCAGGCCATGCTGGATACCCTGCAACGTATCGGCCGGGTGGAACCCGTTGAGATCCTCTCACCCCTGTTGAGTGAATCTGCTTGGGGCTATCGCCGCAAGGCTCGGCTTGGCGTACGTTATGTACCAAAAAAGGGGGGGACTCTGGTCGGTTTTCGGGAGCGAGGCTCCTCCTTCGTGGCGAATATCGATACCTGTCATATCCTCCACCCCAGAGTCGGTGAACTGCTGCCCGCGTTGAGCCAGTTGATCGACGGTCTTTCGATTCGGCACAAGATCCCGCAGATCGAGATGGCCATGGGTGATTCGGTCTGTGTGCTGATCTTCCGGCTGTTGCAGGAGCCCAGTGCAGAGGATCTGCAGAAATTGGCGGGGTTTGGAGCACAGCACGATGTGGCGATCTATCAACAGGATGGGGGGCTGGAGACGGTCCGGCCGGTCAGCGGAGAGCCCTTGGAGCTTTTCTATCAGCTTCCGGATTTTGACCTCACCCTGCGTTTCCTGCCCAATGACTTCACTCAGGTGAATACCGACATCAACCGGCAGATGGTCCGCCAGGCCGTGGAGATGCTGGAGCTGGAACCGGTAGACCGGGTGCTCGATCTGTTCTGCGGCCTGGGCAATTTCACCCTTCCGCTGGCACGTCAGGCGGGAGAGGTTACCGGGGTGGAAGGAGACAGCGGTCTGGTCGCGCGCGCGCGGGCGAATGCGCAGTTGAATCACATCAACAATGTGCGTTTCTTCACCGCCAATCTGTACGAGACTCTTGAGAACGAGCCCTGGCTGCAGGACCGCTTCAACAAGGTGCTGCTCGATCCACCGCGTAGCGGTGCGCAAGAGGTATTGGGGCATCTGCCCCGGCTCGGCGCGGAACGGCTGGTCTATATCTCCTGTTACCCAGGCACCCTGGCGAGGGATGCGGGCATCCTGGTGCATGAGCTGGGCTATCGGCTGTTCAGCGCCGGGATCATGGACATGTTCCCCCACACCGCCCATGTGGAGTCGATGGCCCTGTTCGAAAAGGTTTAAAGATTCGATAGGATGCGGCGTGCTGCGTGAAAGGTGCGCTGTGCAGATATAAAACAAGAGATGATAAATGGCTGTAGAAATAGAGCGTAAGTATCTAGTAATAAATGATAAATGGAAGTCATTCGTGGAATCGGAGTCGGTTATGCAGCAGGCTTATCTGGCAACACTCCCGAATGCCAGCATCCGCGTCCGGATCGCCAATGGCCAGGCCCATCTGAACATCAAGAGTGCCACCTTGGGTATCAGACGATCGGAGTATGAGTATGAGATTCCCCGGCGGGATGCTGAGGAGATGTTGGCGAATCTGACCTCGGGTTCGGTGATCGACAAAGTGCGGTATAAGGTACGCTGTGGAGATCACCTCTGGGACCTGGATCAGTTTCGCGGTGACAACGCCGGTTTGGTGGTCGCAGAGGTTGAATTGCTGTCAGAGGGTGAGGTGTTTGAATTGCCGGAGTGGGTCGGTGAGGAGGTCTCCTCGGATCCCAAGTATTACAACGCCAGCCTGGTCAAGCACCCCTATTGTGACTGGTAGTCGCTCGGCCATACGGGTGCCCTTGCTGTTTCTGGCCTGGCTGTTACTGACCGCCTGTGGTGAGGTACTCGACGACCGGGTGATTCGTATGGGGCTTGCGACGGCACCCTTGAATCTCGACCCCCGCTTCGCCACCGACGCCACTTCCGCCCGTATCAACCGGCTGCTCTACCAGCGTCTGGTGGAGTTCGACGCCCGGAGCATGCCGGTACCCGGTATAGCCGATTGGCGACGTATCAGCGGAACCCACTATCGGTTTCGCTTGACCCGGCCGCGGCAGGTATTCAGCAACGGTCAACCGCTGACCGCCGCGGACGTGGTCGCCACCTATCGCTTCGTCCTCGATCCTGCCAATGCCTCACCGCATCGCTCCACCCTGACCTTGATCGAGCAGGTCGAGCAGGTCAACGAAGAGCAGATCGACTTTTACCTGCAGCGTACCGACCCCTTGTTTCCGGCCTATCTGGCGCTGGAGATCCTGCCTGCCAAGCTGATCGCCGAGTCACATCCCTTCGAGAGTCATCCGGTGGGTAGTGGCGGCTTTAGAATCGTGGACCGGTCAGTGCCAGGACGTCTGCGGCTGGAAAGGTTGATTGATCACCAGTTGATTGAACTGGTGGAAGTGAAAAACCCTACGGTGAGGGTCCTCAAACTATTGCGGGGAGAGATACACCTGTTACAGAACGACCTCTCCCCTGAATTGGTGGGCTATCTGAAGTCAAGAGACGGAATCCAGTTAAAACAAATGGTTGGAAATAATTTCTCATATATCGGATTCAATATGGATGATGCGGCGACCGGCAATCCCTTGGTGCGTAGGGCAATCGCTCATGCGATCGACCGGCAAGCCATCATCCGTCTGGTAATGAACCGAGCGGCACGCACCGCCGAAGCGCTGTTTCCGCCGGAGCATTGGGCAGGCGCTGTGGATCTGCCACCCATCCCCTACGACCCGGAGCGTGCAAAGGCCTTGTTGGGGCGGGCGGGTTACGGTCCGGGGAATCCCTTGAAGCTGACCTACAAGACCTCCAGCGATCCATTCCGCATCCGGCTCGCGACCATCATTCAAAGCCAGTTGCAGGCGGTCGGCATCGAGCTCGATCTGCGCAGCTACGACTGGGGCACCTTTTTTGGCGACATCAAGGCCGGGCGCTTCCAGCTCTATAGCCTGACCTGGGTGGGATTACGCACCCCCGACAGCTTTCGTTATATCTTCGCCTCGGATCACGTGCCCCCGGCGGGGGCTAATCGGGGGCGTTATACGAGTCCTTTGGTTGATGAGTTGCTGCTGCAGGCCGAATCCCAGGAGTCCCTGGCGGAGCTGGCCGTCAGCTATCGGCATATCCAACAGAGACTGCATGAGGATCTACCTTATGTCCCCTTATGGTATGAAGACCAACTGGCGGTCAGCCGCCAGGAGGTTGAAGGTTATCGGCTCAGGCCGGACGGCAACTACGACGGCTTGGAGACGGTGGAATTGATGCATTCGAGAATTTCTTCAGCGGAGCTGGCGGATGCTGCTGATTGATCTCTCCAAACAGCGCCTCAGCCTGTATGAGCAGGGCAGGGAGCTGCTTCGGTTTCCGGTTTCCACCGCCCTGAACGGGGCAGGCGAGCAATATGGCAGTGGTTGTACCCCTCGGGGGAACCATAGAATACGTATAAAGATTGGTGCTCATTGCCCTGAAAATACAGTCTTTATTGCTCGCAGGCCGAGTGGTGAGGTGTTTTCTCCGAAGCTTGCAGGGCAACAACCCGAGCGGGACTGGATATTGACCAGGATACTCTGGCTGACAGGCATCGAGCCGGGACGCAACCGAGGCGGACAGGTGGATACCCTGCGGCGCTTCATTTACATCCACGGCTGCCCGGACAGGGAACCCATGGGGATCCCCTGCTCGCATGGCTGTATCCGTATGCGGAACCGGGATTTGCTGCAACTCTTCGATCGGGTCAAAAACGGCATGTTGGTGGAGATCCGATGATTGACTACCTGCTCACCCGGCTGTTCAGCGCCTTGCTGGTAGTCGTCGGGGTCGCCTTGGTGGTCTTTCTGCTGATCCACCTGGTGCCGGGCGATCCGGTGGATGTGATGCTGGGGGAGTCCGCCAGGCCGGCGGACCGGGAGGCCCTGCGCACCGCGCTGGGACTCGATCAGGCCCTGGGCCGGCAGTTGCTGGATTATTTCAGTGGTCTGGCGAGGCTCGACCTGGGCAGTTCCATTTACAGCAGGCAGCCGGTCAGCGAACTGTTGGCAGCGCGCATCCCCGCCACCCTGCAGCTGGCACTCGCCGCCACGGTCTGCGCCTTGCTGATCGCTATCCCCCTCGGGTTGCTGGCCGCGGTCAGACGTGGTGAGGCCTGGGATTGGGGGGCAATGAGCTTCTCCCTGGTGGGATTGTCCATCCCCAATTTCTGGCTCGGACCGGTATTGGTCCTGGTCTTCTCGCTGTGGCTGGGTTGGACGCCGGTCAGCGGCAGAGAAGCGAGCGGCAGCATCATTCTGCCCGCCATTACTTTGGGGACTGGATTCGCGGCGATCCTCGCCAGGATGGTCAGAAGCAGCCTGTTGGAGGTGCTGGGTGAGGACTATGTGCGAACCGCCAGGGCCAAGGGACTGGATGAACCGCGCGTGGTCTGGCGACATGCCATGCGTAATGCCTGGCTGCCGGTGGTAACTCTGCTCGGGCTGCAGCTTGGCGCCTTGCTGGGCGGTGCGGTCGTGACCGAGATCGTCTTCGATTGGCCGGGGGTCGGTTCCCTGTTGATCGAGGCGATTCAGAAACGGGACTACCCGGTAGTGCAGGGCTGTGTGTTATTCGTGAGCCTGGTCTATGTGCTGGTGAATACCCTCACAGATCTGGCTTACGGCGTGCTCGATCCGCGGATCCGCCAGGGGTTGGATTGATGCTGCGTGGGTTGTCCATGTTCATTCTGTTGCTCTGGGCACTGGCCGCTCTGTTCGGGGGTGGGTTCGCCGCCGGGGCAAACACGATCGACCTGCAACGCATCCTCGCGCCTCCGAGCGAACTCGGTCTGTTGGGATTCGATGATTTGGGACGGCCGCTCCTGGAGCGGCTCATCGTCGGTGCCCAGACCTCTTTTTTAGTGGCGTTCGGGGTGGTTGCGGTGACCTCGGTGATCGGGTCATTGCTGGGACTGATCGCCGGTTATCGGGGCGGCTGGATCGACCTTCTCATCGTCAGGCTCATCGAGGTCTTTTTGGCCTTTCCCGGAATTCTCTTGGCGATCGCCCTGGCGGGGATCATGGGGCCCGGCCTGGACAACCTGATCATCGCCTTGTCGGTGGTGGGTTGGGTAGGATATGCGCGGCTGGCAAGGGCTCAGACGCTGGCCCTCAAGCAGCGTGATCACGTCAGCGCGGCCATCGCTTTGGGCAGCGGTCATTGGCGTATTCTGTTACGTCACCTGTTGCCGCTGATCGCCGCGCCGCTGATCGTGGAGGCGACCTTCGGGGTGGCCGGAGCGGTCATCGCGGAAGCAGGACTGTCCTTTCTGGGTCTGGGCATTCAACCGCCGGCAGCCTCCTGGGGCAGTATGATCCGTGACGGGGCGAGCTATATGCTGATGGCGCCGCATATGGTGCTGGCGCCGGGCTGTACAATACTGTTGGTCGTCTTCTCGCTGAATCTGTTGGGAGATCGATTGCGTGACCGCCTGGACATCCGGCTTACTGCACGAAAAAGGTCGTAAAGAAGAGTTCCTGCAGGCTGTCCTTGCCACTCAGATCCTTCATGACTTGACTGACCTGAGTCAACGCCTCCTGTCTCAGGGCTTCTTTACCCTCGGGGGTCTTGATGGTGCGTCCATCCTGTTCGGAGAGCAGCAGCAGCAGGGTGTGGCGGATCGCTGGCCCGTGTAATTCGAGACTCTCTTTGTAAGTCTCATCCCGGGTCATGACCTGAATGTCCGTACGGATGTATTTACCGCCACTGGCCAGATTGGCCACCAGTGAAGGTTTGATTTCATAGTAGCTGATGGTCGGAACGCCGTCCTCCTTGTCTTCCGCGTAGCTCGCTGTGGAGCAAAAGAATAGAAGGAGGCTGGCAATCAGGGTCAGATGCATGGCTTGGGTTCCTGACAATATGATGGGTTAGGTTTCGAGTGAGTCAATACCTGGCTGAATACACAGCCGTTGTTTTCCACTACCGAGCTTTACGGCATACTGGGGTGAAAATTGAAGGGGAATCGTCAGTCAAACAATATGAGCCTTGGTCCGGTAATGATCGATCTGGAGGGGACCCGCCTCTCCCAGGTAGAGGGCGAGTTGCTGAAGCATCCCGCCACCGGTGGGGTGATTCTGTTCTCCCGTAATTATCAGAACCGGGATCAGCTGACCCAGCTTTGCGCAGAGATCCACGCCTGCAGAAACCCCCACCTGCTCATCTCGGTGGATCATGAAGGGGGTCGGGTACAACGTTTCAAGGATGGCTTCACTCTGCTGCCTGCCGCCGCGTGGTACGGGGAACAGTTTGCGAAACGCCCTGATAAAGGCATGCGGCTGGCCGAACAGGGGGGCTGGCTGATGGCGGCCGAGTTGTTGGTCTGCGGGGTGGACTTCAGTTTTGCGCCGGTTTTGGATCTTGGGATCGGTATCAGCCGGGTCATCGGCGACCGGGCCTTCGCAGCCCAACCGGAAACGGTCGCGAAACTCGCGCATGCCTGGATGCAGGGGGTGCATGCCGCAGGCATGGCGGCCGTCGGCAAACATTTTCCCGGACATGGCGGGGTGGAGGCCGATTCACATCTGGCATTGCCTGTCGATACAAGGCGTTATGAGGATCTTTTGATGGAGGATCTCAGGCCTTTCGAGCGCATGATCCACGATGGCATAGAGGCGATCATGCCGGCGCATGTGATCTACCAGCGAATGGATCGGCAACTCGCCGGTTTTTCCCAGTTCTGGCTCAAGCAGGTACTGCGTGAAAGGCTGGGTTTTCAAGGTGTCATCTTCAGCGATGATCTCAGCATGACCGCCGCAGAGGAGGCCGGGAGTTATGCCGAACGGGCATTGGCGGCGTTGGATGCCGGTTGTGACATGGTTCTGGTCTGTAACAAGCGTCGCGCCGCAGAAAATGTACTCGAGGCCCTCAGTGACTACAATGATCCGGCGGCTCATGTGCGACTCATGAGAATGCATGGCCGGGGGCAGGTCAGCCGCCAGAATCTGCACCTGGATCCCCGTTGGGGGGAGGCGGTGACGGCTTTGGCAGCGTCCGACCAACAGGTGTCGCTCGATCTGGATTTGGAATGAGAAGGTAAGATGACTTCCGCAGAAGCTGAACGGGTCTTGGCTGCAGCGACCAGGCTCTATACCCAGAGTGAGGTCGAGCAGGCGCTGGATATCATGGCATCTGAGATCAGCGCCAGGCTCTCTGCAGAGAATCCTATCCTGCTTTGTGTGCTCAATGGAGCCTTGATCCCTATGGGGCATCTGTTGACGAGGCTCAGGTTCCCGCTTCGCTACGACTACATCCATGCCTCACGCTATCGGGGCGAGACCTCGGGCCGGGAGCTCGAGTGGATCGGCAAACCAAGCATCTCCCTGGCGGGTGAGACCATCCTGGTCGTTGATGACATCCTGGACGAAGGGTTCACTTTGGCGGGGATTGTTGCTGCCTGTCGAGAAGCGGGTGCACGAGCGGTCTATACGGCAGTCCTGGTTGAAAAGCGCCATAAGAGAGGAAATGGGTTCATCGCTGATTTCGTTGGCCTGGAGGTGGATGACAGCTATGTTTTTGGATTTGGGATGAATTACAAAGGCTATTTGAGAAATATAGCCGGGATATTTGCAGTGAATACTTAACAGATTGGCGGGAAATCCCTTAAATTTGAGTGTCAGCATAAGGGATGTACCTGATAGAGTATTCAAAAATACTAATAAAATTAAGTACCTATTGTTATTTCACTGAAATTGGTCCACTATTGTTTACAGTGTGATTAACCTGTCCAAAGACCAGGGAATCTTTTTTTTTTGCCCAATTGGCGGTTTTTACTCAGCATGATTTATTGTTGGGAAGCATGATCCCTTAGGAGGATTCAGTAGTGAGCACCTTAGATAGTATGAAAGGAAGTCATGGCGAAATGCAGGACATGATCAATGACCTGAGGGCCATGATGACCGAAGAGCAGCTGAAAATCCGGCCCAACGCCATGACCACCCATCGGTTACTCTGTGAGCTTGCGGATCGGATGAAAAAGCACATGACATCACAGGATCAGGAGATCTATCCGGGTCTTCTGATACACGAAGATCCCAAACTCAAATCCATGGCCTGGGGTTTTTTGAATGGCCAAAAGCCCATGCGCAAACAATATGACGACTACTACAACAAGTGGTTGAAGGACTGCGATTTCAATTTTACCAAGGACTTTGTCGCGGAGACCTTTGAAATCTTCGATATGATCGAAGAACGTATCGAAAGAGAACAATCCATTCTGATTCCCACGCTTGAATCGTCTGGCGTCTTCTCACGGGTTGCTACCGGTTAACTGACACCGACACAGGATTCGCTTGACCAAGGGGGCCGATGCCCCCTTTTTCATGGTGCGCGATCATCTTCCCATCTGGGGGTTGCTTTTTTCTCATCTCGATAGCTGACAGACGATGCAGATGCAACCGAAATCATTTTCCAACTGCATAATGAGGGATAGAATCAGCTTACCGCGATTGATGAGCAGGAAGCGATAGATGACAAAACTGGCGATTATCGGTGGAACCGGGTTGGACAAGATCCCCGATTTGGCAATCCTTCACCGGGAAGTCATACACACTCCATTCGGCGAGCCCTCTGCAGCTTTGACATACGGCAAAATAGCCGAGAGTGAAGTGGCCTTTTTACCACGGCATGGCTCTACCCATAACATTCCGCCGCATCGGGTGAACTATCGGGCGAATCTCTGGGCGCTACAGCACGTCGGTATCGATACGATTATCGCAGTGGCGGCCGTTGGCGGTATCACTGATCAAATGGCCCCGGGACGAATTGTCATACCGGATCAGATCATCGATTACACCTACGGCAGGGAACATACCTATTTCGATTCAGACCTGAGTCAAGTCAAACATATCGATTTCACCTATCCATATTGCGAGGGACTCCGTCAGCGGTTGATCAAAGCGGGCACTGAAATGCCAGTGCCTGTCTTCAAGTCAGCAACCTATGGCGCTACACAAGGTCCACGCCTTGAGACTGCGATGGAGGTGCAACGCTTGGCGAACGACGGCTGCGATATCGTCGGCATGACCGGTATGCCCGAGACCTCCCTGGCCCGCGAGCTCGATATCTGTTACGCATCCTGTGCCGTTGTGGCGAACTGGGCAGCCGGCATCAACGATCAGATCGTCAGAATGAGCGATATCGAGAGAAATTTGAAGATTGGGATGGAAACGGTCAGAATCCTGCTTGCGAATTTTCTCACCATGCAGTCCGCTTCATCGTGAAGTCTCTTTCCATGTCCCATCCCGCATTGCTCAAGGTCTTGAGACTGCTGAAGCGGCCAGGCTGGCTGATGGCTCTCCTGATATATGCTGCCTTCAACCGGCCCGTGACTGCCGGCCCCTTCGAACAAGGTATGGTATCCCTGGAACGGGGTGATTTTGCTGAGGCTTACTGCCTCTGGCGACCCTTGGCCATGCGAGGGCATGCCGAAGCGGCATATCATGTCGGTTGGTTGTATGCCAACGGGAACGGCCTGAAGGTCGATATCAATCAAGCGATTCACTGGTGGAACAAGGCCGCGGCTCAAGATCATGTCGATGCACAATTTGCCCTGGGTCTGGCCTATACTCACGGCGATGGGATCAAGGCAGATCCGCAACAGGCTCTGGTCTGGTATCTGCGGGCGGCAAATGGCGGACACGAGGAGGCCCGTGAGATCATCCGCGCCAAGGTGCTGGCGGGGGCTGCTGAAGTGGAAGCCTTAATGCCGGAACTGGTCAGAAAGCCCTGGGTGGGACGTCCAATTCGCGTCAGAGTGAACCGGGCCAACTTACGTTCCGGTCCGGGTACCGGTTTCAAACAAATTGGCGTCGCGGAAAAGGGGACGGTATTGAAAGCGGTCGGTGCGCGTAACGAATGGTATCGGGTCCTTGGGTCGGTTGGCGATGGCGGTCTCAGCTGGATAGCCGGTTGGTTGACCGAACCGGTTGATTGACCCTGTTCACCATATGAATGCCTCATCGGCTGGGCCAGGGCGCATAAAAATGACAGTGTGCTAGGCTTCATGCAGTGTAAATGCTTCAGATGGGGATTGTGTCGTGGTTGAATCTGAGAAAAACCATCAACAACACGGTGAAGACACTGCATCCGATGACCAGGTCAATGATCAACCGGTAAAGAAGGTCGTCAAAAAGCGAGCTGTCAAAAAAAAGACCGTCAAGAAAAAAGCGACCAAGAAAAAGGTGGTAAAAAAGCAAGCCACCAAGAAGGCTGCCAAGAAAAAAGTGACGAAAAAGAAAGTCGCTAAAAAGCAGGCACTCAGTCAGCAAAAGGTCGCACCCAGCACGCCCGCTGTAGCCGATGTCGACAGGCAGAAAGCGATTCCGAATTCCACCGAGCCGGAACCGTCCGGGGCCGCTACGGTTTCAACCGATACGCAGCAGACGGTCGAACCAGAGCCATCGCCGCAAACAGCAGCGCCCGACGCGCCTGCAGTTGAAGCAAAGCCGTCGCTGCTGGCGGATCAAACCGAGGTCGAGTCCGCCACCAAGCTGCAGATACCGCCAAAACCGGAGTCTGCCATCGCCCGATCAGGCGAGCCTTCAGCGACAGAATCTAACTCTGCAGACACGTTCAAAAAAACAAAGGATAGACAAGATCCAGCCGGTGACGGGACAATGGTCACGGCAGAATTGATTATTAAAGCCCAAACCAAAAAAGAGGACGAAAACATGGCATCCACATCCAGTAGCTCAGCAGGCTTTGTGCCAAAAGTCATCTTCTGGTTACTCATCGTAATCATCGGATTCAGTTATATCAGGTCCTTGGCAAAGCACCCTCCGGGATCGGAAACAGGCACCGCTGGGCAGGAAGAGAGCCGTGTGGTGTCGACAGATGCGGGAGCGGTTAACCCAGAGCTTGAGGCGCAAGCGACGAGTGCTGAGACTACGGCTGAGGCGGAACCAGTACAAGCCGCCGCGAGTGCTGAATCCTCCGACGTATCCGGCTCGGAGACGGCAGGCAAAACCACACCAACCCCTCATGAGGTCGTCGTCGACCGCGCAGAGGGCGTTGTGGTGCCGGCCGCCATCTCCGACGTCACGTCGGCTCCCGCGGCGGTGGAAGAACCCGTTGCTGAGCCTGCGACTGCCGCGGCCGTCGCAGAGAAGACCGAGACTGAGGCCGTCGCCCCGGTGGTCAGCGAAATACCTGCCACAAGCGAACCAACACCTGAGCCTGCCGCTGCCGTAGAGACTGAAGTCGCCACGGCAGCCGCTGAGAAGGCCGCGGAAAGCCGCAACCTTGCGGCCGAACCGGCCCCGCAACCCGCCAGCCCGGAAGCGTCCCCGAGTCCTGTCGAGACCCCCGAGTCCGTGCCGGCAACCAGCACAGCGGCAAGCGGTAGCGAAGTGTCGGACTCGGCAGAGACAGCAGCGCAGCCAGCGGCGGCGCCGGTCCCGACCGAGAAGCCGTACAGTCAACAGCGTTCCGAATCTGCAACACGCATCTTGAAGGAATTCGATGACATGCGAAAGTCCGCCGAGGCGGAGAGAAAGACCATGGTTGAGATGATGCAGAAACGTCGAGAGATGTGGGATTCCAGGATGCAGAGACCGGCCTATCCAAGCTGGGGTGGCCCGAATTACCCCGCATACAATCCCTATCAACAGTACCCCTATCAGCAGGGATATAACCCCTATGGTTACCCGCAATAGGGACTGAAAACCGGAGTCTACCAAAAAGGCAGGATCAGCTGATCCTGCCTTT
>JASJBU010000143.1 GCA_030066355.1 Gammaproteobacteria bacterium | reverse complement strand
CCCCATTGACAGAACTTAGCCTGTAGTATCCCGATATGTCATTAAAAAAAGATTTTTCATTCGAGTCGGTTGTAATGCCTTAAACAATGACTCAAGAATTATTACGACCGGCTCGAATGAAAAATCTTTTTTTAATGACATATCGGGATACTACAGGCTAAGTTCTGTCAATGGGGTCAGACTACCTGCTAGTTTTTCTCATGGTGGTGAAATTAAGGTTTACTCTGGGGGACTCATTATAAGCCCAGACGGAACCTGCCAAAGTTCGTCGACCATAAGCCCCCCATCTGGCGGTAAAATAACTCGCAAAGTAAACGCTACTCTCACTAGAAATGGTGACAAACTAGTCATGAAATGGAAAGGGGCCGGAACAACCAAGGGAATAATTAAAGATCAAACCTTTACTATGGATAACCATGGAATGATTTTCGTCTACACGCGATCTGATCAAGTTAAGAATACTGAACGCACTGCTATGAAGGCACAAATCAATGCACAAAAGGCCTGGGCGGGAGTTTTTGATGATTTCAACTCTGGTTTGATCAATGGGTGGGATAGTGACAGAAATCCAATTGGTTTTTTTACCTTTTCAGACTCAACCAACAGTATTGTAAGAATTTCCACAACCTCTGATCACCCACAACTCCCTGGAGAATCAGATAACAATGAAGTACTGAAGCTGGATTTAGATATCAACGCCTGGGGTGGAATAATACACAACTTCGAGAATGCAGCTGTTGATGTATGGACACCTCGTGACTGGCGAGGATTCAAGTCGATCAGCTTTTGGTTGTATGGCCAGAATAGCAATAGTGCCTTGTTTATCGAGATACTCGATAATCGCAATCCAAATTCGGAATCGGGTGGTGCCGAGGTTTATAGTCACTCATTTACTGATAACTTTTCCGGTTGGAAATTGATTAATATTCCCTTCAATGAGTTCTTCAGAAAAGAAATTGGTAACGATGCACCAAATGATGGACTGAGTTTATCCGAAGTACATGGCTGGGCCTTTGGTACGCTAGATACCAGAGGTCCAATCATCTACTATCTTGACGATCTTAGCCTACAATGATTAGGTTACAAACGTAAATCCGGCTTCTTGAAGAGACGTACTGTAATAACGCCTCAACGTCTTAGTTTTCTCAAGCACCGTCTCTCTATACAATGATCATTGTCGAACATTCGGTGATAGCCACATAATCACTTGTGACGGCTACAAGGATTAACCAATATCTATTAACTTCTCTCAGCCATCCAGAGTGGTGGTAATGTGTAGATCCTTGTCGAACAGATACACCATATGGACCTCCATGAACATTCCATCAACGCATGGCACCGATCAGTCATAACTGACCAAAGGTATTTTTTTGTTAATACAGATTTGGCCAGTGTGCGCTGACAAAGTACGCAGCGCAAATAATTGGAAGGTTTCTCACGGCCACAATCACTTTCCGACTGACGGTGTTATGATATGAGATACAAAGTTGTCACATCTAGATCGTCATACCAGCATGCCAAACCAGCCAAAAAACAAGCTTGTCGATACTGGGTTAAGCGTTCTTTTCTGGATTTGCGTGATATCCATTCCATTGATCTCCTTCACCGGCAGACGTTTACAGCATTGGCTGGAGAACAACCTTGGCAGGGAGGAGACCGGCTGGCTGGTGGTTGCACTGCTGACGATCACCGGGCTGGCCTACAGTGCAAGACACCTCGGTCATTTGCGACGGTTGTGGTGGCGACTTTTACTGCTCGTCGCACTGCTACTCACAATCATCCATTTCGTACCCATTACCGAAGAGCGGATACATTTCATCCTCTTCGGTGCACTGGGCTACCTGGGTGTCACACTTTTCTCACCAATTGGCGGCCTGCTCATCTGCACCCTCTTTTCTATCGGGGACGAAGTGTTTCAATGGTTTCTTCCGGATCGTGTCGGTGATGTGCGTGATGTCGTATTCAATTTTATCGCGAGCGGCATTGGCATCCTGCTGGCCATGAGTGAACAGCAGCGTACATGATGCATAAGATCTTTCTCTGGCTACTGGTGTCGATCCACAGTGCTGCCTGCTCGGCGGATGCCTTGCAGATCGTCGTGTTAGATGTGGGTGAAGGTCAGGCCATACTGCTCAAGCGGGAAAACCGGGGCATCCTGATCGATACAGGCCATGCCGGTACGGCCCGCAGCTTGCTGGACAAGCTCGATCAATACCGGGTAACGCAACTCGACCACCTGATGTTCACACATCTGCACCCGGATCACGCCAGCGGATACTTTCGGATACGCGAAGCCTTCCCCACGGCATACATCCACGACAACGGTGATCCTGCCGCACTTGTCTCACCTATCGATATGGTACGTTGGACGGCGGACGCCTTGCTGGCCGATCCTAACAGACAGGCGATAGCGGTCCGTGAACGTCTCGATTGGATGGGTGTAAAGATCATGCCAGTGTGGCCCGAAAGGCTGGAAGGTACGCATCTCAACCGGAATTCCCTGGTATTGCTCATTGAATACGCATCTGCCAACGCTCTCGTGATGGGAGATGTCGACATTGAAGTAGAGCGCCAGTTAACCAATGGCAAGTCGCTGCCGAAAAACATCGAACTGCTCGTTGCGGGGCATCATGGTTCACGGCATAGCAGCCACCGACCCTTCTTACAGGCGGTCAATCCCGAAGTGTGTGTCATTTCAGTAAACTCGGGGAATGTTCGCGGCTACCCCGACGCCTCCACAGTGCAGCGTCTCAAGGACAACTGTAGCCGATTGTACAGAACGGATCGTTACGGGGACATTCGACTGACCTGGCAGACCGGCGAGGTGATGATTGACAAGAAGCAGTCAGCGGAATAATGCACGAGGTAACCTGCGCAGATTGATGTCTGTACGGAATGTTGTAGGTTCCGTTGATTAGCCATTCAGCAATCCCATTTCTGATAAGAATCGTTTGGGCTGATGCGAGTGCAAGTCTTTTGTGTGATATATCAGCTACACATCAATACAGGGTGGTAATGGTTGCAGTCAGGTCGAGTTCGACACTACTGTTTGATAGCGTATAGGTGTCAGGCATGCTGGTCGAGACGATGAACTCGAAGTTGCCCAACTCGTAGTCCTCTTCGTTCCAACCTTCCCAGACATTGTAGAACTCAATATGGTCGTCTAGCTCCCAACCGGTAATGTTTACGTCGAGTCGAGTCTCACCAGGTGGAATGATCCCATCAAACATAATAGTGTTGGGGAAGCGTGTCTCGCCTTCTTCGTATCTGTGCATGGGTGGGTTGCCACTTTTCAGCAGGTATTCATTGATGGGGTTGGTCACACCATACAGGGTAATGGCCATCGGAGAGTAGACTCGGGATTCAAAGACAAACTCACCATCGCCCTGCAGCCATCCCTCATGGATATCCAAGGCCTTCACACGTGATAGGGTAATCGTGACACGGACATTGTTGTGCGCCATGGCAGCGACTCCGGCAAAGGCTGCATCGGAGTCAGCGATACAGCGATGGCAGGTATGTATCCAGGAACGACCCGGCATCATCCCCTCGAGAAGCGTGGTGTTCGAACTCCAGAAGTACTGATCCTCGCAAAGATTGACCCCGTCATTCGGCTCGCCTTCCGACAGCACCGTCAAGGCGCCTCCATCATCATCGGTCGCAATCCATTGATTGATGATCATGTGTTCATAGTAGGGGCCGTTGAGTGCCGTGTGAGAAGAGATGCTTTCGTCGATCCAGGCATAGTCCATACGCGGGATGTCGGGAGAATCCTGCTCGAAAAGATCAATCAGATAATCAGGTACGTTGGATGCCGCCCAGTTACCGATGGTGACACCGACAACACTGGTCCAGCGGGTAATCTTCCGGGTGCTGGAGAGGCCTTCAAGGTCGTGTTCGATCAGGTAACGGGCCACTTCGGTCCCCATGCTGACTGACACCAGGTTGACCGCTTCTGCGTCAGGGGCCCGCTCGAGCACATGGATGATGTACTTTGCCACACGAAGGGCGTACTGGGGGATGCTGGTATACGCGGCATCCTCCAGGATATCTGTCAGCGAGTAATATTCAGGAGGGGTGCTGCCGTAGTATGTGGTTGCGGCGATTTGATTGGGTGCGGTGGAATCTTCCAGCCAGGTGGGTTGATCCAACATATCGGCCAGGACCTGGAGGTTATCGTCCCATTCATCCTCTCCAAATGTCCCCGCCGACAGATAACCCTCTGGATCATAGCCGTGTATGTGGATTATCACGGTAGTCGCAGGGTCATAGCTGGGTTCGGTATCATCGCCATTGGGCTTTCCAGGGCCGCCGTCGCCACCCGGTCCGCCTTGCCCTCCGCCTCCTGCACCCAACCCCGCAGCCTGGGCTGGCATCACGATCTCAGTGTTACCGTTGGTTGGGCATACCAGCATGGCAACGAGTGCGAGTAGCATCAATCCGAGTGCCTGACCTGTCATCCCTCTACTCCCATAATGCGTTCATCGCCTTTTTGTGAACCTGGATAAGGCAAGAGAATGCGGTGTCCAGATACTGCCGTCCCTATTTATATTCTAGTGGTTTACATACGTACTGGCGCATAGGAAGTTGGAACGTGCAGACAATAATCCTTTGTACAGATGTGAGACAGCGGCTGCCTTGGTTAATGATTGGCATGCCACCGAATGATCCAAGACCAACAGGAGCATTCACCAGGATAGGATGTCTCCGCAGCAGATGCCGCTACTTTATCAGCCTCTCTTTGACATAGGTGTTGATATCCAGGTAAGTGCCGGTAGACCAGCCTATAAAGACCATTGAAGCCGTCATCCAATGCAGCCACGCGGAGTCCGAGGTGACCATCTGAGTCAGATACCAACCGAGACAACCGCCGACGAATCCTCCCATCCACTTGGACCCGGCGGCAAAGAATACCCAGAGCGGGATGAGGGCGATATCCTCATTATCCTGAGTTCGCAATTTTGACATGGTTCGATACTCCTGACTCTATGGTCGGGCCATTCTGGCAGAAAACCGTGATTTCCAATACCTCAGGAAGGCCGGCATAACCATTTCATCAACAGTTGGTTTGCGCGGCGCCTGGAGCAAATGCATTGCTGAAACTGGGAAGCTGCCCGTCACGCTTCGTTTTGCGTTTCAATCAATCGTTTGATTTAATTGTTCTCGTCTGATTCCAAAACGACCTACCCCGCACTGATATCAGCACCGATGGGAAGACTGCAGCCAACCGACCCGAAAGCCGCCACTCGCGAGCGCCTCCTGGCGGCTTCCCTCAAGGCCTTCGGGCACAACGACTACCAAGCGGTCAGCACTCGGGCGATCGTCGAGCAGGCGGAGGCCAACATCTCAGCGATCTCCTATCACTTTGGTGGCAAGCAGCAGTTGTATCTCGCCACCGCCAGATTTCTGGCAGAATCGATCCACCATGCAATGCATGAAGGCTTGTCCGAGATTCAAGCAAAGGCCGTGAAAGCACCGGCAGACACCTGCCGAAAACTCCTCGGAGAACTGATCCAACTGCTGGTCTATAACAGCCTACAGGGTGAACTGAGTGCAGATGCCGCAGGTTTTATCTTTCGAGAACAGCACGATCCCACTGCGGCCTTCGACATTCTCTACCATGAGCTGATCGAACCCTTGCAGATCACCTACGCCAGTTTGCTCGCGGGTATTCTGGGTGAACGCCCGGAAGCCCGCGAGATCAAGCTGATAACCCACGCCCTGATGGGGCAGATCATGGTCTTTCGTATCTCCCAAACCACCATACTCCGGCGTCTACAGCATGACCGTTTTGATGCCCAGGACAGCCATGAGCTCGCCGAGCTCATCACCCGACTCACCCTCGCCGCCATCGACTCGCGGCTTAAAAAGGACAACCCTCATGATTGAAAAACATCGGTTCCGCGTGCTGTGGATCATTCCCCCCATAGTGCTCGGCTTACTGGTTCTGATGTTCATGGCTGGCAACAAACAACCCCCCGTGAAGGTCGAGAACGCCGAGGTCGTGCGCGCCGTCAGAACCATCAGCGTGCCACAGGTCGATCTGCAACCGGTCGCCGAGGGATACGGTGTCGTCCAACCCGCCATGGTCTGGACCGCTGTGGCGCAGGTGACCGGGCGGGTGATCGAGATGCATCCACGCCTGCGGGACGGTGAGATCATCTCGGCCAGCAGCCTGCTCTACCGAATCGACCCGGTGGATTATGAACTGACCCTGGCCCAGCTCGAAGCCGAGCTGGCGGAGATCCAAGTCCAGCAGGATAACACCGAAGACCTGTTGGCCATCGAGCAGCGCAACCTGAAACTGGCGAGCCGCGAGGCCGAACGCCTGAAAAAACTCGCCGATCAGGGCACCACCTCCCGCAGTCAGGCCGACGAGGCGGAACGCTCCATGCTCAATTCCCGCACCAATGTGCAAAATCTGCGCAATACCCTCGCCCTGCTCCCCACCCAGCGCCGGGTGATCGAAGCGAGACTCGCGCAGGCGCAACGGGATCTGGAAAACACCCGCATTCAGGCCCCGTTCAATCTGCGCATCGCCAATCTGGCGATGGAGGTCGATCAGTACGTGACCTCCGGCCAGAAGCTGTTCGAGGGCGACGGAGTGGACCGCGTCGAAGTGGTGGCCCAGGTGGCCCTGTCATCCCTGCGTCATCTGTTCATGGGCCGAGGTGACGGGCCACCCGATCCATCCCAGCTCGCCGATGGTCTGGCCGAATTTGCCGATCTTCGTCCCATCATCAGGCTGGATATGGGCGGTCACCAGGCCGAGTGGGAGGCCGAATTCGTCCGCTTTACCGATCGGATCGACAGCGAGACCCGCACCATCGGTGTGGTGGTCGCGCTCGACAGACCCTTCGAGAAGATCATTCCCGGCCGGCGCCCCCCTCTGTCCAAAGGCATGTTCGTCGACGTGCAACTGCGCGGCCGGACTCAACCCCGGCAGATCGTCATCCCGCGCAGTGCGCTTCGCGAGGGCAAGGTCCTGCTGGTGGACGAGCAACAGCGGTTGAAGATCGCTGAGGTGCAACGCCTCTACGACCAGGGCAACCTGAGTGTGATCCAGTCGGGGCTCGAGGCCGGTGAACAATTGGTGGTCACCGATCTGATACCCGCCGTGGCCGGCATGCGGTTAGAGCCGCAGCCGGACACCGAGCTGCAAGCCGCGCTGTTGCAAGCCGCGGGAGGCATGCAATGATTGCCTGGTTCACCCATCATCCGACTGCCGCCAACCTATTGATGGGTGCCATCGTCCTGCTCGGTCTGGTGGCCTTGCCGGGTCTGCAGCGGGAGACCTTTCCCGAGATCGAGAATGACAAGGTCGAAGTACGCGTCATCTATAAAGGCGCCACGGCTGCAGAGGTGGAAGACGCAATCTGCCGCCGCCTCGAGGACGCCACCGAGAGCGTGGTCGGGCTGGATGAGAGCCGCTGCGAATCCAGTGAAGGCCAGGGGGTTGCCACCCTGGTGAAACGGGAAGGGACTCAGATGGCGCGTTTTCTCGACGACATAAAATCCAATGTGGATGCGATCGACGACTTTCCCGCGGAAACCGAACTGCCGATCGTCGAGGAGCTCGGTCGCACCGATGCGGTGGTCTCGATCGCCATCACCGGCGCAGACGATCCGGTCACCCTCAAGGCCTATGCCGAGACAGTCAAAGCGCGCCTGCAACAGGCGGCCGAGGTGGCAGAGGTCACGGTTCAGGGCTTCTCCGACCACCAACTGCGCATCGAGGTACCGGTGCAGCGCCTTCGCCAGTTCGGCCTGTCGGCCGCGGATATCGCCGATGCGGTGCAGCGGCAGAGCGTCGGCACACCGCTCGGACAATTGGAGGGCGCGCAGGAGGATATCCTGCTGCGCTTCAACGATCAGCGCAAGAGCATTGCAGCCCTGCAGAATCTGGTTGTCATTTCCGGCCAGACCGGGGCATCGATCAAGCTGGGAGAAATCGCCAGTATCAGTGACCGCTTCGAACGGGACGAGAACAAGATCCTGTTCGACGGTAAGCGCGCCGCGATCCTCAATGTCACCAAAACCAGCGCTCAGGACACTCTCAGCGTCTATGATCAGATCGCCGCTTTTGTCAGCACGCAACAGGCACAGGCGCCGGCGGGGATCAGCCTGGTCTTGACGCAGGACCGATCCTCGATCGTCCGCGATCGTCTCGATATGCTACTGAGCAACGGACTCGCCGGCCTGGTGCTGGTCTTCCTGGTGCTCTGGTTGTTCTTCAGTCTGCGATACAGTTTCTGGGTGACCATGGGTCTGCCGATATCCTTTCTGGGCGGTCTGTTCGTCCTGCCCTTGCTCGGCATCACCATCAACATGATCTCCATGGTGGGACTGCTGATCGGCATCGGCTTGTTGATGGACGATGCCATCGTCATCGCCGAAAACATCGCGGCCCGCCTGGGTCGCGGCGACAAACCCATGCAGGCCGCCGTCACCGGGGTCAAACAGGTGCTGCCGGGCATCGCCTCCTCCTTCACCACCACGGTGTTGGTATTCGGCTCGCTGGCCTTCATCAGCGGCGAGATCGGACAGATCCTACGAGTCCTCCCGACGGTGCTGCTGGTGGTTCTCTCGGTGAGTCTGATTGAAGCCTTTCTGATCCTGCCGAATCATCTTGGTCATTCCCTCGAGCACATGCAGAACCGCCGGGATTCTCGTTTCCGACAGGCCTTCGAACGCGGCTTCGACAAACTGCGCGAACGCTTTTTCGGACCTGTGCTCGAATTTGCCATCGATTACCGCTACCTGACCCTCGGCATCGTCATCCTGCTGCTGATGCTGGCAATCGCCATGCCGGTGGGCGGCAAGCTCAAGTTCGTCGGCTTTCCGTCTATCGAGGGGGATATTGTCGAGGCCCGTGTACTACTCCCTCAGGGCACCCCGTTGGCACGCACCGAGGCGGTCGTCAAACAGCTCACCGACGCCCTGCAACAGACCAATCAACATTACAAACCCCAACAACCGGGCGGGCAGGACCTGGTCAGACATGTCACCGTCATCTACGGTGAGAATCCCGACGCCCATGAATCAGGGCCCCACGTGGCCCGCATCGTCGCCGACCTGCTCAGCGGCGAGGAGCGCGATGCCTCAATCGAGGAGTTCCGCCAGATCTGGCGGGAAAATACCGGCCGGTTGGCGGATGTCATCACCATCACCTTCACCGAGCCGACCATCGGACCCGGCGGCCGCCAACTGGATATCCGCCTCATCGGCAGCAACCTGGATCACCTCAAGTCGGCGGCCGCCGAGGTGCAGGATTGGCTGGGCAGCTATGCCGGTGTGACGGACCTGAACGATGACCTGCGCCCGGGCAAGCGGGAATACCAGTTCAATCTGAAGGAGAGTGCCGGTGTGCTGGGGCTGGATGCGCAGACGGTGGCCAATCAGTTGCGTGCCGCTTTTCAGGGGATCAAGGTGGACGAGTTTCCGGTGGGCACCGAGACCTACGAAGTGGATCTGCGTCTGATTGCCAGCAACCGCGGCGACAGCGGTGACCTGGCGCAGATCAGCATCGTCGGCCGCGATGGCGCGCTGATCCCACTGGATGTCGCGGTAGACATCCGGGAGTCCCGCGGCTGGGCACGGATCAACCGGGTGGACGGCGAACGCGCCGTGACCATCCAGGGAGATGTGCAAAGCGAGATTGCCAACGCCCAGGAACTTCTCACCCTCGCCGGCCGGGAGCTGTTCCCGAAACTCCGGGAGAGATATCCGGGGCTGCGCGTGGATATTCAGGGCCAGAGCAAGGAATCGGCCAAGACCGGAGCTTCCATCGTCCGTAACGTACTGCTCGGCATGGCCGGTATATACATATTGCTGGCCCTGCAGTTCCGTGGCTACCTGGCACCGGTGACCGTCATGTCGGTAATCCCGACCGCCCTGATCGGCGTGGTCTTCGGCCATCTGGCCTTGGGTCTGGACCTGACCCTGCCGAGCATCATCGGCATGGCCTCCCTGTTCGGTGTGGTGGTCAATGATTCGATCCTGCTGGTGGTGTTCATTCGGGACGCCCGGACGCATGGCGTACCGGTGCCAGTCGCCGCCAAACAGGCCGGTCATGCGCGCTTCCGGCCGATCCTGTTGACCTCGATCACCACCATTGCCGGTCTGATGCCGCTGCTCACCGAAACCAGCCTGCAGGCCCAGATCCTGATCCCCCTGGCTACCAGTCTGGCCTTCGGTCTGACCTCGGCCACGCTGACCGCGATTTTTCTGGTCCCCGCCATCTATTGTGTAATGGACGATTTCAATGCCTTGGGTGAGGTCGAACCGAGCCACCACTCGGAAACCGCCAGGTGAGGTATTGCTTGATCCGTTGTCGTAGCTGACTTGCCAGGTCCCCGACAGAGATGATCATTGACAAAGGCACTTGACTAGACCGACCGGTCAACTATAATCCTGATCCATGAACGCCGCCATCAACACTCGCCAACGCATTCTGCGAAGTGCCCGTGACCTGATCTATGCACGCAGCTATTCCGAGGTCGGGGTTGCCGCGATCTGTGACTCTGCCGGGGTAAAGAAGGGTAGTTTCTATCATTTCTTTCCTTCCAAGCAGGAGCTGACCCTGGCGGTACTCGACGAGTTTTTCCTGGAATTCAAGGAGCAGATCTTCGCCGAGGCTTTTTCAGAGCGCCTCACCCCACTGAATCGATTGCGTAGACTCGCGGAGCTGGCCTATCGGTTTCAGAAGGAGATCGCCGATGTCACCGGCCACACCCTCGGCTGTCCGTTCGGCAATATCGCCGCTGAGATGAGCACTCAGGACGAGAAACTCCGGCACAAGGTGGCAACGGTGTTAGGTCAAATGGAAGCGCATATTCGGGACACCCTGGAAGCAGCCGTCGCCTGCGGCGAGGTGAATAACATTGACGTTCCCACCACGGCCAAGGCGATGCTCGCCTATGCGGAAGGCATCATGCTGCTGGCCAAGACCCGGAATGATCCTGAAGTCGTACGGGAACTGATGCCGGCCATGGCCGATATCCGGATCAGAACATAAAAAATTTTTACCTCCGGTCTTTACCGACCGGTCAACTATAGGAGAAAGACGATGCAAAGTGCCAATGCCACACTCGACGCCAGAGAACTCAACTGCCCTCTGCCGATTCTGAAAACCAAGAAAGCATTGACCGGGCTGAATCCTGGAAAGGTTCTGACGATGCTCGCTTCCGATCCGGGATCGGTGAAAGACATGGAATCGTTCTGCCAGCAGACCGGCAATGAACTGCTGGAATCGTCGGCAAACGGCGGTGAATTCCATTTTCTCATCCGCAAGGCCTGAGCAGGAGTAACACCATGCAATCGATAAACAGTGCCAATGCGACCAATCCCACCGAACTCGATGCCTGGTTCGATCAACGCTTCGAGAAAAAGCTGGCGGAACGTGAGGCGTGCCATGTGCCGAGCATGACCATTATCGCCACCAAGGGCACCCTGGACATGGCCTATCCACCGTTCATCCTTGCTTCCACAGCCGCCGCGCTGGGTTGGGACGTGTCGATCTTTTTCACCTTCTACGGCCTGACCCTGTTGAAGCGGGAGCTGGACCTGAAGGTCACGCCCCTGGGCAACCCGGCCATGCCGATGAGGCTGCCCAACGGGCCGGACTGGCTCAGAGGCAAGGAGCTTAAAATCCCCACCAGCCTGATGGCCAATCTGCCGGGCTTTCAGGACGCAGCGAGCAGCCTGATGAAGAAGGGTATGCGGGAGAAAGGCGTGGCAAGCATCGATGAACTCAGAGCCATGTGTGTCGAGGCGGATGTCAAGCTGATTGCCTGTCAGATGACCGTGGACTTGTTCGACTGGAAGCGCGACGAGTTTATGGACGGCATCGCCGACTGGGTGGGCGCCGCCAGCTTTCTGCCGATCGCGCAGCGCTCCGATGTCAACCTGTTCGTTTGAGTGCGCAATGAATGTCAATCTGAGGAGCAAACCATGACGATCAATACAGGTGCCAATGGCAATCGTATGAATCAAACCAGACGTTGGATCTAATAGAGTCCATATGACAATCAACCACAGAAACAAGGAGAAGAGTCATGCCCTTGATCAGTATCATCGAACCGGAAGACGCCCAAGGCGCGCTGGCGGAAATCTACACAGATATCAACGAGCTGTTCGGCTTCGTGCCCAACGCCATGAAACTGGACAGCATCAATCCCGAGCATCTGTCACGCCACTGGAGCGGCATCAAGCAGGCGGTTCAACACCCCAGCCTGTCACAAAAAATGCTGACGCTGATTCGGCTGATAATCTCCGAGGCTCAGGCCTGTGAATACTGCATCGGGCTGAATGCAGGGCTGTTGATCCAGATGCATGGGATGAGCCAGAACCAGGTTAATGAGGTGGCAAAAGACCCCAGCCGGGCTCCATTGGATGAGAAGGAGAAGGCGCTACTGAGCTTTGTTGTCAGGGCCATCGAAGATTCTAACCGCGTGACCGCGGAAGAGATTGAAACGCTGAAGGCAGTCGGGAACAGCGAGCGGGAGATCTTCGATGCCCTGGCCCATGGGACCCAGCAGGTGGCGGGCGACATCATGCTCAACGCCTTCAAGGTCGAGGCGGACATGCACCACTGAGAACGTCATCACGATGAGGGCGATGCCGGATGACAGTTCGCCCATCTGACCCACAGGGATGTGGAAAATCGAACGAACCAGGAGCAGTTGTCTGAGCAAGCATTGGTCGATCCACCTACATATTCAGCCTCCCCTAGATCTCGCGCAAGCCCTCCGAGGGTTCGATGCGCGCCGCTCGATAACCGGCCATACCAGCCGCCAGAAAGGCGGACAAGAGGGTCAGCCCCAGGGCGATAAGGAAATGCTCGGGCAGCAGACTGCAGACCTGATCACCCTGCTCCAACTGTTTGGCGAACATCTTGTTGATGATGAAGGAGACGCCCAGATAGATCAGGGAGGCGGTTACCCAGCCCAGCACGGCGGTGTAAAAAGACTGGATCACCGGAAACCAGACAATGTCGCCGGTGCGAAAGCCCACCAGGCGCAGCACGCTAAGTTCCTTGCGTTTTCGATCCACATTCGCCCACAAACTGGCCCCCAGAGAAAAGGAGAAACCCAGCAGGCCGATCACTGCGATCACCCAGAAGACCGCCGTCAGATTGCGGTCCATGTTACGCACGATTTCGATATCCGCAGCCCGTGTGCGCACCTCGATACCGAGTTTTTCCAGGGCCTTGCTGATCGGCGAGACATCGTAGATAGAGCGGGTGTAAAGACGAAAACTGGGATAGGTCCGATCCTTGTCATCTGCCAGACTGCCCTCCCAACCCAGCTCGGGAACGGCGCGCCCATCGCGAAAGTCCTCTGCGGCTTCGACCAGGGCCAATGATACGAAGGCGCCGTCCCGACTGAAGCTGCCGGGTGGAGCGATGTCCGTCACCTCAAGGTCGAGGTGTACCCGTTCACTGCTGCCCTGGAAGCGCCGGGCGAGACTGCCACCGATACGGTCCCCCTTTTGTACATTGAGTTTCTGCGCGGCCGTTTCCGAGAGCACGAGTTGCTGCAGCTCCCCGGGGATGACGCGCCCCGGCAACAGGGGATCGCCCCGAGCGGTCGGGATCATCTCCACCGACAGGATGCGGCTCGCTTCTGTGCTTTTCAACTGGATGGTGGCGGCGATGGCCCGGGTGCGGGGAATGATAAAGGCCACTTCCGGGCGACTGCGCAGCTTATCGATCCATGGCGCATCGTAGCGGCCACTACCCACAGGGCGGATCTCCTGGTTGCGGGGGTCTTCGATCAGGTTGTCGAGCATGCTGCCGATGATGCCGACCTTGAGCCCGAACAGGATCATCATGGGTCCCAATACAGCGGCCAGCGCCAGAACGAAGAAGCCCGACATCTGCCACTCGTTGTGGTAGTCCCGGCTGGCCAGCCAGAATAGGTTCCTGACCCGCTTCAGCATCAACCCTTCACCACGGTTTCGGTCATGCTGCCATCCTTGTGCCGCTGAGTTCGATGTGACAGGTGGCGCAGACCGAGCCGGTTGATATGCCGCCAGGCATGGCTGGCGAGGATCACCGTGATATTCAGCTCATCCACCAGCTCGATGAACAGGGACATGATGCGTTCCGCTGCGATCGGGTCGAGGGAGGCGGTCGGTTCATCGGCGATCACGATAGAAGGCCGGTGGGCCAGGGCTCTGCCGATCGCCACGCGCTGCCGCTCCCCCACCGAGAGCAGATGAGGCAGTTTGTCCAGGTGTCGTTTGATGCCCAGATCCCCTGCCAGTACCTCGATCAGATCGTCATCCGGCATATCCAACATGCGTCGGGACAGGTTCATGTTCTCGCGCACGGTCAGATAGGGCAGCAGTCCGCCGGTCTGCATCACATAGCCGATGCGCAAGCGGCGCAAATCGCCCAGCCGATTGAGCTGCTTGCGACGCCAGAGCTCGGCGATGTCCACCGGGTCGGCGCCCCGCTCGGGGCGAAAACGGAAGGAGCCGATAGAGCTGGGCTTGAGGGTCATGGAGAGCATGTCGAGCAGGGTGCTCTTGCCGCAGCCACTCTCACCGATCAGGGCGATCTTTTCCCCCAGGGCAATCTGCAGGCTGGGCACCCGCAGACGAAAGGCCACCCCCTCCGCCTCACGGGTCTTGATCACATCACGTAGATGGTAGATGAGGACCTTGTCCCCGAG